>JAYPQH010000031.1:0-42987 GCA_038131935.1 Alphaproteobacteria bacterium | reverse complement strand
TCGCCTTTATACAATCAAGCATCAGTTGGATTTGGCTTCATATATCACGCTCAAGATTCTCGTCTTTTCGATAGAGTATTTATCAATTCTCTAAATATCTTCGGTTAAGCCACTCGGCAAAAAGAGCAGGTTTATCTTGGCCTTGTATTTCTACGGTCACTTCCCAAAACATCGTGATTTCACCAGGATGACGCTCTTCTATATTGCGTAAAACAAACCGACCACGAATGAAAGAATTTACCTTTACAGGGGCTAAAAAACGAATTTTTTCAAAGCCATAATTTATACCCATCCGGGTGTGACGCAATCTTGGCAAACATTGAGCCCCCATCCAGGGAAGCAAAGATAATGTTAGGAAACCATGTGCAATCGTTCCTCCGAAAGCTGTTTCCTGCGCGGCACGCTCAGGGTCCACATGAATGAATTGATGATCTTCCGTCACGTGAGCGAACCCATCAATACGTTTTTGATCAACACAAATCCATTCTGATATCCCCAACTCTTCGCCTTTTCGGCTTTGCAAATTGGTCCATTCTATCTCTGTCGTCATTTCCATCTCCCGGGCATATACATGATTTTTTGTCACCCCCATCATTATTGCCAAACTCTATGGAACAATCCATCATGCCGTCAAAGTTCATGAATGAAACCATCTAAGGACAATCCATGCAAGAACGGCAACATATTGTACTCGCAAGCAGACCAAACGGCATCCCTACCTTGGAAAATTTTGCACTAGAAACAACGCCTTTACCCGAATGTGCTGATGGTGAAGTGTTGGTGAAAATGCATTATTTTTCGCTAGACCCCTACATGCGTGGACGCATGGATGATACAAAATCTTATGCCAAGCCAGTGGGCATCAACGAAACCATGGAGGCAGAGGGTGTAGGGACAATTGTCACATCTCGCAGCAGTCATTTTCATGAAGGAGAAATGGTTGTAGGTCGTTTTGGATGGACCACTCATGGCGTACTCCCAGCTGAAAAAATTCGACGGATTAATCCAGATGATGCCCCTATTTCAACGTCTTTGGGTGTATTGGGTATGCCAGGATTTACCGGTTGGTTTGGTCTAAATATTCATGGCCGTCCACAAAAGGGAGAAACACTCGTGGTTGGCGCTGCCAGTGGTGCCGTTGGTTCCATGGTCGGACAATTGGCAAAATCTATGGCCTTCATGTTGTGGGGTAGCTGGAGGCCCTGAAAATGTGCTTTTGTGACGGAGCAACTTGGTTTTGATGCCTGCATAGATCATCGCCAAATGAAAAATGCTGATGAGATGCATAAAGCTCTTTCAGATGCTTGTCCCCATGGCATTGATATTTATTATGAAAATGTTGGTGGCGTGACAATGGAAGCAGCCATGGGCCTCATGAACCGCGGTGGTCGGGTTCCTGTCTGTGGCATGATATCATTTTATAACCTTGGCGGACTTGGCTTAGGAGGCATGACGGGTATTGATAGACTTCCAAAAATCTGGAGAAGCATCTTAGTCAACCAGCTTTCAATTAATGGATTTATCATCTCAAACCATTATGATCATTTCCCACGGTTTCATGAGGAAGTTCTTGGGTATATCAACAGCAAACAACTGATTTATAAAGAAGACATTGCACAAGGCATAGCGCAGTCTCCTGATGCTTTTTTAGGACTGTTGCAAGGTAAAAATTTTGGGAAACAATTGGTGGCATTATGATGAGTCCCTTATTTGATTTAACGGGTAAAACCGCGCTTATTACAGGTTCAACAAAGGGTATTGGCAAAGCGATTGCGGAGCATATGGCCCAATCTGGCGCCCATGTTATTATTTCAAGCCGAAAAGAAGATGCATGCCGCGAGGTAGCTTCTCAAATCCAACAGCAAGGTGGTTTGGCTACCCCAATACCTGCAAATATATCCCACGAGGACCAAATCCAGAAACTTGTTCAACAGATAAACGATACTTTGGGTGGTGTAGATATTTTGGTTTGCAATGCCGCTGTGAATCCATATTTTGGCCCCTTTTTGGATACCCCTGACGATGTTTTTGACAAAACAGTCCAAGTCAATATTCGCTCGAATATGAAGCTTGCCAAGGCTTGTTTGCCCCATATGCAGGCTCAAAAAGATGGCGCTATTGTTATTATTTCCTCTATTGCAGCGTTCAAAGGCTCTCGCAATTTAGGTATGTATGCTGTGACGAAGGCTGCGGATACTCAGTTGGTTCGAAATCTTGCTGTAGCCTATGGCAAAGATAACATTCGTGTGAATGGTATTGCACCAGCGGTCGTAAAAACAGATTTCGCAAAAGCTTTTAATG
This sequence comes from Alphaproteobacteria bacterium, assembly GCA_038131935.1. GTDB lineage: Bacteria > Pseudomonadota > Alphaproteobacteria > UBA8317 > UBA8317 > UBA8317. The sequence goes on along the minus strand of JAYPQH010000031.1, from coordinate 40,686 downwards.
GGGAGGAGCCTGAACGCGCTAAAGTTGTGGCTGATTCTGTACGCACTGGGGCGACTTGGTCTCCTGATGATATAGCTGGTGCAGCGATATATTTGGCAAGTCGTGCGGGTGCATGGACGACAGGACAAACACTCATCATTGATGGGGATGGGCGATTAACGAACGTTAAAAGGGTTTTGGTTTTACACGTCAGTTTTTCAAACACTCATGACGTAAAATTATTCTACATTAATGTTCAATCAGGCATTTGAGGGCCGACAAAATGAGTAGGGCAAACGTATAACCATGGGCATGTTGTGGAGTGATGAACGTCCCCGAAAATTTGCAGTGCGGCTTCTCATCATTGCCTGTTGCTTTGGCATGTTCTTGTTGTTTTCACAGACCTCCTTTGCATCGAGCGGAGAAACTGGTTGCCAACATGTAAAATATGAGAAGGTCATTGTTGTTGGTGACTCTCTGGCAGATGGCATATTCGGGGGCATGTCACGAATGTTCCGTGATTGTGTGGTATTCTACAACTTAACCGCTATCTCGGATGGACTGCTTCAAACAAATGCTGAGGATTGGCTTAAGCGAATTGAAGAACAAATACCCCCAAACCATTTCGAACAAACAGCAATTTTTTTACTCATGGGCACAAATGACCTTCAACCCGTGCGCATTGATGGGAGATTTCGTGCGCCTGGGACACCAGATTGGGTAAGAACCTATGAGGACAAGCTAAAAAGTTTTGTTATCGGATTACAACAACTTCCCATCGCTGTTCATTGGATTGAACTTCCCATCACTGACCGAGACTGGGAAACCACCCGAACTCATAACCTTATCCGGAATTTACAAGAGACAATTGTGGCGGACAAACTCGTTTATCATCGTCTCAATAATTTGCTTACAGATGATGGTCGTTTTCGTTTATACCTTACCCAAACAGATGGATCTAAGATAAAATTACGCTATAAGGACAGAATACATTTTACTCGGTTTGGTTATGATTTTATTGCCTCAACGCTTCTCAGCAACAATTAAGTCCTTACTTGTGACCGCTATGTTGGCAGGATGTGCGCCTGTGGCAAATGAAGCTATGCTGAGGCAATTGCCGCCAGAAGAAGAAATACCTGCATGGCAACTTGCTTATCTATCCAACCCCAGGTTGCCTATGAAAAAGCCATCTGAATTTGAAGATTTTTCTGTCCAAGACGTTCCAATAAAACAAAATAGGCAAGTCGTGTTTTTGGGAGATTCACTTGCACAAGGCTATGCGTTGGGTTTCAAAATAGCGGTACGCAAACAAGAAACACCCCTTATTACGATCGATGAAGGCAAACAGTCTTCCGGGTTGGCGCGTCATGACTTTTTTGATTGGCCAAGCTATTTGGGCAACAACCTTCCCAAAAACCAAGATGACTGTTTGGTTTTTCACTTTGGTGCGAATGATGACAAACCAATACCAGGACTTTCTGCCCGATTGCGTTCTCCCGATTGGTCACGAACTTATGAAAAAAGAGTTCGAGACATCATACAAATCGTCCAAGAAAAGGGTTTTATTGTGTTCTATGGTTGGGGCCAGCACCTGATAAAGATGCCGACCGAGACCAGCATTTACGCTTTGTTGAAAAGATCTATCAGCGTGTCATGCGTGATAATGGGGTAGATTACCTTCCCCTTCGTGGTCGGTACGGAGATCAGGAGGGGAATTTCCAATATGATATTATCGAAAACAACATCCCCATACGCATCCGCAGCAAAGATGGATCACATTTTAACATAAGAGGGTATAAAGATGTTGGCGACGTTATCTTAAAGAGGCTAAAACAAAAATCATTTTACGTTCAGAGAGCTGGCGGTTTGATGCGCGGTTAATGGCAATAACCTTAATTATCCTAGACTGGAACTTTTTATGCTGTTCCCTACATTGTCATTTTTTCTCTTTTTTCTCGTGGTGCTTACCCTATTTTGGAGCATTGCATTTTCAAACAGCGCGGCTTGGCTATATATTAACTGCCCCATACATATTCTATGCGGCTTGGGATATTCGTTTTTGTGCACTCATCGCCTGCTGTTCAATCATGAGCTGGATAGGCGCGCACTATGGACCAAATTCCCGGCATATAAGAATATTTTGCATCACGGCATTGGTACTTATCTTAGGTTTTTTCAAATATTTTGAATTTTTTCTCCTATGAATTTGCGCGCCTGTTTGCACCATTTGGTTTGTTTCAAGAAGCACAATTACAGATATCATTTTACCCGTTGGCATTTCTTTTTATATCTTCCAGGGCATTTTTATTATAGACGAGACCAATCCAACAAAATCTGTGCGCCCTTCCCTTTTGGAAACAAGTGCTTTTTTAAGCTTTTTTCCTCAACTGGTTGCAGGACCTATTGTCCGTGCCCATGAATTGATACCACAACTGAGAGGGTATCCTACCTTATGCTCCAAGGACATCATGCGTGCGGGAGAACTTATTCTCCTTGGGCTTTTGAAAAAACTTATTATTGCAAATTATCTCGCACAAAATGTCGTTGATCCGATTTGGCAAGTAGGTCCACAAGGAATGTGGGAAGCATGGATTGCCATGTTTGCCTATGGCATTCAAATTTTTTGCGACTTCTCTGGTTATTCCGATTTGGCAATCGGTTTTGCTTTTTGTTGCTAGGCTATAGGCTGCCCCAGAATTTCTCAGCACCTTATGCAGCAAAATCTTTAACAGAATTTTTGGCGCCGTTGGCACATGACGTTGTCTCGGTTTATTAGAGATTATATCTATATTCCCATGGGCGGGTCACATCACAGCGCCGTGAGAACAGCGTCCCATCTTATTTTTGCCATGATGTTGGCAGGACTTTGGCATGGCGCGAATTGGACCTTTGTCATTTGGGGTCTTTTACATGGCGTATTACTCGCCCTTACAAGATCAACCCAGATTGGCGTTTTGGCAACATACCTATCAGTCAATCTCTTATGGATACTTTTTCGCGCGCCTGACCTTTCCACAGCCTTTGATTATTATGCTGCCATGTTGACAGCTGGAAACTTCCCTAATTTTCCATTGTATATCTATGCATTGACCATCTTGGGAGCTTTTCTAGCCATGATACCACCAAAAGATTCCGTCATTTATGGTTATGATTTTTGGAAAAAGCGACCCTACGCCCATCTATGGCTGACAGGCCTAACAATATGGGTATTATTTGCCCTAGCTCCGCCTGGGGTCGCACCATTTATTTATTTTCAGTTTTAAGGAAAAATTTTGTGCACCGATATGTTTTGTATCACTTATGGCTGATGATCTTTGTTGCGTGGTTTACATCTGGTAGCTACCTGCCTGATTGGGCCATGAACATAAAGCTTCTTCACAGCTATAACTTTGCAGGGCTTGAAGCAATCTACATGATAGAAGATTTTCGGATACAAGTTGGACCAGAAAATCTTCATCAAGCCTTACAAAGCACGCTCCAGCGTCTTTTAAATTCCTCATAAGGGTTAGCCTGCGGGAATTGGCCCCATATCTTTTGGTACTTGATAGCCTTTTTGAACAGCAGGGCGTTTCAGAATATTTTGATACCAACTTTTAACATGTGGAAATTCAGCCAAATCAATTCCTTGCCACTCGTAACGAGAGATCCAAGGCCAACATGCCATGTCTGCAATGGAGTAATCTCCCGCTATAAAACCATGGCCACGGGCCAGTTGCTCATCGAGAACCCGGTATAGTCTTCGTGCTTCATTGCCAAATCTTTCTTCTGCATAAGCGCTCTTACCAGCATTGAATTTTACAAAATGATGCACTTGGCCAAGCATGGGACCCAACCCCCCATCTGCCACATGAGCCATTCAGTAACTTGAGCACGCCCTTTGGGCTCTTTGGGTAAAAATTGCTCATACTTGTCTGCAAGATAAACCATGATGGCGCCTGATTCCATCAACTGAATGCCTGTTTCATGATCAACGATAGCTGGGATCTTGTTGTTTGGGCTGACAGATAGAAATTCTGGGGTGAATTGCTCATCCTTTGTAATATTAATGGCGATAGGATTGTAGGGAACTGAAAGCTCTTCCAACAAAATAGATACTTTGCGACCATTCGGGGTGGTCCATGTGTACAAATCAATCATACCTTAACCTCACTATGCAACAAACTTTCATCCTACTGACAACATTGTCAAAGAATATTCCACACCTGCGAAGCATCTACTATGCAATCGACGTTGCAAACAAGCAATAAACTTTACATGACCAATGAAACTTACAGTTGCACAAAATAAGTTGTAAATATAATATTACAATTATGTTGCATACATCTGATACATCTCCCCGCGCCTGGACGCGCCATACACCTGAACCTCGGGCCGTTTTGACGTTGCTCAAGCCTATCACCTGGTTCCCCCCCATTTGGGCCTTTCTTTGTGGGTTGGTATCATCAGGAGGAACTGTTTTCGAGCATGGGCACGAAATTCTTGTAGGGCTCATTCTTGTGGGACCTCTTGTCTGTGGAATGTCACAAGCTGCAAATGATTGGTGCGATAGACATGTTGACCAAATCAATGAGCCTCATCGTCCCATTCCAAGCGGTCGCATCCCAGGAAAATGGGGGCTTTGGATTGCTATCTCCATGAGTATTGCCGCCTTAGGATTGGCTGCAAGTGCTGGTGTTTGGGTACTGGTTCCTACGGTTATTGCTGTGTTGAGCGCCTGGGCCTATTCATGTGAACCCGTGCGGCTTAAGCGGTCAGGGATTTGGGGTCCTTTGCTGGTGGGGTTAAGTTATGAGACATTGCCATGGCTTACGGGCGTTGCGATCATGAGCGCACAAGCACCGAGCGTTGCACATATGATCATGGCAACCCTTTATGGGCTTGGCGCGTTTGGCATCATGACGCTGAATGATTTTAAAGCGTTAGAGGGTGACCGCAAAACAGGTGTACAATCTCTTCCTGTGATGTTGGGGCCAGATAAAGCCGCGCTTGTTGCTTGTGGGGTCATACTTATTGCGCAAGTTACTGTCATGCTGCTGCTATTTGGGTGGGGTCATCACATCATTGGCATCATCATCATAGCCCTCTTAGCACCACAAATATGGGCCATGCGCCTGCTTCTCAAAGATCCAAAGGGTAAAGCCCCATGGTTTAATGGCCCCGGGGTGATCCCGTATATCTTGGGCATGATGGTAACGGCATGGGCCTTAAGCGACATGACAGGAGGATTTTGATGTTACACTCATGGCTCCATATTATTCGACTAGGACTCGTGCAGATGTGCCTTGGTGCAGTTGTGGTCATGTGCACATCAACCTTGAACCGCCTCATGATTGTAGAACTATCTCTCGCCGCCATTATTCCAGGTATTCTCGTTGCCTTTCACTATCTTGTGCAAATCACCCGCCCTCATTGGGGTTTGCTATCTGATTTACGGGGCAAACGTAGTTTATGGATAATCATTGGCATGGTTATACTTAATCTTGGAGGTTTTCTTGCCGCCTGCGCTGTTTTGGTTCTGGACCAATATTTCTGGTTAGGCATTGGCCTGTCATTTTTTGCCTATGGCCTTATAGGTTTGGGCGTGGCAGCGTCGGGGACATCATTACTTGCCCTATTGGCCTCGACAACTGCCCCATCAAGACGCGCAGCAGCCGCAACATGTACATGGCTCATGATGATTTTTGGCATCGCGGTTACGGCAGGCATTTTGGGACAATTGCTTGATCCCTTTGAACCTCAGCGACTTTTAATGATCAGTGCCTGCTTGGGATTGTTATGCATCACCGTTACCTTTGTTGCCACTTGGGGAATTGAGAAGCCCAAAAAAGAACAGCATAAACCAACATCAATTGACCTTCACCATGAACTGAGCCTTGTATGGAGTGAGCCAAAAGTAAGGTATTTTACCATATTTGTTTTTCTATCCATGGTCGCCTACTTCATGCAAGAGCTGATCTTGGAGCCTTATGCAGGACTGGTTTTTGACTACAGCTTGGGCGCATCAACCACATTGTCAGGCATCCAAAATATGGGTGTGTTTTTTGGCATGGTGGTCATAGGTATCTCTGCAAGTGGGTTCAAATGGGGTAATTTACGCCAATGGACAGTGACAGGCTGTATTGGATCTGCTGCTGCACTGAGTCTCTTGGCTGCCATTGGTCAGTGGTCAACATTTCAAGAACAACTCCCCATTGTTGTGGGCATGTTGGGATTTTTTAATGGTATTTTTGCGGTAGGCGCTATTGGTGCCATGATGAGCCTGGCAGGCGAGGGTCAAATCGGACGTGAAGGTGGCAGGATGGGATTATGGGGGGCAGCACAAGCCCTCGCTGCTGGATTTGGAGGTCTTACAGGGGCGGGTTTGTCAGATATTTACCGCATGATGATGAGCGATTCAGTAGCCTTCGGATTGGTTTTTCTGATGGAAGCAACTCTATTTTTGGTTGCTGGATATATGGCCTTAAAAATCATTGAACGCGAGAAATTTGGAAGCCAACCCATGATGGCGGGAGAGTAAAATGGAATATGATGTTGTGGTTATTGGTGGAGGACCAAGTGGTGCAAGTGCAGCGACCAAACTGGCACAATTGGGCAGAAAAGTTGCACTCATTGACCGTTTTAGCCGCTCAAAACCTTGTGGGGCGCTATACCACCAAGATTGATACAAGACTTTAACATACCGGACAGTCAATTGGTTGCAAAAATAACCACCGCACGCATGATTTCCCCAACTGGTAGGAAAGTGGACATCCCCATTGAAAATGGATTTGTTGGCATGGTTGACCGGGCTGATTTTGATCCGTTTCTTCGAACACGTGCAAAAAATGCTGGGGCTGATGTCATTGTGGGAAGTTTTCTGAGGCTAGAACGATCACAAGATGACGGTGTTGATGTGGTCTTTACAGATAGATCCTCTCAAGAAAACAAAACGATCCGCACGAAATATGTCATTGGTGCAGATGGCGCGCGTTCACAAGTAGCGCACAAAGAAATTGAGAGAAGCGATGAACTGACTTATGTAATCGCCTATCATGAAATCATTGAACGCCCGACCAGCGAACATCAGACAGATTATGATCCATCGCGATGCGATGTCATTTATGATGGCCGCATCAGTCCAGACTTCTATGGCTGGGTATTCCCGCATGGGGAAAGCGCAAGTGTCGGCATGGGTACAGGACATAGTAAGTTCGACCTGAAAAAAGCAACCGCCGCCCTTCGTCAAGACAGTGGCTTGGATAGCTGTGCAACCCTTCGAAAGGAAGGGGCCCCCATTCCTTTAAAACCTCTAGCCAAATGGGATAACGGAAGGGACGTTTTGTTATCAGGCGATGCAGCAGGTGTTGTTGCACCATCTTCTGGCGAAGGAATTTATTATGCCATGATGGCAGGTGATCTCTCTGCAAATATTGTCAACAAGGCATTAAAAACATCAGATGCTTCATGGTTGCGCACGGCGAGAAAAAGAATTCCTCAAAGAACATGGCCAAGTTTTCAAAGTTTTGGGTATGATGCAGAATGCCTATTATCGCAATGACAATAGGCGTGAACGTTTTGTATCACTTTGTCATGACGTTGACGTGCAAAAACTTACTTTTGAAGCCTATATGAACAAAAAACTGGTGCATGCACGACCCATGGCCCATATAAAAATCGGACTCAAGAACATGGCTCATTTGATGGGCTTGGTATCACCGGTGTCGACATGAGCATCATGATACCGGCCTGGGAAAATGGCGTTCTTAAACCATGCGAAAAACTCGACGTACATGTTAGAGGGCTGCGACACAAAGCGATCTCTGTCTTTGTCATGCATGGTCAAGACACGTTATTACAGCGCAGGGCCTTATCAAAGTACCACACACCAGGATTATGGACAAACAGCTGCTGTACACATCCACATTGGGGAGAGGACCTTCAGGAGTCCGCCAGCAGGCGACTTGATGAAGAATTAGGACTGAAAACCAGTCAATTAGAATTTCGTCACCAAACAGAATATCGCGCTGATGTTGGCCAAGACCTTACCGAACATGAAGTCGTTCATATTTTTGTTGTCAATATTGACGAAAAACCAGAACTTGATGTCAATCCAGACGAAGTTTGTGCCATCAAATGGATGAATATCCATACCTTGAAAGATCATGTCGCAACAAACAAGTCATTATACACGCCATGGTTGCAGATATATCTGCAAAACCATTTTGATGTTATTTTCCCAATAGATGAAAATCTTTAATCTAAAGCACCAATTTCTCTCTGCTCATTTGATTGCGCCTTAACGCGTTTATCACTTCACAACAGATAGAACTGTCTTGGTAATATCTGCAACTGATAAGCCGGCGTCACGATACATAGCTGCAGGAGATGCTTGATCAATAAACCTGTCTGGTAAATGCATAGTTCTGAACTGACAGCGCCCATCTAGCTTTCCCAAATTGGCTAAAGTCTGCAAAACCATGGCACCAAACCCTCCCATAGCCCCTTGCTCGATTGTCACCATCAACTGATGATGTGAGACCATCTGACAAAGAAGGTCAGTATCAAGGGGCTTTGCAAATCTCGCATCAACCACCGTACATGACACACCATGATGAAGAAGCGCCTCGCGTGCTTCCAAACAATCATGAAGATGGGCGCCAAATGATACGAGCGCGACATCAGCTCCCTCACGGACAACCCTTCCCTTACCAATAGAAAGAATTTCACCACGTTCTGGAAGGTCGACACCCACCCCTTCCCCACGTGGGAAGCGGAAGGCCATTGGGCCTTCATCATAAGCGACAGATGTTCTGACCATGTGCAACAGTTCCGCTTCATCAGCCGCAGCCATCACAACCATATTGGGTAAAGATCCCAGATAACCAATATCGAAGGATCCTGCATGGGTAGCACCATCTGCCCCCACCAAACCTGCTCGGTCCAAGGCAAAACGAACTGGTAAATTTTGCAAGGCAACATCATGGACAATTTGATCATATGCACGCTGCAAAAAAGTTGAATAAATCGCACAAAATGGCTTCATCCCGCTTGCAGCAAGACCTGCTGCAAAGGTCACGGCATGTTGTTCTGCTATTCCCACGTCAAACACACGTTCAGGGAGAACCTTCTGCATAATGTCCAAACCACAACCAGATGGCATGGCTGCAGTAATACCAACCACCTTTGCGTCTTCATTCGCTTCTTGGGTCAAGGCATGACCAAACACTGCGGTATATTGGGGACTATTACCCTTAGATTTATTTTGCTTGCCTGTTGCAACATCAAAGGTGGCCACACCATGGTAACAATCACCCGAACGTTCCGCTGGTTCATAGCCTTTGCCCTTAACCGTGCAAACATGGATAAGCAACGGCTTAGACGCACTCACTCGAGCGGCCCTGAGCATAGGCAACAACATATCAAGATCATGTCCATCAACAGGACCAAGATATTCAAAACCTAAATCCTCAAAAAGTGTTCCTTGCCCCCCCAACAGTGGCCTGATGATATCCTGCGCACGGCGCAATCCATCTCGGTATTCACTTGGCATATAAGCTTCAAGATCAGGACTGCCTTGGCTCAATGGTCCTCGATTAATGATGGACAAATAGCGAGACAATGCCCCCACAGGAGGCGCAATGGACATTTCATTATCATTCAAAATAACAAACATCCGGCGACCTTCTGCCCCAGCATTGTTCATGGCTTCAAACGCCATGCCCGCGCTCATGGCGCCATCACCGATAACGGCAATGGCGTCCCCAACATCACCCCCAAGATCTCTACCTGTGGCAAAGCCAAGCGCAGCGGAGATAGACGTAGAACTATGAGCTGCACCAAAGGGATCATATGGGCTCTCCATGCGCTTGGTGAAACCAGACAACCCACCCTCTTGACGCAAACTACGCATTTGCTCACGCCGACCAGTCAGTATTTTATGGGGATAACATTGATGCCCAACATCCCAAATTAACTTATCAAATGGGGTATTAAAAACAGCATGAATAGCAATGGTCAACTCCACAACACCAAGCGAAGAACCCAAATGTCCACCAGTCTGGGAGACCACAGAAACGACTTCATTTCGCAGCTCTATGGCGAGTTGCTTCAATTCTGCATCGCTAAGTTTCTTTAGATCCTTAGGCTCTTTAATTGTTGGCAACAAAAACTGCCCTGACAATTCACCCATAATTCCCACCCCATTTTTCTATCATTATTTTAAGTAAAAACGCCGCCCACCTTGTTATTGAAGGGTGCGCGGCGCAAAAGATGTGACAACATGTTTCGTGCAGAAAAGCTTAAAACCGCTTTACCCAAACAATGTAATTTGATACTTCACATCGTAAGGCATGATCATCGAAACTGGTGTTGGATCAGGGGTTTCCCTACTGGCTTCAGGCAGTTGATTTCCAACTTCAGATATTACCCATAGAAGCGCCCAAGAACCAAACACAATAGCTGCTGCATAACCTGCACCTCTGACCATGAGATATCCAATTTCTGCGCCCAATCGAGCTCTATCGGATATTTTTAAAATTGGTTCACTCATTCTTTCTCTCCATCAATTCAATGGTGCATAGCCATGGGCTTGAGCCCAAACATACCAGTTATCCACAACAGTGCCTGTCAACAGTATACCGATACCACCTGTTAATGTGGTCAACACAGCAAACCACCAGGCCCAGCGATGGATGCCTTCCATCGTTGCATTAAAGCCCATGGTCCAACGCCAGAACAGCGCAGCACGTTCGCTGGCGGTACCCCTATCCACAATTTGCTCAATTTCACGCTCACCACCAAACCGGCTGACAGCAAGGATGGTTGCACCATGCATCGCAAACAGAAGTGCTGATCCATACAGGAAGGCAATAGAGAGTGCATGGAATGGGTTGTAGAAGAGATTCCCATAAGTCAGCGAAAACAAGTTCGTCCAATCAAGATGTGGAAACACACCATATGGGACAGCCTCTGACCAACTTCCCATCAGAATTGGGCGGATCAAGCCTAAGACCAAAAACAACCAAATTGCTGATGCAAATGCCCAAGAAACATGTGTACCCATGCCTAGGTCTAAAGCCCGTTTGTAGGTCCGAATCCACCAACTTAGCACAGAAACTAGCAGCATAAATGATGCAATCAGATACCATCCACCCTCATTTAACGGCGGAAAACTTAGCCCATAATCAGGTGATGGTGGCTCCAAAGCAAGCCAGAACAAATCCCGCACAAAAACGGCTGGGTTGTAGTCAACTTGAGCCCAAAAACTCATGCCAACTATGAAAAACCAAGCAAAACCAGTTGCGATGCTCACCAAGCCAAAAGGACCAAGATAAATTGGGCCTAATTGCGCGTTACCAAACCATCCCAAAAGAGATGAGAACCCACCTGGTTTTGTCCGTCCAGCTGCCAAATTGGCTTCTGTATCAACGCCCAGTTCTGCAGGCCCTTGCACCTGAACTTGAGTGAAGATGTTATAATATTGTGCCATGACAATATCCTCCCTTAGAGATCTGCCCAGAAGGGCAATTCAGCGTACCAATCCCACCAAGCGATCCAAGCATCAAACCAGACCGTACCTGAAATAACGATACAAACAGCAGACCAGAATCCCGCATTCAATGCCAAGAACAGTCCCAACCTATGGATTCCCAACGGCCCCACCGAATACCCAATCAAATCACGGAAATAGGTATCTTCATGCTCTGGGGTCCGAATATCGTTTTCCTTCCCTGTGTTTACGGCCGAAAGGACCAGTGATCCATGAAGGGCCAACGCTAAGGTGGTCGTGAAGAAAAAGGTTACCGCAATCATATGCGCGGGATTATAATGGAAGTTTCCATAGGTATATCCAACATTATTCACCCAATCGAGATGGCTAAATATACCATATGGGAATCCATGTCCCCAGGCCCCCAATAAAACGGGCCTAATCACCACCAACGTTAAATAGGCGAAAATTGCCATGCCAAACGCTATCGGCACATGATAACCAATGCCGAGTTTTCGACAGATCTCAACTTCTCTCAACGCCCAACTAATAAAAGCACCAATCGCGCAAATTGTTATAACCTGCCATAGTCCGCCTTCATTTAAGGGTGCTGCACCAAGCCCATATTCCAGTGGTGGTGGATTGATTGAAATCAACCAAGGATTCCATGTTGGCCCTTGGGAAGCTCCGTAAAAAATCAATATTGTACCAAGTACAGCGAAAAACACTGTCGTGATTCCAAAGAATCCCACATAGAAAGGGCCTACCCAGAAATCAAACAGATCGCCGCCTATAAGCGTCCCGCCTCGGACGCGGTATTTTCTCTCAAAGCTGAGTTGCGCCATCTCTCTACTCCATTCGTGATAGGGTTTTACAAAACCCAACGTTCATTAGTTTGTCGTGGGCGATGGGTCGCCCACGACTCCATTTCTCAACAGGATCAATTGCCCGCGAATGCGAGGGTGAACCAGTTGGTGTTTTCGTTGCTGAGCAGGACGAGGTGGATCATCGCTGCAAGTGTAAAAAGAAACACACCCTGAACCACGAACACACTGCGAGGATCGAAAATCTTCCAAATTTTATAAAACTCAGACATTTCAGCCCCCTTACCACGCAAACCAAGGAAGCTTGATGTATGTCAGCACATGCGCAACCACTGCGACCATGGAAAAGATCCACAATCCGCTCATGTATACTGAATGAAGCTCCTGAGCCTGCTCATCAGTCAAACCTGTCAACGACAGATCAGATCTATCAGCCATGTTTTTTCCTCCGGAAAATACGAACTGATACCGCGACACCCCCGCGGCTGGGTTTACGGAGGACCCTCCCCCGCACTCACCTGACAACGCTAAGCGCCGCCAAGTAATTTCTTGCCACCAACCTATCCCGCGCCTTTAAAGTCGCGAGGTTGGTAGAATTTATTCACCCTTTAAAAATCATTGGGGTGATGGCACCTGCCCTTTGCCATGCTGCACTCATAGGGTCGCGCATCCGATCCGCGCTTGGTTGCATCCACTGTAAGATCCAACCAACCATCATAAATGGAACAATGAAAAAGAAGATCAGAGAGAAATAGAGACTGTACTCAATCCGGTCTTGATGTGATTGGCGCCTTCTTAAAACAGGTTGGTCTTCATGTTGCATGATGGTCATAACTATCCACGCCCCTTCTTGCTATAAATACGGTCCAATAAACCTCGATCTACGCTCGTTGCGCCTTGCAATAAGGCTTCGCGCTCGGCTGCATCTCTCAACGATTTGGCTGCTGAAATCCTCGTGAGGACGGAATGTTCCGCGACGATTTCATCGAGTTTTACCTGTGCTTCATGATCCCAAGGTAACTCGTTTCGAAGCGGTGTTAGACTGCCTGTTTCTTGATCAAGTTCGCTAGCAAGTGGCAGAACATGAAACAAAGCATCGAACAAACTGTTACAAACCTCTTGGATAATATACGCAGCCCCCGCATATCCCATAAATGGCGTGCCGGTTGTTCTTCTTATGGCGGTTCCTGGGAATGAAGCTGGAATATAAGCAGGTTTTGGACCGTGTCCTTGGCCTAGTTCAGCGAGATACATTTTTTCATTGATGGAACCAAAAACAATCAGTGGCCTGGTCTTTTCAAGCAAGACTCTCACTTCTTGGTTATCTGTTTTCTTGCCTCTGCATCGTGCAACTGCAAAATCCACAGGAAAACCCAAATCCTGTTCCAAATAAAGCTTAAGCCCTCTGGCATACGTCTCGCTCGCAACAATTCCACAATTAACTGTTGCGAAGAAATCTTGCGTCACTGAACGCCAAAGGTCCCATAAAGGTTTTAACGTGACATGCTTCTCGCGCTCGATAAATGGTTGCGGATCTAGACCTAACAGCCGACCCAATTCTTCCAGAAATGCCGTGGTTGAATGCATACCTATGGGTGCTTGCAAATAGGGTTTGCCTAATATTTCTGCTAATCCACGCCCAAACTCTCTATACATGACGATATTGGCATCTGCATTGACCAGGTCACGCATATCTTCAAGATGTGAACCCAATGGCATAACCATATTAACTTCGGCGCCAATGCCCTCAATCAACCTTCGCAACTCAGCAAGGTCGGATGGCATGTTAAACACACCATACATAGGGCCTAAAATATTTACCCTAGGCTTGCTGTCGGGCTTTCTAGGTCTTTCTTTTGGCATTCGCCCCTTGGTCATTCCAAACTCGGTAAAGATCCAAGTCATGGCGCGATCAGCCGCTTCCCATTGGTCTTCGTCAATAGTTCTGGGTAAGAAACGCTGAATATTCGTGCCTTGTGGCGTGACGCCACCACCGATCATTTCAGCTATAGAGCCTGTGACCACAACCGCTGGAAGAGAGGGATCTAATGTTTGCCAGGCGCGTTTCATCGCATCCTCTGTTCCAGCACCCATTTCATCTTCGCTGAGCCCGGTTACAACAATTGGCAACTCGTGTGGAGGTAACCCATCTGTATAGTGAAGAACGGACGTAACAGGTAAATTTTCACAACCTACTGGGCCATCAATCACAACCTGCAAGCCTTTTACTGCACAGAACGCGTAGACCGCACCCCAATAACCGCCCGCCCTGTCATGATCGAGTATCAGCATCAGATCATCTCCTCTGCCCGAGCAGCTTTCTGCTTAGCGGCCATTTTTTTGCATAGCGTGCTTTAAACTGTGGTCGAGGCTGTGGCTCGGCCTCCCAAATTCCACTGCTATCGCCTCTGCCAACATCTGCAAAAAAAGCTATTCATACGGGCCATATTTTCTTTACCCGCCATAGCTTTGTTTATGACCTCAGCAATACTACCTATCCCAGCAGGCCCCATGAGTGGTCGCGCTGAAATAAGATTTGTAAAATACAATCCGGGTACACCTGCCTCTTTGGCTTTTTGAACCACAGGTGTCGTTCCAATAGCCAAATCAGGCTCAAAAACAGAGAATGCGGCCATATCATCTTCCAATGAGGCACGGAATTTGACCTCCACATTACGTGAACGCAACCATTCATAATCTGCTTCATTGTAGGGCGTACGAGGACATGCGGTGCCCACGTAAGGAATGTCAGCACCACATTCGATCAACAAACGAGCCACAATAAGCTCGGACCCCTCATAGCCAGATAAGGTGATACGTCCATCTATAAGCTTTTCACCAAATTGTGACTTTAGAGCAGGTAGGAAGGCATTCTGTGCATTTGCAATTTGTTGCTCACTACAACCAAATACATCCCCTACATTTTCCAACCAGCTCATGGTGCCCTCTAGCCCCACAGGCGCTGACCCTATGACACTGCGGCCCGCCGCTTTAAACTCCCTAATTGCTGAGGTATAGAAAGGATGTATAGCTGCGACCGCAGCGCTATCTAATGCAGCATATAATTCGCGCCATTCCCTACAAGGCACGACGGGACCTGCAGCTAGCCCAAGAGGGGCGATCATTGCCCCTATCATAATGGGATCCGCTGGAAACATTTCCCCCAATAAAGCAATTCTAGGCCGGTCAGTCTTGCTACCTAAAGGTCGCGGAACAGGACCTGCTTGGATTTCTGCACGCGCATAAGCCAGCATCGCACCGGCCAGCACATCTTTCGCTTCAGCATGTGTCGGTACGCCAAAGCCTGGCACATCAATACCAACAATACGGACACCATTGATCTGTTTTGGCAACAATCTTAGTGGAACACCCGATGCGGTGGGAACACATAAATTGGTCACCACAATGGCATCATATCTTTTGGGATCAGCCATATCATGTACAGATTGACGGATGTCTTCAAACAATTTGCCTGTTACCAAAGTTTCAGAGTTAAAGGGCACATAGCCAACAGATCGTCGCGCACCATAGAAATGGCTAACGAAACTCAACCCATAAACACAACAGGCAGAACCAGATAACACGGACGCCACACGCTTCATGCGCAATCCAACACGCAAGGAGCCAAAGGCAGGACACATGGACTGAGGTTGATCATGCGGACCTTGGGGATAATCCTTCGCAAATTGTGCGAGAATATCTGCGTTATGTGGATGTATATTTTTGGCAGCGTCGGCGCGTGTCGTGTGGCAGCCGATCTCTTGAGAACGAGAGGCTTCCTTGCCTTCGATCACACCGTCAACAGGAATGACGCTGGAATTGTCATATGAACGCTCCCTAGTCATGCGTCGTCATACACAACTTCAAGGGTTGCTTTTTGAACGGCAAAGCTTCCCCGCATGTCTTCGTCCGTTGCTGGTTCTAACGTAAAACCAGCGCCAGTTTCTTCGGCATCAAAAAGCCCCAGCAAACCATCTTGATCTAATGGCGCAGGATGAATAGGCGGCGCATCTGCTACAGCTTGTGCCAGCTCTGAAAAAATCCCACCCCAAACACTCGTCTTTGTTCCAACAATTTGATAATTTGCGGATTTTTTACGCAGATCATCATCCGATGGGATGGCTGCGAGCACAGGAATATTAACCGCTTTTGCAAATGCTTGCGCCTCTCCAGAACCATCATCTTTATTGATGACCAATCCAGCAACGCCAACGTTACCGCCAAGTTTTTGGAAATATTCAACAGCTGAGCAAACATTATTGGCCACATAGAGTGATTGAAGGTCATTTGAGCCAACCAATATGACTTTTTGCGCCATATCCCGCGCGATGGGCAAACCAAACCCGCCGCACACAACATCACCTAAGAAGTCTAGCAAAACATAGTCAAAGTCCCAGTCATGAAAACCTAGCTTCTCCAGAAGTTCAAAGCCATGAATAATTCCTCTTCCGCCACAGCCACGGCCCACTTCCGGACCGCCAAGCTCCATCGCAAAAACACCATTTCTTTTGAAACAGACATCCCCAATTTGAACTTCTTCACCTGCTAGTTTTTTTTGTGTCGACGTTTCAATAATGGTGGGACAAGCCTTTCCTCCAAAAAGAAGGCTGGTTGTGTCTGATTTGGGGTCACATCCAATTAGGAGCACACGCTTACCCTGCTCCGCCATCATATGACTTAGGTTTGCCAACGTAAAACTTTTGCCAATTCCACCCTTCCCATAAATTGCAATGATCTGGGTTTTCTTTTTGACTGACTCCATTTCATGAACTTGATCCATGGGCTCATCAGCTTCTGCACGCAAATGCTCATGCATATCTTTCAACGCATCTCCACGTTCCATCATGCTACGCCTCCCCAATTGAAAATCATTTTTAAGCAGTCAGCATTGGCAAATGCGTCTGGATAGGATTCACAAGCCTGTGCTGCATCCACTTCGTGGGTAATCAGCCCTTCGAGACTTAAAGCATCTGACTCCAGCAGCATGCGAACGGCCAAAAGATCTGCGGGTGACCATTCTGAAGCAATGCGTATGCGCGCCTCTTTCATAAAGGCTGGCGCAAAAGCAAAGGATGGCCTGTCAGCATAAAACCCTGCCAACACAATTTCTCCACCTTTGATGAGTCTTCCGACCATAGCATCAATGAGCGCAGCATTTCCCGACGCATCATAAATTGCCCGATAGTCGCGACGCTCATCTTCATCCGGCAGGCAAACCTTGTAACCAAGGGCTCCACCCATACGTCGGGGGTCAATCTCCCAAACCGTGGGCGCAGGAGCCCCCGCAAGAATGGTCAAACGTGCGAGAAGCCTTCCAAGAACACCGTGCCCAATGATTAAGTCAGGCAACTGAGAGCCTGGACTTGCCAGAGCATGACGGGCTGTAGCAGCTAGGGCTAACAATGCACCACGTGCTTGAAGTCCTGAATCAATTTTTGAAACCCTTGAGGGGTCAGTCACAAGATATTTTGAAGACGCGCCAAACAACCCAAAGGCATCGTGATAACAATTGGCCCCTGGCACAAAAACATAATCACCTACATTAAGGCCGGCCTGAGGACTTGCCTCAACGACCTCACCACAAGCCTCGTATCCTGGCACCAACGGGAATCCCATACCTGGGAATGGCGGCATAGAACCCTCAAAAAAAAGCTTTTCCGTACCTGTTGACACACCTGAATATCGAACAGCGACAACAATATCAGACCTTGCAGGATCTTTGAGCCGCACCTGACCCAACTGAACCTCTCCTGGTTTGGTTAATATGATGGCTTGCGACTCCACGTTTATCATCCCTGTTTCTAGTAATTTTTATACAACCTGATATGTCACTTTAAACTTACAGATTTATTTGTCAATATTTTTTGACACAACAAAGAGAAACTTACGCCTTACGCGCAGCTATAACCGTTGTAATAAATGGACGAGAGGACTTGTAAACCTTTATATCGACAAACCCTGCATGCTCTAATAATACATTAATTTCACTTGGTTTTCGAACAGTCCCGGTCTTCATAGCACGACAGTATAACGCGAAATAAATATCCCCAGCACGCTGTGGCCGCTCTTCCCCCTTCATAGGCTCAGATATAAAAATTCTTCCCGACGCAGGAAGGATATCGAATATATCCTGTAACAATTTGCTTACAGTTGACGCATCATGGTCATAAAGAACCCGAATAAGGCTAATATTTTGATAACCTTTGGGCAGAGAATCATCTCTGAAAGAGCCCGGATGGAACTTAACAGCTTCCAGGTTTGAATGGGTGGATAGGAAATTCCGCGCGGAGTTTTCAACCGCAGGCAAATCAAATATACCTAGCCCATCAGCCTTTCCTCGAAATGCCGCAAGTGCTGCGATAAACACCCCACTTCCACCTCCGATATCAAGCCATGAACCTTGTGTACCCCCAACAATTTCAAGTGTATCCGCACTCACCATTTGCTGGGTATCTGCCATAAGTTGCGAATATCGTTGGGCGAGATTCTGATCTTGAGCTTGCCCACTGGCACCAAATACATAGGGCCAAAAATGCGAGAGCTCTGTATCTTTTGCCCCACGAATCACAGACAGAGGGTCTGAAAGATCACGGTACAGCACAATATTGTGACGAATGATTTCTTGGAGGCCTGGGGCACCTGCAACAGCTGCACCCCGCCGCGTCAGCGCTAAATATGCTCCAGATGATTTTACAAGCCCAAGAGCAACCGCCCCATCAATCAACAGCTGCAGGTCATCCTCTGAACAACCACAATCATCTGCAATCTTAGATATGGTTTGCTCTTCGTCCCGCAAGAGATTGAAAATACCCAATTCTACCAGACAAAAGATCACTTGGGAGTGACAAAAACCTGCCAATATATCAAATATGGCCTCACCATCACGCCTAACAAACCGACGTATGATGGGCATTTTGGCAGCCCATGCCTGCCATGATGGGTCAGCAAACAAGCGCACCCAAAAAGAGGACTTTCTCTGAGGCGGCACGCTGACACCCCTTTCTTGCGGGAACGTCGCTTCTTCAACCACAAGCTGCCACACGTATAGTTTTTGGTACAATTGCCTCTGCAGTATGGGAGACCATCCGAACCAGAGCCTCTTCTCCCGCACATACAGGAATTGATGCGATTGCCGCTCCAACAATCTTATCAAATTGCGCAACAGCTCCTGCCAGACCAAACTGCTGAACAGCATTGGGCCGCCCATGTCGTTCATCTTGATGAGAGGGCTTACCCATAATATCTTCTGGTGTCAGGGCATCATGTAGATCGTCAGCCAACTGAAATGCTTGGCCAACCCAAGAGCCTAAATCTTCCCATGGCGCAGGATCAGCGCCTGCTGAAACCGCACCCATTTGCGTTGCGGCAATAAACAGAGCCCCTGTTTTGGCCTGATGGTAAGAGGAAGATCAACGCTCGGCTCACTCTCCCAACCTTGGCCTGCACAAATACCAAAGGGCATACCTGTTCGCTCTGAGAGTATACCAATCAAACGCAAGACTTGTTCGGCATCACAATCTCTACAGTCAGACAACAATTTAAAAGCCAAAACAATAAGGCTATCACCAGCCAACACAGCCAATGGTTCACCATATACTTTGTGCACACTAGGCTTTCCACGCCTCATGTCCGCATCATCAAAACAAGGCAAATCATCATGAACCAAGCTTGCACAATGGATCAACTCAAGAGCCGCAGCCGCCCTATTGGCAAGCTGAGGCATAGGATCACCACATGCCGCCGCAACTGAAAGGACAATGGTTGGTCGGATTCGTGCGCCGCCAGGGTTAACCGCATGATGAATAGCATCAGCCAATCGCCGAGGAACAGACAGACCTGCACGCCCTGAAGAGGCCAACAATAACGCCTGGGCGATGGATCCTTCGATACGCTCCTTAGGCTTTTGCATAACGCCTCCATTCTGATGCCATAGACAAATGGTAAACTTCCATGTGTAAATAATACTGGACATTTTGCATGCATATGTCAATTATATTGTAAACAATTATTTACGCTAAACATGAAACATATTGTCATTATTGGAGCAGGGATAGGTGGACTGAGCGCTGCATGTGCACTCGCGCGCAGTGACGCAAACATCACTGTTGTTGAAAAGAACAACCATGCTGGTGGAAAAATTCGTCAGTCCGATAGCCAGCTTGGCCCCGTTGATATTGGCCCAACCGTGCTCACCATGCCTGATATTTTTGAAACTTTGTTTCAACTGAATGGAGAGACATTAGAGGACTATGTTGGCCTTATCCCCTTAAAAATTCTTGCTCGGCATTTTTGGGATGACGGCGCTACCCTCGACTTACATACAAATTTTGATACAAATATGTCATTGATCCAAGAGCAATTTGGACAGCAGGCCGCGCAAGAATTCTATAAATTTGACAAAGTAAGTCGTGATCTTTTTTCCTGCTTTGACCAACCCGTGATGCGTGCATCGTCGATACAACCCACCCAATTGCTAAGACCACTTTTGCGCAACTATCACTTGCTGCCGTTTCTCGCACCCAAAATGACCATGTCACGACTAACCCAACAGATGTTTTCATCTCCCCATTTGCGCCAACTTTTTAACCGATACACAACCTATGTTGGAGGCAGCCCATCACTCAGCCCTGGCATTCTCAGTTTAATCTGGCGCGCTGAATCAAAAGGGGTATTTTGCCTCCAAAATGGGATGGCAAGCTTAAGCAGTGCCCTTTACCAACTTGCCTCCAAAAATGGTGTCCAGTTTAAGTTTGCACAAACTGTCCTTGATATTCAGAAACAGCCCCATCAAAAGTTTTCCCTAAATACGAGCGAGGCAACCATGACTGCTGATGCCATCATTTTTAATGGTGACCCAAACGCTCTTTACGAGGGGATATTAGGAACTACCCGCGTAAAGCCATCAAAGAAAAACACAGCCATCCACGTTCATATTCCGCCCTTGTTCATGGTTTTGCCTCCCAGACACAAGGGGTAAAGCTTGCCCACCATAATGTATTTTTTGGCCATGTAAGAGACAATGAATTTACCGAGCTGGAGAATGCAAAAATTCCAGAAGACGCAACATTATACTTATGCGCGCAAGACCTCGGGAATGATGCGCACGAAGACAGCTGTGAGAGCCGATTTGAAATCATCAGAAACGCACCTTCGCAGATGAAGACCAAACTCAATACAGAGGAGAAAACCCGATGGACGAATATGACAATGAACCGTTTCAAGGAATTCGGCCTCACATTTTCAACCCACCCAAGCCCGGATCAGACAACATGTCCGAGCATGTTCAGCCAGATGTTCCCAGGCAGCAAGGGGGCGCTTTACGGACGCAGTCCCCATGGCATGATGGCAGCTTTTATGCGCCCGGCCACCCGATCAACGATCCAGGGGCTGTATCTGTGTGGCGGGGGTATCCATCCCGGAGCAGGCATACCGATGGCCTCCCTGTCGGGGCAGCATGCAGCGCAAGCCTTGCAAGAAGACCTCGGTTTGACCTAACCGTCGATCAGAATGGGTATGCTTGGTGGTATGTTGACGGCATAAGCCACGACAAAACACGCGCCATTTCAATCATTGCATTTATTGGCTCCGTATTTTCCCCTTGGTATGCTTGGTCAGGCCGCAAGGCGCCTCATAATCATTGCTGCATCAATGTTGCCACCTATGGCCCAGGGGGTCGCTTCACAATGACAGAGAGACCTGGACGAACAACCATTCAAACCCCTGACTCTTTCCATGTGGGACCATCATCCTTTCAATGGACGGACGATGGGTTGGTGATCAACATCGATGAATATTCCGCCCCACCTATACCCGGCCGAGTCAAAGGAAGAATACTCCTTAAGCCACATTTTCTGACAAGTGCAGCGGTGGCCATTAGCAAAGATGATGCCCATATGTGGAGGCCATTCGCACCACGAGCGGATATTTCCGTGGAACTCGAAGCACCCGGCTGGCAATGGTCTGGTGAAGGCTATATGGACGCCAATTTTGGAGACAGATCTCTTGAGGAAGATTTTCAATTTTGGACATGGGGGCGTTTCCCATCTCAACATGGAAGTTATTGTTTTTATGACGCCGAACGGACGGACGGAAGCAAACTAGAAGCAGCATTCTTATGTGACGAAGATGGAAATTTTCAGACGATCAGCGCACCTACATCAAAGGAATTCAAGCCATCCTTATGGCGAGTCAAACGAAATACAAGAACAGATGTTGGAGAAAATGCACGACAAATAATGAACATGCTTGACGCCCCCTTTTATTCTAGAAGCATGATCGAAACATATATTCACAAGGAACGGGTTACTGGTATTCATGAAGCCCTTGATATGAGACGCTTCAACCGACAATTCATCAAGGCCATGATTGCCATGCGCACACCACGCATACCCGCTTGGTTAACACCTAGAAAAACATGACAATGAAACATTAAGGCAATTGGTCAATTCGAAGAGGTCTAACATCCGGGTTCAAACGGACCATAGCGACATTAAGTGCCCCCGCGACGGTGACCCATATCAAATAGGGCAGCAGCAAAATCCCAGCAACAATATCTACAGATGCATGCGTGGTGACCATAGCCAAAACGGATACCCACAAGCCAGCCATGACAAGAAGCGCTTCGCGCATACGGCGCAAGCCAAAAAAACAGGTGTCCACAAACTATTCATGGTTATCTGCAAAGCCCAGCAAGCCAAAGCTATGCCACCTCCATCTTTTTGCGCAACCATCCCACCAGCTAAGGCCATGAGAATATATAAAGAAGTCCATACCACTGGGAACATCCAATTTGGCGGTGTCCATGAAGGGCGCTGAAGACGCTCATACCATTCCCCAGGTGGGAAAATTGCTCCCGTTGCACCAGCCCCAAAACATGCGAGCAAAAGGATAAAACCCACCAACCAATCCATAACAATTCCCCTCTAAGATATAAGAAGAGATATAGCGGACTTTTCGTGAAAAACTATGCAGGCGACCACGGAACATTGTTCTTTTGAACAGCCAAGTCCAAAAGAATATCCATGACCTTCGCATGCCGGCTGGGATCACGGCCCGGTGAAGCCGCTGCATCTATCAAGAACTGTACTTCTTGAAGAGGTTTTGCATGAAGTGTCGCAGCCCGAGGCATACATATACCTAGACCAGCTCGGCCTACAGAAAGCCCAAGCCAACCTATTTTTTCCCATGATGTTGTGCGTGCACGATGATGAATGCTGTCATATTGTAAATTCTGAAGAGAGCGACCAATGCCAGCATATATGAAACGCGCTGCCCATATCGCTGTACGAGCTTTCCAAGGAAGAGCATCAATGCCTGCTTGTGATCGGAAATATAGTTGGGTTGCACGCGACAAAAGCCTTTTTACGATCCTCGCCAAAGCCTCATCATATAGGGGAGATTGAACGAATGTCTCTGGACAAACACCCTCATCTTTCAACCAAGAATGTGGCAAATAAAGACGGCCAGCCCGCGCGTCTTCGCCAACATCACGCGCAATATTTGTTAATTGCATCGCAACACCCAAATCACAGGCTCTTGCAAGGACATCTGGATCTCGAGATCTCATGAGAACGCACATCATCACGCCCACAGACGCTGCGACCCTGGCTGAGTAATCGACAACCCCTGAAAAATTCTTGTACTGTAGTCCCTTTGCATCCCAAGCAAGCCCCTCAAGAAGGGCTTCTGGAAGAGCAATGGGAAGCTCAAACGCATCCACAATATGCGCCATAGCCCTATCTTCAGGGCGGTTATCAGGACGCCCGGCGTAAACACGCTCGAGACGATCTGCCAAATTCAACACCGCTAAAGCTTTATCAGACCCCTCATCAACTTCATCATCCGCCACACGACAAAAGGCATATAAAATACGCGCAGGGTCGCGAATAGATTGAGGCAATAAACAAGACGCTGCATGAAACGAGTAAGACCCTGTGCGGATGCGTTGTGCACAGTACTCAATATCCTGCTCCAGCCTAACCATTATTCTGCAGCCCAAGATTGAATATTTACTGGTTGCCCATCCCATGCTGGTAAGGCAGGGACCAATTGCGCAAGCACCTCAGCACTTGAAATAACACCCGGCACGCCAGCGCCTGGATGTGTGCCCGCACCGGTCAAAAACAACCCTTTACATTCCTCTGAAATATTATGTGGGCGAAACCAGGCTGATTGTAATATTCTGGGCTCGAGGGAAAATCCACAACCCAAAGGAGATAGATAGCGCTGCTCAAAACTCTCCGGATCAAGAATGAGGCTTTCCACAATATTTTCTTCAAAACCAGGAA
This sequence comes from Alphaproteobacteria bacterium, assembly GCA_038131935.1. Classification (GTDB taxonomy): domain Bacteria; phylum Pseudomonadota; class Alphaproteobacteria; order UBA8317; family UBA8317; genus UBA8317. Next base: position 16,129 of record JAYPQH010000031.1, on the reverse strand, counting down.
TGATTGTTTGCAGTTGTGCTGCGACTTTCTGACGGTAGCGCTCCCGCTCAGTTACCCAATTCACGGGTTTATCGTGACCCAAATGAGGAACCGGGGAGAGAACATAAAAAACATCATCACCATGGGGTGCAACAGTTGGATCTGATACACTTGGGCGATGGATATACAAACTCATGTCATCACTTAGCTTACCACGGATAAAGATATCATCCACAAGACCTTGATATCGGGGCCCGTTCAAAAATGTATGATGCCCAACATCTTTCCAACATTCTGCAGTTTGCCGGGTAGCAAAATACCACACAAACAAGCCCATAGACCAAGACTGACTTTGTAGCTTTTTTTCCGACCAACGTTTTTTGGGTACATTTCTAAGCAAATTCCTGTATGTAAACCCAGCATCAGCATTCGAGACCACCACTTTTGAACGAATATTTCTTCCGTCATCCAAGCGGATACCAGAGACAGCCATGTCATCTTCAACCAAAATTTCGTCAACAGTCGTGTTCAGATGCACCTGCCCACCTTGACGCAAAATAACCTTCTTCATGGCATCTGCGATGGCTTGGACTCCCCCAATAGCATAATGTACACCAAAAGTTTTTTCTAAATATGAGACTAGGCTATACATAGACGTAACTTTGGATGGATTTCCACCGATAAACAGAGGGTGAAACGAAAGTGCCATCTGCAGCCTTGGGTCACGAACGCGTAACGACACATGATCCACAACAGACCGATCAGCGCGCAACCAAGCAAACCGCGGAAGCACCTTTATCAACTCCCACAAACTATTCATGGGACGGCGACCTAAATCTTCAAAACCTACGCGATAGCGCACTTCGCTATCCTTCAAAAAGCGCTTGTATCCTTTTACATCGGCAGGAGATAACTTGCGGACTTCTTCGATCATGCGATCAGTATCTGCTGATGCGGTAAAACATGAACCATCTGGCCAGCGTATTTGATAGAACGGGTCGAGAGATATCAGCTTGACATCATCCTCAAAACGAAACCCACAGGTGGACCATAAGTCTTCAAACAATTGCGGCACGGTGATAATTGTGGGCCCAAGATCAAATCTGTAACCAGATTGGGTGATGGAACTTCCCCGTCCACCAACTTGATCAAGCCTATCAAAAACCTCGACCGCATAGCCCTTTGCACCCAACCTCATGGCTGAAGCAAGACCACCAAGGCCAGCACCAATCACAATGGCACGCCGATCATCATCATTTTCGATGATTTTTTGATCCATACTCACCCCACAAGTGTAATTTAAAGTTTACATTAAACGGGAATAAAGTCTTTTGCAATCAATTTTTCACAATTGAAAATACTCACTTTTTTGCGATTTAAAGCAATTAATAGATCTTCACTAGCCAATCTATTTTATTTTATGTATTTTTAAAATGACAATAAAAGAGGTGATTTTTGTGACGGCCCAAGTATGCTTATCCTTATTTCGATTTCAGGGGTTTCAAAACAAGCTCTGGGCATTCAGCATGATGGGCCGGGCGCGGCGATATTTCCAAAATATGGCCCACCTTAATTTTTGGAAACTTTGTGGTTCGGGGACCGGGGAAGGATTTACCCCCCAACCAAACTGGGCAGTCTACGCTATATTAACTGCTTGGGATGATAAAATATCTGCCAAAGATCAATTACACCAACAACCAATCTTTAAGCTCTATACGGACAAAGCAGAAGAGCATTGGCATATTTGGCTTCAACCTCAATCGAGCCGTGGACAATGGGATGGCCAGCAACCTTTTATCCCAACAACAGAAAAAACATGCGGCCAAGCTCCTCTGGCTGTATTAACCAGAGCATCCCTAAGACCCAGATTTGCGCGACAGTTTTGGCAACAAGTTCCCAACATATCAAAGCGGATTGGCCAAAATACTGATGTTTTGTTTAAAATAGGGATTGGAGAGATTCCCTTGCTTCATCAAATAACTTTTTCCATATGGCCAGATGCTCACTCCATGAGTCAGTTTGCACATCAAGGTCCCCATGCATGTGCAATCAAAGCTGTACGTCAAGGCGACTGGTTTCGAGAGGATCTATATGCCCGCTTTCGCGTTGTTGAAACGCAAGGATCTTGGCGAGAGGGTTTTGCCATGTCATCCCAACAGGAGAATTACTGATGCCAGAAACATTTCCCTTCTCAGCCATAGTTGGCCAAGATGACATGAAAATGGCCTTGCTGCTAAATGCGATTGACCGTCGAATTGGTGGCGTTCTGATTTTTGGCACCAGGGGAACTGGCAAATCCACAGCTGTACGCGCCCTTGCCAATCTACTTCCACCGCTAGAAGCCATAGAAGGCTGTCCCATCCACGCAGCTACTGAAGCAGACGTACCTGAATGGGCTAGCCTCACATCGTATGAAACAATCAATATCCCTACGCCTGTGGTTGACCTTCCGTTGGGCGCTAGCGAAGACCGTGTAACCGGCGCGTTGGATATTGAAAAGGCCCTTAGCAAAGGTGAGAAAGCGTTTCAGCCAGGACTCCTCGCCGAGGCTAACCGCGGTTTTTTGTATATTGATGAAATAAACCTACTCGAAGATCATATTATCGATCTCCTTTTGGATGTTGCACAATCCGGTGAAAATTTGATTGAACGTGATGGCCTATCTATTCGTCACGCCGCATCTTTCGTCTTGATTGGGTCTGGCAACCCAGAAGAAGGTGAGCTGAGGCCGCAATTACTTGACCGTTTTGGACTGGCTGTTGATGTTGGGAATCCTAATAACATTCAAGAACGCGTGGAGGTTTTAAAACGCCGAGATGCTTTTGATCAGAATCCACGAGCATTTCTTGACAATTATCACAATCATGACATGGCTATTCGCGAGCGTATCATCAAAGCACAAGCCTTGTTGAAGGACATTAAAGTCCCCGACGAGGCTCTTACCGATATCGCCAATCTTTGTATGACCATAGGATCTGATGGATTACGTGGTGAGTTGACCTTATTACGAAGTGCCCGTGCTCAGGCCGCATGGTGCGGGGATGAACATGTTACACGTGAACATATTACAACCGTTGCAGGCATGGCCTTGCAACACCGCCTTCGTCGAGACCCCTTGGATGAAGCCTCGGGCTTGGCACGGGTGCAACGCAGTATGAAGCAAGTATTTGGCTGATATTTTTTCTACGAAATTTGACGATATGACAACGACATACAACAACCTGATTGCCATAGGCGCTTCTATTTTACACAACAGCGGGCCCTCTTATCTTGGTGGTATGGTCATTCATGCACGTTTTGGCGGCACGCTTGCATTCATTCGCAGCCAATTAGAAGAGTTATTCCCCTTACTTCTCCCCGTATCTGCGCACGCTCCAGATGAACAATGGTATGGGGGGTTAGATTTGGGCACCATGCTGCAACATGGCAGACCAACATATACTCATGGCGTTCTGAAAACCCAAAGACCAATTCTCATCATGGGGGCAGAGCGCTTATCAATTAATCAAGCAGCAAGATTGGTCGCTACATTAAAGAAACAATCTCAAAAGCACCGTCCACTGATTATTGCCATCAACGAATCTTGTGATGATCATCAAGATATTCCTGCTCCCTTAGCAGACTACCTGGCCATTCATGTGGTCATGCAGGAAGACCCTTTGATAGCCCACCGTCGTTGGTCTACACCAAATACATCTTCATCTTGCCAAATGTCTTTGCCAGCAGATGATTGGTACAAAACATTGGCTACACTACCCACGCGTTGCGGGGTATATCATATGCAAATTCCTCTTCATCTGCTTCATGTTGCACGCGCAAGCGCCCATCTTCATGGACGCACAAATATCACAGAAGAGGATATTCAATTGGCTACAAGCTTGGTGTTAGCCCCTCGCGCCTTACATTTGCCAGATGATGAAGAGGTTCAAGAGCCAAGCGAACCTGAAAATCAAACACCATCTCAAACAGAGCAGTCTGAACAGCAAGAGCATCAAACTTCAGCACAAAATATCCCGGATGACATTCTTCGGGAAGCCATCGCTGTGGCGCTTCCAGACCATATTATTGATCAATTACCCAGATCTCAAATCCTCAAAAATAGCAGTGGACATGGCACAGGAGCTCTCAGACGTGGAAATCGGCATGGCGCCCCCAAACCATCACATGCAGGTCGACCGCGTTCGTCACAGAGGCTAGATGTACCTGCCACGCTTCGTCGTGCCGCCCCATGGCAAACAATTCGTAAGATAGGAAAACACAAAGACAGCGCACGACCCATCATTCGAATGGATGATTTGTGCATAAAACAATTTCAAGAAAAGTCTGACCGATTGATTATTTTTGGCATTGACGCTTCTGGTTCAACTGCCATGGCAAGACTGGCTGAAGCTAAAGGAGCTGTTGAGCAATTGCTCGCTCAAGCTTACGCCCGTCGTGACCATGTTGCACTCATTGGTTTCAGGGGATTTTCTTCAACCATTTTTCTGCCACCAACACGATCGTTGGTGCAGACGAAAAATCGTCTTTCAGGCTTGGTTGGTGGCGGGGGAACACCCTTAGCACATGGACTTGAGAATTGTTGGAAACAAGCCATTCTTGCACAAAGGTCGGGCATGTCTCCTATCATTGTTTTGATTACAGACGGACGTGCCAACATCACGAAAGCCGGACAAGCAGATAGAGAACAAGCTCTTAAAGATGCTGAAGATATGGCTCAACTCATTCGGGTGGATAATATCAGCACTTTGGTCATTGATAATTCAAGAACAGCATCAAGAGGATTACAGTCTCTAGCCCAAATCATGGGCGCACACTACATCGCATTACCCCAAGCTCGCTCACGTCAAATGGCACATGCGGTGCGCCAAATGATGGATACCAACCATGCCCCAATCCAATAAGGTAGAACATCAATGGTTAACTCAGCGGGTACGTGTTTTACCACATGAATGGATGGTGCGTCAGATGGGTCATCAAGATGGCCCGATAATTCTTTTCCTGCATGGCACTGGAGCTGACGGTTGTAGCTTTACGAGGGTGGCACAATTGTTGGGTGATTCAATGTCTTGTTTTGCATTGGATTTACCTGGACATGGCGAAACAAAATTAGGTCGACGGCATCGAAGCAACGTAGGACCGATGGCTGAGGATATCGCACGGCTAATGGGGCACCTAAATTTAACCCCTGATATTGTTGTGGGTCATTCAGCTGGCGCAGCCATTTCACTAGAAATGGCGCGACAAGCCTACCTTACGCCCTGAAACATTGATCCTCACCCTCAATGCCGCTGTTGCAAAGTTTGAGGGTTTAGCAGGATGGCTTTTCCCAACACTGGCCAAGCTTATGGCCTTAAATCCACTGACTTCAAGGCTTGCGTCCTATCAAATGAATGAGCAGCGCGTCCGGCAACTATTGCTGAGCACAGGAAGTGATCCAACAGAGGAAATGACGGAAAGATACACAAAATTGGTGAAGACTGCACGTCATGTGGATGGCGCATTACTCATGATGGCACAATGGGATCTAACTGATTTGATGCGGTATCTACGGTCAATCTGTCACAAGGTTATCATGCTTGCAAATAAGGGAGATCTCACCGTACCTGCAAAAACCAGCATCGATACAGCCACCTACCTTTCCCATGCAAAGGTTCAGCTGATTGAACAAGGAGGCCATTTGTTCCATGAGACAGAACCGGATATCATTGCGGATTTGATCCAAACGGAGTGGCGCAATCATGGCCCTCAACATTGATGCGAGAAGGGTTTTTCCTCAATCTTTGGCAGGTCAATTTATCCTATAAAAAACAAAAAAGGGCGAAGACTCACCCTTTTTTAAACAATGATTATGTTCGCACTTATTTAGAAAATTGTGCAAGATACGCGTAAAGATTCACTGCATCTTCTTCTTTTTTAACTTTGTAGCTCATTTTACCCCGAGCCCGCTTGTCATCTAAGACTTCCTTTAAGAAGCCTGTGGGATCTTGTACGTAAGCCACAAAATTTTCTTCACCCCACACGACACCGTCTTTTTGACCATATTCAGCGAGTGACTTTCCATATTTAAAATCTGCTGAGCCAGGTGCACGCCCCACGATGTTGTAAAGGTTAGGCCCTGTTTTGGCATTTCGACCAGCAAGCACCTTACCGCTGTCATCCTGCACAACATGACAGGCAACGCATTTTTTGAAGGCTTTTTCACCTTCTGCTGCATCACCACTTGCACCATGACCACCTGCATAAAGCGGAGATGCTATCAGGGACACCGCCAAACCCATTAATATTTTTTTCATCATAAACTCCCAACACGGCACCAAAAAATTGAAATTGTGTGCAGAGAAAAATTTAGTGCACCAATAGCAATTGTCGATCCCTGTGAAGAAAAATTTTTACGCAGCTACATGCGCTAAGGCACAGCGTTGCCAAAGACTTTTTAGGGCTTTGACAAGATGGTCAAGATCTTGCTCAGAGTGCATTGGTGATGGGGTAAAACGCAACCTTTCCGTTCCTTTTGGTACCGTTGGGTAATTGATTGGCTGCACATAAATACCCCATTCTTGCATGAGGTAATCAGCCAACATGCGCGTTTTCACAGGATCTTTTATCAAAACAGGTACGATATGGCTTTCATTCTTCATGTGCGGAATACCGGCCTCATCTAAACGCCTACGAAGACCTGCAACCCTCTCTCGATGTAGATTACGCTCAACTTGGGATTGCTTTAAATGGCGTATGGAGGCGGTCGCAGCTGTTGCAACCGCTGGAGGCAATGCTGTGGTAAAAATAAATCCACTGGCGAAAGATCTTAAAAAATCGCATAAAGCTGCAGAGCCTGTTATGTATCCTCCAACGCAGCCAAAAGCTTTGCCTAATGTTCCTTCAATGAGGGTAACACGGTCTGCGACACCATCGCGCTCACTGACACCGCCTCCACGGGGGCCATACATCCCAACTGCATGAACCTCATCAAGATAGGTCATGGCTCCATACTTTTCAGCAACATCTAATATTGCTTCGATAGGTGCGATGTCTCCATCCATGGAATATACACTCTCGAATGCAACAACTTTGGGGATATCTGCAGGCAATGAGGCTAATTTTTCCTCAAGATCTTTAACGTCATTATGTCGGAAAATCATTTTCTGGGCACGAGAATGTCTTATCCCCTCAATCATGGAAGCATGATTTCCTTCATCGGAAATGATAACGCAATTGGGAAGTCGAGAACCAAGTGTGGAAAGTCACGCCCAGTTTGAGACATAGCCAGATGTAAACAGCAAAGCTGACTCTTTACCATGAAGATCAGCAAGTTCTTTTTCGAGCAACATATGTGCGCGGCTTGTCCCTGATATATTCCTCGTACCACCTGCGCCAACACCTGTTTTTTGAACGGCATCACACATGGCTTTTACCACATCAGGATGTTGCCCCATGCCCAAATAATCGTTGGAGCACCAAACGGTAATTTCTTGAACCTGATCTTCATGAAAATGCGACGCGCGGGGAAATGCGCCAGTTTGGCGCTCTAGTTGCGCAAAATAACGATAATTTCCCTCATGTTTTAAGGCTTCCAGTTGCTCATTGAACAGATCATCATAGTTCATGGTATTTTCCCTTTTCTTCGTATTCTTGTACGGACTCCGGCAACATCCACTGCCATAATTTTGCGTCAGGTAACGGTACCACCATCAACCAATGTTCCAACAAAGCTAACCCTACCAAACTAGCTAACAAGGCATGAGCGACAATTACGCCCTGCTCTTCAGCACGCCATAGTGCAAAAAGGAGCAGAACCAATAGCCCTGTTAGTGCAGTTATCACAATGGGAAACGCGATGGAAATAGGACCTTCGTGCAAAAAACCCTTTAAATGTAAAAGTCTGGCGGGAATAAATTGTTTATTTATTCGTGGCACACCAAAAAATAAATTGAGCTTTGCGCCAATACGCGCAACAAACAGAATGGCGTAAGTATAGACTGCTATGTGGTTACGAGCTTCATGACTCATCGCCAGGAGCAGCAACAACCCCAAAAGCAAACTAATTTCATGATACATGAGAGCCTTCACAGCTCCCATGAGGTTGGACTGTCTGGCAACAGAGCGCGGCGCTTGCGCATGGTGATCATGCTCACCGGTGACCACACCAGTTAAAAACCCCAGTTCCAGCCAGCCCCACACCAACAAAGCGCCTATGAACCCAATATAGGAAGACAAAACAGTGGTTGTATCCAAGGAATACGCAACACAGTAAAACCCAACACCTATGAAGGGAGCTGCCGTTACCCATAACATAAAATGTGCGTTGCCACCTCGACGATCTGCAAATCGTACGGCGAGCATGATACATCCAGTGAAAAACCACCAGAGAAACAAAGCCACCATCATCGCGAACATAGGAGATTGAAACAACATCATCAAAGCCAATTTCTCAATATGCAGGCTGTAAACGACTGGTATCGGGCTGCTCATTAGATATACTTGGAATGACAAGCAATCGTACAAAGGCCATACCAACCTGCATACTCGCTGCAAGCTGCCCTAACCTTCCCACAAGACCTTTACGTTTCTTTGCCTCAACAAGCTTCTCATTTGCCTGTTGCAATCTCTTTAGTCCTTTTAGCCAAGAGGGATGATCAATATCCAAAACCAATGGAAAAATTTGCCGACTTATCTCTGATGTTTTTCGAAACACTTCCTGCCCATACCACTCAGGGTCAACACCTAATGCTTCGTGAAAAACAGGGCGCTGATGATCGCGAATCCACATGGTCGCAAATACAGCAGTTAAGAAGAATTTGATCCAATATTTATTGATACCAGTGGTTAATTTCGGATCTGTCCGCATCAATAATGCAAAGGCTTCCCCATGCCTAAATTCATCATTGCACCATTGTTCAAACCACTTAAAAATAGGGTGAAATCGATGTTCAGGATGCGCCTGCAAATGCCTAAAAATAGTGATATAGCGCGCATATCCAATTTTTTCAGACAAATAGGTGGCATAAAAATAAATTTTGGCTGAAAATATGTATATTTTTTTGCCTGTGTTAAAAAGCCTAGGTTTATGCCCACACCAGCTTCACGCAATGCATCATTAATAAAGCCTGCATGACGCGCTTCATCTCGGGCCATAAGTTGAAACAACGTCGTGATATCCTCGTTTTCGCCACGGCGTTTCATTTCTTTATACAATACGCAACCCGAAAATTCAGCTGTGCAGGAAGATATCAAAAAGTCAATAAATTCTGACTTCAATGCAGGGTCCATATGTTCCCAATCTACTTCATCCCAATCTTCATTCTTTTTGAAGTGCCCCTTGTTTCCATCATCTTTCATTTCATTAATCAGTGCATCCCATTCCTGCCGAACAGGTGAAACATCTATTTTATCAAGCGCATCAAAATCAGTTGTGTAGAAACGTGGTGTAAGAAGTGTGTCACGCATGGCGACAGCTGTGGCTTCATCTGTGTTGACTGGAATTGTCATGTTGGGTGCTGCCAACCCCTCTTCCGCAGTTTGCGCATCTGCTGAATGTTTTATGACCTGCATATTCACGACAACACCTCCTCTGAAAAGTTAAATTCAAATAATTCAAGACAACCAAAGTCTCCGGTTGCCTTGGTCCACCAACGGCTCCAGAAGGGTGCACGCTCAATAATGGCAACCCTTGTTTGTTCAACGACAGTGCCAAAAGGTGCCATGACTTCTGGCCCCTGCACAGTGACCGTATCACCAGGAAATACAACCGCTCCATTGTCAAATTTTACATGCGCTGAAAGTTCCTCGAAACGGTGACTCACGGTGACGGTACAAGGAACATGTTCTGTTTTTCGAGACCACAAAAACCCACTCATAATGCGCGTCCATATCGTTCAAGAAGCGAGGTAAATGCTGCAACATTATCGGCACCATAACCGACCAATTCAATGGTATCTCCGCGTGTTAGATCCTCAATTGCCACATGCCCATTTTGCCGCTGCACAATGACCACAGGGGTATTCACATCGGTTCCTGCCACGAGTCTTGCACGTGCGTTTGCACGACCAATAACATCTATAAATCCGTTCATGGGATCACTTGAAGAGGCCAAGACACGATTTTGTTCATCAAGAACGACTGTTTTGCCATGGGGATGGGTTACCAACCTTGCTGTTAATGCACGGACCACAGGAGATGCTTCTGGAACCCCCACCTGAGGAAGCTGAGCCCATTGAGCATAGGCAACAAGTCCCGTTGTAATAAACATCAAGGCAAACATGGCACGTATCAGAACCATGGGTACCATCTCGCGATGCGGGTCTTTAGATCGTAATGAATGTTGCATATCCACTCCCTCCTTATTTATTGCGCTGCAATTGCAGAGTCATCGATATTGCGCCTTGAAATAATTGGCTCATTGACGCGTGCATTTGCGGCATCCGCGAAAATTTGGGCGACCTCTTGCGCGTTGGGAATGCAACGCAATGCTGGTTGGGCCTTACTCATGTACCAAGGGCGGACATGGGGCCAAATCATCAAATAACTTACCCTTGTGTCCCCTTTAATCTCCAACGCAAGGGTACCATGGCCTTGTGAAGATGGAGAGAGTAGCGCGTTCGCCACCATTCGATGCGGGATATTTAGATTAAGCGTGACAACAACACCAACGCGCAGCGCCACCCTCCGATTGGTGATTGTATACAAAGTCGTTTGAGATAGAACATAAGCAACAAGATAGATGATACCCAAACAAAGGATCATTGCTCCAACAAATGGCACACAATGAAGAACTGCCTCCCCAACACCTACTTGTGATAACGATGCAACGAACCGCCAACCAATTAACAGCACAAAGTAGAATGCTGCACTTCGCAACCAAAGTGCCTCTTGAGCCAATCGCCAGCTTGATGGCCGCCCTTGCCAAAGAATACCTTCGCCTTCGGGTAATTGTTCTGGCAGCCCTTTTACTGGTTCTCCTGCGAAATCATCATGATCCATGACTTCCCACCTCTTTACAATTGTTCATGATAGGATGGCGCTTGTCTCGTTTCATGTTGGGCGCCATCCTTTTTTATTTACAGCTTCGCCTCATGCGCGCTGGCTGAAGAATAAAATTTACCACCCGCTACATAAGCAGAAATTTTTTCTTCCTCGAGCATGGTGATCTCACTCATAGAACTTAATCGAGGAATGTCTTGCCACTGATGCTCAAAAAGGTTTTCAACCGTGACACGGTCAGATTTAATGGTTGCCATGGTCATAGGTACAAGAACGAGGTTTCCTGATCCTTCTGGGTTTAAATCTACAGTCAGGTAACGAACCAGAGCCTCTGGGATATCAATCCACATATCTACAACCCGACCCACGACTTCACCATCACCACCGACAACAGCCTTGCCCCTAGGGTCACGACCTGCAGAAACATGAAATTCTTCCACTTCTGAAAGAGGTCGGATTTTAGCATGACCATGTGCATCTAACTCAGGAACATCCCTTCTAGGTGCCCAAGAGGCTGGTCCCACACCATCCACCATAGCGTTACCTGTTGGCTCATAGGGAGCACCACTATGCAATGCCGTTCTAGCCAAAGCCAAGTCATCGCGGTCGCCGCGTTGACCTGATGGCACCGTCAAAGAACCACGATCATGGGGAAGAATAAATGTTTTGTCGCGCAACAGTGGCCACGCCCATTTGCCTTTGTTAGCCACCCCATCATCATTAACAAGAGGGAATCCCTCACGCATATTCTCAGTTTGTAAATAGTATATCAGCCCCGCGAAAAACAACCAAAACAACCATATGGATAAGGTTGCCAAATCCGTTTCACCAAAAAATGTTATGCCAACCATTTTGTGTCTCCCTCATGTTGGAAAGTCCGCCAACCCCATTTGCTTTTGGGTTTGACTTTGTTGAAGGGGTCGTCTTTTGACCAACGGCCCCAATGCAATGAGCGTGAGAAACAACAATCCCAGCTCGGTGTGATAAACAATGGAATAACCAGTGGCTTGTGATGCCAAAGCCTGGCCCAGGTCACCTGACAGTGCCAGGATGTTGATGCCATCCCTGATGGCACCTCCAAAAAAGATTGCCAAACCAGCACCCGTCGCCTGCGCAGCACCCCATGCACCTAATGCCAGCCCTCGACCAGCTGACCCAGATATCGGCATGGTCATGGCGATCGTTAACGTCGACACACCAAACAAACCATTTCCAAATCCAATCAGAAACGCCCCCATGAAAAATAGGGTGGCCGTCTGTAGTGGTGCCGATAAAATCAGCATGGCGAATGCCATAAGGCCCATCAAAAGTCCGAGTGCTGCGATCAAATGTGGGTCATATTCCTTTTTAAGAAGCTTGGCAGCTAAAGCAAAACCAACCAATGCTCCAATAGCCCAAATGGCAGTAAGGACGGTGGTGGAGGCGACAGATAGACCTAAAATTTCTCCTCCATATGGCTCAAGCAATACATCTTGCATGTTGAAGCCCACGGTTCCAATGAACACAACCAGCAACAAACGACCAGCATCGCCTCCCTGGAGTAAATCTTGCCATGCATCTCGAAACTTAGGCTTTGGCATCTCGCGCTCTTGTCGCGACATTGGCCGGACCTGCTCTTGTTTCCATAAAGCAATCAAATTTAGTAAAAGCGTTACGACAGCAGCGGCTTGTACCACCTGTACCAAGCGCAATGGAGAAAAATCACTCAGTAATGTACCAATGATCACAGCTGAAACCGCCATACCCAAAAGATACATTACATAGAGAAGAGCAACGACACGGGGCCTTTTCTCATCACTTGCTCGATCGGCTGCAAGGGCGAGACCAGCGGTTTGAGTCATATGCATGCCTAAACCTGTAAATAAGAACGCAAGCGAAGCCCCCACCTCACCTGCCCAACTAGGGCCAACTGACTGGTCTCCTGATAAGACAAGTAAACCCATAGGCATAATAGCCAGACCACCGAATTGCCATAAGCTTCCAAACCAAAGATAAGGGATACGTTTCCAGCCTATAGCACTACGATGATTGTCTGAACGAAAACCCAAGAGAGCACGAAAAGGTGCGATCAAAACAGGAATAGAAATCATTAAGGCAACAATCACCGCTGGAACTGATAATTCTACGATCATCACCCTATTAAGCGTGCCCAATAACAATACAGCTGCCATGCCTACTGACACTTGAAATAACGATAAGCGCAGCAACTGCCCCAACGGTAATTCTGCACTTGTTGCATCTGCAAATGGCAACATCCGGAGTGTAAGGCGCTTGAGGTGAGAGGTTTTTATCAGCATAGCCCCCGCTTTAGCCTGTAGAGCTGTGCATGGTAAACCCCAGAACGCACCCGCTCTTTTTGTTGAAAATCCCAATCATGCAAATCATGTGCATGAAATGCAGCCCTCAAACCTCTCTCATGCTGGGGTACCATGAGAGGGCTTCTATCAGCACGAGGAAACAGTCGTCCCACTGTCCACATACATTGCAGCAATAGGGTTCTGGGTGGCAGGGAAAATAGAATTGAATAGCCTACCCGCTTACTAATGGCATGTAAGGCCAGGGCAATATCTTGGCTGGTGTAATAGATTAAGGAGTCCATGGCCACGACATAATCAAACGTTCCTAGTTCAGATTGCTGCATGTCGGCATGCGAAAATTGAACTTGACCCTTTAGATCCTCTGGTAAACGTTTTTGAGCTATTTCCAAAAGTTGTGGGGCTATATCGACAGCAACAACTTGTGCACCGCGTAAAGCGAGTTGGACGCTCAACGCTCCTGTGCCGCAACCAGCATCAAGGATACGACATTGCGACAAATCATTAGGTAATGACGCTAAGAATGCTTGGCGCATATTATCTCTGCCCGCACGAACAGTGGCCCGGATTCCTGAAACAGGAGCATCCGAGGTCAATCTTGCCCAAACATCCGTGGCTGTTTGGTCAAAATATTGTTCAACCCGATTTCGTGTGGCTAGGTAGGTCATCAGTCAAAACCCAACAATTCAAAGATTTCACGATCCGGCAAAGGTTTTGGGTTCATGGGCTCAACACCATTCAAAAGCGTTTGAGCCAACCTCACATACTCCGTCCGACAGGCTTTGATGTCCTCATCATCTGCCATCTCAAAGAGCGTCTTTTTCTTTAGCCTTGATCTTCTGATTGCATCGACATCCGGCATATGGCCGATACGCTGAAAACCCACACGTTCACAAAAACGATCAACTTCATCAGTTTCCCGTGCGCGGTTTGCCACACATCCTGCTAAGCGAACCTTATAATTGCTCGCTTTGGCCCCCACTGCTGAAATAATACGATTCATGGCATAGATGGAATCAAAGTCATTTGCTGTCACGATAAGTGCCAAATCAGCATGTTGGAGGGGCTGCAAAACCTCCACAAACAACATCCCCTAGCACATCAAAAATGACAACATCTGTTTGCTCAAGCAGATGATGCTGTTTTAATAACTTCACCGTCTGCCCGACAACATAGCCACCACAACCTGTGCCTGCAGGTGGCCCCCCTGCTTCAACACATTTTACACCGCCCCATCCTTCGGTCACATAATCTTCTGGGCGCAATTCCTCAGCATGGAAATCAACGTCTTTTAAGATATCAATAACAGTGGGTTGCAACCTACCTGTCAGGGTAAAGGTACTGTCATGTTTGGGATCACAACCAATTTGCAGCACACGTTTGCCCATGGATGCAAATGCAGCCGACAAGTTTGATGATGTGGTGGATTTGCCAATTCCCCCTTTACCATAGACGGAAAAAACTTTGGTCCCCTCAATTTTCATGGATGCATCTTGATGAACCTGAACGGAACCTTCTCCATCAAGTCCTCGCTGATCTGGTCTTTCTTCAAGCATTGTCATTGCCGACCTCCTCAAGCCACACTTTGAGCAACATAATGGGATGGATCATTCACACCCTCTAATTCGTCTTCTAACTCATTGGCTGCGCCTTGAAGCGCCTCCAATGTTTCTGGATCTGGGTGCCAATAGGACCGATCCGATGCTTCGATTAGGCGATTGGCCATCCGAACTGATGCTTCAGGATTTAACGCAGACAACCGCGCCCTCATTTCTGGATCAAGCATGAATGTTTCTGAAAGGCGCTGGTACACCCAAGGCTCTACATCACCTGTTGTTGCCGATAGACCCATGGTATTGGTAATATGCGCCTCGATATTTCGGACGCCTTCATGACCGTGCCGTAACATCGCCTCATAAAATTTTGGGTTAAGACTTCGCGTACGCGTCTCCAGTGCCACTTGGTCTTTTAATGTACGCACCTTGGCCTGACCCGTTGTCTGATCACCAATATAAACCGCTGGCCCACCACCGCCGCGCGCTCTTTTTACCGCACGCGCAACACCGCCTAGGGTGTCAAAATAGTGATCGATGGTGGTAACACCAAGTTCCGCTGACTCTAAATTTTGATAAGCCAATTCTACTTTGGCCAGCATATGTTGTAACAATTTGGGTTGAGCAGACACGTTACCATGCATGTCATACGCAAAACCTTTGCGTGCTTCATAGGCGTCGGCGAGTTCATCCTCATCTTCGAAGGCTGAGCCATCAACCAATTGATTGACATTGGAGCCATAAACGCCTTCAGCATTAGAGAAAACCCGCATGGATGCCTCTTGCATGCAACCACCTGTTTTCTGCATATATTCTAAAGCATGGGCTCTAATATGATTTAAGCCTAACGGCTCATTGGCGGTGGCCGCCTTCAGCGCAGCTTCCGCTAACATACGTGACTGTAATGGTAGCAAATCACGAAAGATCCCAGAAAGGGTCATCACAACATCAACCCTTGGGCGCCCCAATTCCTCTAACGGGATCAAGTCTGCTCCTGAAAGCCGACCATAATGGTCAAACCTTGGCCTTGCCCCCATCAAAGCCAATGCTTGTGCAATAGCCATTCCATCAGATTTTATATTGTCCGATCCCCATAACACGATTGCCAAGCAGCTTGGCACAACATCATGGGTTTCCAGCAACAATCGTGCTTGCGCTTGGCCTTCTTTAACCGCATAGCTTGTGGGCATACGAAATGGATCAAACGCATGTATGTTACGCCCTGTTGGCAGAACTTCTGGTCTCCGAATAATGTCGCCACCTGGAACTGGTGCAATGTATTCTCCTCCATGGCGCGCAATAAAG
>JAYPQH010000030.1:0-158301 GCA_038131935.1 Alphaproteobacteria bacterium | reverse complement strand
CCATCAGACAGGCTGAGTCCCTGGAAGCTTCCCGTATCATCAACGTTTAAGCCAGCTCGGCCTGAGACGCCAGTCGCTACGATCGTGGTCGCGGCCATCGTCACGTGCTGCTCCGCGTCCTTGAGGAACACCTGGCGGTTACCGACCCTCTGGATCCCGAAGCTGCCCTGTATCGCAAGTACCGTACCGACAGCGATCTCGCCGTCGAAATCGATCGAGACTTGGACACCGTCCGCACCGTCAAAATCCAAAACCGTGCTGGCACCAGAACCGTCGACCTGAGAGCTAACTGAGATCGCACGGTCACCCGCAAGGTCTAGGACAGACCGATTGGTCTCCCCGTGGTACTGGCCAAACCCAGTGTTGATACCGAAGCGGAGATTGGTCGCGGTCGCGTCGAGGAGGTCAGGCAGACCGAGTGCCTCGGAGTCTAGCGAGACGGTATCAGCGGACGCACGCATGGATAGCCAGCCGCGGCTGTCTGTATCCGAGCCAGTGTCGGCTCGGACTAAGACAAGGCCTGCCTCGAGACCTTGAACCTCGACCCCGGAGACCGAGCCACTAAGATCATCCGCACCGATCATGAGACCTGTGGTCGCGACCGAGACACCTCCGACGGTGACATCGCCACGATGAACCTCCACCAGTACCTGTCCCGAGAGGCTCGCCTGATCCATCGCAATCGCAACCGAGCCCGACAACGCGAGGCGATAATCGTTCATACCGAGCATGACGCCCGATGCACCAACCGCTCCGGTTGTCGCCCAGTCGATCACACTATCGGTTTGACCCAGACCCATGTTGACCGCAAGCGCCAGGTTTTCCCCAGCAAGCGCGAGCCCAGTGTCTTGTAAGCCTACTAATGACGCGCTCGACGCGACCGCCGAGAGACCGAGCCAACGGTCACTACTTCCGCGGTCAGACGCGATGACCAGGTCAAAACCAAGCCCCTGGAGGTCTACACCGAGACTATCAGGCCCCGCCGACATGTATCTGGCAGCGATGTCTGCGCCCGAGACGTGTATCAGGCTGGCATCAACCGACCCATCGTTGCCGCCCGAAACCTTCAGGTCGCCCCGGGACATCGCGAACGCCATGTCGCCGCTCAGCGCTATGGTGTCCCCGATTGCGAGATCGACGGTTCCTGCGATGGAGACCTGGCGACCGTCTGCGCCGGGCATATCAATCACGCGGGACGTCTCAGACGACAGTGTCACCGTCAGTGGTGACGCCGCGAAGTCAATCACGAGATCATCAGGGTCGACTGCCCCGATTGATCCATTGACCTGGTTGACGCTGACCGCGAGCGAATCGATACCCAGAGTGAGGTCTTCTACTCCACGGAACGAGGCCCCACCGACCGAGGCACTCGCCGCGTACCACTGGAGGGTATCGAGTGACACACCAGACGCCGTCCGCTGACCATCGACCGCGTCAAACACCGCCAGAGCCAAGTCAACACCGGAGAATTCGAGACCAAGGCCACCGGGTTCGCCAACCGAACCGGTCAGGTCGGCCCCACCAATCAGGAGCCTGTCTGTCGCGATCTGGGCATCCCCGCTGGCAAGTGTCACTTCACCCGCCGACTTCTCGAGGCTGATTCCCCCAGAGAACGAGACCCCGCCACCGAGGCCGAGGGCGACGTTGGCGTTCACGGCCATTAATTCACCGGTGTCGCCGTCAAGCGACAGGGTCCTCGAGGAGTCTGGACCGGTCGCAACCTCAAGCCCGCCGGACAGGTCAAGCACCGCACCATCAGAGCCGGCTAAGTTGAGCGCCAGACTCGCGGTGTCGATCTGGGCCGTCAGGTCAGACAAACCGACGAGACTCACTGAGCCAACATCGGCGTCCAGCGCGAACCGCTGCGACCCGGTACTCCGGTCGGCAGCAAAAACCATCCCGAGATCCACGCCCGACATACTTACGCCTGCGCTGTTCTGATTGACGGTGTCATCCGAGTCGATGTCACCATCACCATCAGTGTCGACCAACTGACCGCCGTTGATGCCCGCGAAGCCGACCACGCCGCTGGCGCCGACCTCGAGGACATCGTGCTCATGAGTGTTACCGTCACTTGTCGCGAGCCGGCGACGGCCCCAGCCAAACCCAAACCCGCCACTGAGATACGCGAAGCCACCGACCGCTATCTCTAGCTGAGCGGTGGCACTGATCATCTCTCCGAGGCCACCGGTCACGTCAAGAGTCTCGATCCTCGAGCCCGTCTCGACGTCCACTGGGAGCGACTCGAAGTCGATCACGTAACGGTCTCGGTCGATCCCAAACGTATCGCCGAGCACCTGATTGATCTGGAGAGACAGGTCTGATGCGCTGGCGGTCACGGAGTCGGTGCCCACGAAACCAACCGCGGTCGCGGAAAGATCGAGGCCGAGCCAGCGTGCGCCATCCATACCCCTCACCGCGCCGCGGTCCGCGCTGAATATACCCATCCTCAGGGAGGCGTTGTCGACCGCGAATCCGACCGAGTTGGTGTTACGGTCGGTCTCAGTGGCAGACACTATCCCGTCACCGTTAGTATCGATAAAGTAGGGACCGCCAACGCCCGCAAACACGCTGAGCGCGTCGCCACCGACGGTCAGCTGCGTGACCTCGACGGTAGAGCCGTTGGCCAGACTCACGAATCCCCTGGACTGCTCAAACGCCAGCGTCCCGTGGATCTCGGCGACGCCCGACACGGACACACTGAAGTCCCCCGAGGCCCTCGCCAGCTGTCCCTTAGAGCCCTCGGTGGACAGCGTCACCTGTGTACTCAGACCGGTCGCGATCGCGAGACCTCCCCCGGGCAGCGACGCGAGGTCGAGGACCAAGCTATCTGACAAACGTGTTCCTTGGCCGTCTGTTGCGTTGCTCAGCTCGACAGACACGGCCCTAGCCACTGCCGTGACGCCCTCGGTCCCGACCATGGAGACCTCGGCCGCGTTGGCGACCAGCGCGGTCCACGACCGGCCGTTGGCGCCCGGCTCGTCAAACAGACCCAACCCGAACTCGACACCGGTCGCTGAGAGTCCGGTCGCGTCTGGGTTGATCGCGTCGTCGAGGTCGATTACACCGTCACCGTTAGTATCCGAGCGGTACGGTCCACCGGCACCCACGAACGCGTTGAGCCCGCTACCACCGATCGTCAGCAGGTCAGTTGTCGTAGCCGAGCCATCGGCGAGTAAGACTTCTACCGCGGAGGTCTCGACCGCCATCTGGCCACCCACATGGAAGAAGTCGCCGACCGATAACTGCGCCCCGACGGTCGCGCGCCTGAGCTCACCACGCTGGCCGTCAAAGTCCAGCGAGACGGTCTGGCCGGTGCCGGCCAGAATATCCAGCGACTGCGTGTTCAGGTCCCCGTTGATCTCGTAGAAATCGATCACTGATCCGTCCGCGGCAGCCAGGTTGAGCCCGACCCCGAGGTCAAAGATGTCGAGGCTGACGTCTTCAGGTATCCCAAGCATGCCGCCCACCGTACCGGCCTCGGCATGGGCCGCGGTCCACTGGCGGTCGGAGTTCTGGTCAGAGAAGGTCCCCATCCCGAAACTGACGCCACTGACCACGAAGCCGCGCGCGTCTGGGTTGATCTCGTCTTGATCCACCCGTCCGTCGCTGTCGAGATCTATCCGGTACGGGCCGATGCCCACGAAACCCTCGAGGTCGGCGCCCCCGACGCTGATCATCTCGGTGGTCACGGACTGGCCGTCGACTAACACCGTCTGGAGGCTCCGCTCGAAACCGAGCGAGCCACTGAGTTCGAGGAAGTCTCCGACCTTGATCGACATTGATCCGCTTGCCTTCAAGAGCTGCCCAAGCGAGCCATCGAAGTCGATAGACGCAGACGAGTCGGGACCGGTGAGGATATCGATTGCACCGGTTGCGTCCGGACTGTAGTCGATCACCATCCGGTCTCCCGCGATACCTGAAGGTAGGCCGTGGACCATGTTCACCTCGACCGACAGGTCGCTCGCACCGACCGACGCCGACCCAACAGCCGACGGAGTGACACCGCCGGCGGTCGCTGTCAGGGACGCCCAGCGGGCGTCACCCAGGTCGGGTGACTGAGAGCTAAACACAGCCGCACCGAACGCGAGATCTGAGACGGTGAGGCCGACCGAGCCAGCGCCCAGCTGTGCATCGAGGCCGTCACCACCAAAGCTGAGCATGTCGGCACGGGTCGTAGACCCGTTAGCCAACGTTAGATCGCGTGTGGATCGCTCGAACGCGACCGAGCCAGACACAGTCATCAGCTCGTCGACCCGGACGTCGATGTCTCCGGCCGCCTGCACGAGCGTGCCCCGCTGGCCATCAAAGTCGAGTGTTGTGGTAGCACCGGTGGCGTCAATAGGGACCGTGAGCGCGGCGTCGCCAGCAAGATCGAGGACCGACGAACCGCTGGTCGATAGGTTGAGGTTGACGTTCAGGTCGTTGACCGTGACGTCAAACACCGGGACCCCCACGTCTGACGCGGTCGAGGTCGACGCAGAGACGGCCAGGTACCCGTCGGTACTGGTCCTATCTAGGTAGATGGCCAGACCGACGTCGATATCTTGCAGCTCGAGACCCACCGCGGAGCTGTTGGTTGACTCGTCGGCCAGGTCGCCGTCGTGGTCGGTGTCCAGACGGTAGGGCCCGTTTAGGCCCACGAACCCGTCAAGCCCGGTGCCCCCGATCAGCCAGCGATGAGCGTCGACTAGGCCGGTACCGACAGATCCATCGGCCCGGGTGGTCGCAGCGTCGGCGGTGTCTTGGGACAGCACGAAGTCTCCGTCGACGGTGAAGAAGTCGGCCGCACCGAGCGTCATACCCACCACGTAGCTCTGCCCCTCACCGAAGTAGTCCGGGTTAAATAGCATCCCGAGGCTGTCAGCGTCCGAGTCGTTGTGCGGGGTGATCTTAAGAGTGTCGGCGACCGGACGGTCGGACTCGCTGACAGTAACCCGGTCAGTTCCGACCCCGTCGACCGTCTCGAGCCTCAAGAATTCTGACAGGTCACCATAGCCAAACAGGCCACGGGCTGAACCGAAACTTCCGGTCACGGAGCCCGCACTGATCAGGTCAAGCGTCTGGCCCCTGAGGTCTAAGTCCGGATCGACCTCGAGCACGAGCTCGCTCGAGCCCGCGAGTGTCAGTGAGCCATCAACCTCCAGCCCGCCATACGAGTCTACCGAGTTAACCGACAGGATCAGACCCTGGCCGTCGAGTAAAGTCTGATCGCCGACTACGCTGATGATCCCGTCACTGAGGTAGCTCGACAAGAAACCGCCCGTGTCTGAACCGTCCACGGCCACAAACCGGATCCCAGAGCTGGCCTCGTAGACCGACCGGCCCGAGAACCTAACCCGGTCACCTAATGCTGTCGAACCGTCGGACACTACCTGGACCGAGCCGCCCGCGTTAACGTAGAAGTCACCGCCCGAGCCAACAACCTGTCCGCCCAGCCTAACGACACCGAGCGAACCGTCAGCCGAGAGGTTGACGGCGCCCGTACCGTTGGTCCTGATCTCGGTATCGACCTCCAGGATACCACCGGGACCGGTCACGGACAGGCTCACGTCGCCACCGGAAACCGACGTTATTCCTGATAGGTTTCGGCCAGAAAGTGTCTCGTATCCGACAGAGAATGATTCCGCTGAGGTCACCCAGACATCGGTCATCGACTCGATAGCTAATGTGTCTGAGAGGATCGTGACGGGGGCCGAGTCAGTCCCTACCGAGCCGTCTGATTCGATCACGATCGTGTCGCCCGACCACACGCTGTCTGATGCCTGGGCCACCGATCCGGACACACTCTCGACAATGATCCCGCCACCGTCACCGCCAGCAACATCAGTGGCCGTGAGGTTACCGGCCGAGTAGAGGCTCACGGTACCGTCGAGCCCCGTCCCCACGAGACACGACGTCACCGATCGCGGACACATCACCACCGAGGCTAGCGAGGTCCACACGGCCGCTGACCGAGGTAACCACGGCGGCGGTGGACAGGTCGCCCCAGCTGGTCAACGACATATTGGCGTTCGAGTCCATCTGTCCATCGACTCGGAGAACGCCTGTCGAGAAGATATCAACCAGTCCACCCGCGCTGGACGTGGAGAGCCGGACAGTGCCGGTGCTCCTGATATCGACGTCACCCGACACATCGAACGAAAGAGTCGACTGGATAGTCTCGAGCGGACCGCCGTCATCATCCAAAACCGAGCCGCTGGGGGTTGCCAGCGTCAGGGTACCACCGGACCGGAGTGTGGCCCCGGGGCCCGTCTGTAGCCCGACCAGGTCGCCTGTAGCTGAGGTGATTGCCATGTCACCGGTGGCCGACAACCGACCAAGACGGAGGTCTCCCGAACGTTCCTGCAGATACGCATCGCCGCCCACGTGTCCGGAGATCGCACCGGTGTCCCCCAGGTCCACGGTACCGGCGTTGGCGGTGGTCGCAACGTCTCCCGTAACGTCAAGCGACAGCGACGAGGTAGCGACGACGGCACCGTTTTCGAACGATAAATCTCCGCCGGTAGCAAGGTGTGACCATCCGGAGACGTCGATCTCGCCACGGACCGACAGCCCTAGCTGGGCGTCGGCTCTGAGGTTACCGCCCGCTGTCAGGTCGCCGATCCCGAAAGACCCCGAGGACGACAGGCTGACATCGCCTGTGATTGAGCCGGTCAGCGTGAGGTTCTGGGCGTCACCGATCAGGCCAGCTGCGGTAACGTCCAATGTTACATACGACGATGGGTCAACCTGGTCGAGGAAGATCGTGCCGGTCGCCGCGACCGAGCCACCCCCCGGTAGGTTGGCGGCCAGCCAACTGTCGTCGATCACCAAGTCGCCCTGGTAGACCCCACCCGAGATGGGTACGGTTACCGCGAGGTCGTCCGAGGTGGTGACGACGTTGTCCATCGTGGTCTGCTGGGTCTGCCAGTCGATCCCGACCCCCGCGTCGAGCTCGAAGCTGAAGCTCGTGTCGATGGTCGTGGTTGGGGTCGGCTTGGTCGCGAGGGTCAGCTCCGCGAGCTGGACGTAGTCATCGGACCCACCCCCACGGAGCCCCGTGAACACCACCTTATAGTAGCGGTAGGCGGTCTGGTTCTCGAACTCGGCCAGCGGGGCGACCGTCTCTCTGGCCGTAGGCAGGTTGGTCCGGACCGAACTATCGAGTAGGGTCCAGCTCGCTGTGGCGTAATTAGGTAAACCAAAAAGACTACCCAGCTGATTGGTCCCGTAGATTTTAAAATTATAGGGATCACGGTGGGGTGCATCGTTCGCGCTGACGAACTCGGCGACGTTCTTGACCACCGGCGAGCCGTAGTCGAGGTAGACACCGGTATCACGCCCCCCAAAGTTCAGGTACTTCGAGAACTTTGTCCCGTCGATCAGATTGGTGACATCCTCGCCGTCAGGAGACGAACCACCAAACCTGACAGCGTAAGCTGCATCCCACTTACTATAGTAATAAAGTGAGCTCGGAAGAGGCGCCGGCTCGGTGACAACCACACCGGCCGCGCTGAGGTCCTCGTCGACCTCGATGACTCCGTCGCTGACGAAGCTGACCGTCCCCGCGTAGCCCGAGGCGCCCGGGTTGAGCGAGTCGGTTGCGCCGTCGGCCGACAGACGGAGACGCTGGCCCTCCGTAGTAGACCGTCCGTGCGCTGGCGGTCGATATCCCCGACGTCCCACGGACCGTGTCCGCGGCACGCACCGCGAGGCCCGCCAACGCGACCGTACCCACCGACGCGACCGACGACTGGCTAGAGATGGTCGCGTCACCATCCACCGAAACAATACCGACCTCGCCCAAATTTTTGGCGCGTACGTCGACTATTAACACCGACCCACGTGCCATGACCGCCACGTCACCGTCGCTAGCAACGACGCTGGTCAGCTCGACATCCCCGCCATAGTCAAAGAACCCGGAGACGGCTAGCGCTAGGTCGCCCTGATCTACCGAGACGGTCAGGGTGTCTGCCGCGACCGACAGACCGGGCACGGCGCCGTCTACGTCGAGGGTGAGATCCTGCCCGGCCATCATGGTCCAGGTCATATCGTCAGCAGCCGGCAGCTCGGTGGTGCCCTTCGCGATTTTTATAATGGCCTCGAGCCCCGGTCCTCCGGCCGCGGTCACCGACCCACCGACATTAACAGTCAGTCGGTCCGCGGCCCCGATACCGGCGCCCAGCGAGAGGTCACCGGAGATTGTGACGGTCAGGTCGCGGGCCGAATGGATCCCGAACCCGTCGCCGTTGGCGGAACTAGATGCAACCGTCAGGGCCCCCAACACGTCGAGGTACAAGTCTCCGGAAGAGGTCGACAAACCAAGATACCCCGCGGACATAGAACGGCCAATGAGACCTCCTGCGCTCACCATGTCATGGCCCAGAGGCGGCTGCGCGGTGATCTCGAGGTCTCCGGTCGCACGAATTGCGAGCCCAGTGTCGGCGGACCCTACCAAAGAGTTTACGTCGGCGTTCAGGTAGATCATCCCACTTAATCCGACGGATGAGCCTATTGATCCGTCGCGACTGCTGATCACCAGTTGGTCAGCAGTCACGTGTGACCCACCGACAGATAACGCCCGTACGGACACATCCCCGATTGCACTGACGAGGACCGTCCCAGAGATCGTGTTGGCACGTAAGCGCTCTACCAAGAGTGTTCCCTCTGTCGAGACCGACAGAACGTCCCCTGTGGTCTCGACGAGGCTACCGGCACCCATCGTGATGTCCCCACAGCCTCAAGAGAGAGGTCATCGGCGGCGGTGATGGAGGAGGCGTCGCCCAGGACGATCATGCCGCCCGCGTCGAGTGTGGCGACCCCATCCCCCAAATCAACCGAGCGTGACGACGTCACAAAAAGGTCACCTGCCGCGCCTAGATAAACCGCCGCAGTCTGGCCAAGAGCGATATCCGCTGACAGACCCAGGTCGCCGTCCTTTGTATCCGATGCTTGGGTTGTTACAGAAACTGAGACGTCCTGGCCGGAGAGCACAAACGAGCCGACCACCAGGTCTCCGTGGCCACGTACCGAGACGTCCGAGCCTGTGTCGATATCGAGCAAGCCCGCGGCCAGGTTAAGCGCGCCCCCAGATAGGCCCGTGGTACCGACCGAACCGGTAGCCGATAGGCTCAAGGTTCCCTCGGCGTCGATCACGACACCGGACGAGCCTAGGGTGGACGAGATGTCTCCAGACCTTGCGTTGATTTTGATCGTGTCGGCGACAGCCCGGGCCAGCACCACACCGCTACCAATGTCGAGGTCGATTTCACTGTCGAGCCCGGTGGTGAGGATCTCTGCACCCGCGGCCTGCGTAAAACCAGAGCCCGTGACAACCGACACGAGTCCATCTGAGGATCGGACCGTCGAGCCAGATTTTTGGACCAAGTCGCCGGTCGCGTTCAGCTCAAGATCCGAGCGTCCTACGTTCAAGTCACCGGACAGGATCAGGTCGCCGGATAACGCGTCGAGGACCAGGCGCCCGTTACCTGTGGTCATGACCGAGTCGGCCGCAAAGGTCAGGTCACCCAATGCCCCGAGCTTGATCAGGCCAAGTTTGTCGCTTTCCAGTGCATCGAGGATCAGGTCGCCACCGTTTTCGATCACCACGTCTTGTGCGATCCCGGCCTGGGATACCTCTAATCTTAGCCGTTCCGTATCGATCACCAGCGGGCTGGCGGAGGACCCGACCGATCCGGTAGCGTCACTCAATGCGAGCCAGAGCTCTGTGCCCACCAGACGGCTCCGACCCGTGTCCCCGGTAGCGACGCTGTCGAGGATCTGTCCGCCTGACACGGATACCGAGACCAGCCCAGCCGCCTCTATGCGACCCACGGTGAGATCGCCAGAGAGCGCCGCGAGGTAGGCATCGCCGCCCGCGGTCGCGTAAAACGAACCTGCCGCCCCTACGGTGAGGGCCTCGTAGGCACCCGTTACAAACGCACCGGCGATATCACCCGCCGCACGCAAAGACATCGAGCCGCCGCTCACCAGCGCGTGCGATGATGTTTCTGAGGTATTCACAGTGATGTCTTGCCCCGAGCCGAGGTAAAGGTCTCCGGAGACCGTGACGCCCTGGACAGCCTTCTGACCAGTCTCGACCAACAGGGAACCGGTAGAGGTCAGCGCGGCGTGACCAGCAGCCGACACCGCCAGACTACCGGACAAGTCAATATCGACAGCGTCACGTGTACGCAGCGTGACGCTGACCAGATCGCGCCTATCCTCGACGATCTGACCAGTGATCACCTCAGACATGCCATCCTCGGTTGAGAGATCCGACGCCGACGCCGACACAGCACGCCAAAGTCCAGAGTTACCAAACATTCCCTCAACACTGAGGTCGTAGGTCGCCGTTGGCCCAAGGTACTCATACTGACGGTAATGGGTCGCAGCGATATCGTCAGCGGTCGCAAGAGACATCACCTGGAGCTCAGTGTCGGACAGTGACCGGCCACCGAACGGGCTCTCGATCGTTGTCAGACCGAGCACCGTCCCGACGTCCGCGTCGCTCTGAATGGTCAGGTTCCGGGCCCTTACATTGACCCGCTCCGTGACAGTACCCGCGTCGACGACCGAGTGCGGCAGTAGAGCCGCCTCCAGCTCCCTGCTGACCCGGCCAGCGGGGCGCTCTTCGATCGCGTCAATCACGGACCCGTCGAGCGTCGTTAGGTACACATCCGTTGAGGTCGAGATCGACGGACTGTCGCCGTCCGGAGATATCAAGAGAAGGTCACCACGGGCCTCGGTGATGGATATGTTACCCGAAGCCTGTGCAACGACCCCCCCGGTTCCGTCGGCCGCGGTATCGACGGTCACGTCGACGTTGCCGCGGTCAGCGTATAACTCGACCGTGCCGGCGATGATCCGTGAGTTACCACCTGGCGCCTGCTGGATGCCATAATAGCTGTCGATTACCACGTCCCCGAAGTCGCCCCCGGTGGGTAGACCGGTATCGTCTATCTGTCCGGTCACGATCTGACCAACCCTCAACGCGCCGCCACCAGTCAGGTCGTCCACCGCAGGATTTTTGGGGGACAAAATCGTGACGTCACCGGTCGCGAGTATGTTGATCAGGCTCCTCGGATCGATATCGCGCAGCGTGATCACCACGTCACCCGTGACGCTGAGGTCGGGTACCGCTCCCGTAAACATGACGTCGTCGGCGATCTCAATCGCCGTCGCGTCGAACGCAATCGGCCTGAACACCTCTCCAGGGGCCAATACCGCATCGGGGTTCGCAATCCCAAGGGTAATATCACCGCTCAGACTGAGGCCGGCCGGTGTCTCAATCTTGATCTCCGGCTGGTCGGCGACGTAGTCGGTCGCGATCAGGACCGGCAGATCAGCCCTCAGTGCGTAGGTGTAGAAATCTTTCCGGCCCTCGACGTAGGTATCTTTGACCTCGGTCTCGGTAACAAACCATGTGTCCTTGATCACGACCGGGTTACCCCGTATCACGTCCGTCACCGTGTTTGCATAAAACTCGAGATTGAACACCGGCTCACCCGCAATACCGAGCTCATCGGCGATCGCGATGAACTCTGACTCCAGAAGAGGAGCGTCGTCTAGCAACACCGGACCATCGACCTGATCTGGTTCAACCCGATCCCGAGCGAGCGCATCAAACTTAATGAACAGACCCGCCTCGCGTGTCACATAGGTCTTGATGGTCTTGGTGGTCGATTCCTGTCCCTCGACCCAGACATAGTACTGGCCGTCGGTGGGTTCAAACGTCAATTGCTGGTCCGCCGGCTGCTCGAGAGCCAGTGCGTCGACTGTTGTGTAGGACACCGAGTTGTTCCGAGCGACGTCAACAGACAGGTCAGCGATGTGGATGTAATTGTCACGCTCCAGTAGTAACTCCGCGAGAGTAATCAGCTCCGGCTCAGACAGATCAGGGTAGCCCAGCTCGGTAGCGAGAGCTGAGACGGCCGACAGATCCAGACCACGGAGGTCTTGCTTGGTCTCATCGAACACCAGCTTGTAGGTCAGGTAGCTCGTCTCGTTGTCGAACTCCGCCCGTGAGCTGGCTGATGGGAGGTCGTCGAGCGACCACTGACCCTCCCCGATCTTGACCCACGACGGGTCATCTGACCCGGGCGCCATGGCGTCGGAACCGTAGACCGAGAAGGTTGCGGGATCCCAGCCGGCGGTGTCGGCATCGAACAGATCCTCACGGGTCACGGTGACAGAATTCAGCGCGACCGGGGCCGCCATGTCGAGGATGATCCCGCTACCAGGCCCATCGTAGTTGAGGTACTTGGTCGCTGGATCGCCGTCGAGGAGGTTCGAGACCTCTTCCCCGGCGGGTGAGCTTCCACCCGTGGTCCTGACGGCTGTGATCTGGGGCTCAACCCCGAGGATCGGGGAATCGTCCACCACGCCCTGCTGGACCGTCCGGGTGGCGACCCCATCCTCAAACACGATCTCTTCTCTTTTGAGGGTCTGGGTATCGTGCAGAGTTACACGACCGACACGGTTCTCGGAGTTATCGATTTCACCGACAGCGAGCCCGAACCGTGAGCGGTTGACGAGATTAACGTCCGCGTAACCGCTGGCGACTCGAAGCTCCCCGCCGCCGGTGCTGAGAATGGCACCAGAGATACTGATCCGCCCAGCGGTCGGGCTGATGTCGTCGATCACGATCTGCCCGCTAGCCTTGTCGAAGAACGCGCCGACCGACTGGTAACCGGTGGGGCCAAAACTGACACCATCCAGCGGTTGTCCCTCACTATCGGTCAGGTTACCGGACTCGGTCGGGTCAAACGTCTCGTCGATGAAGATCTCGTACGTGTCGACCCCGGACTGGATCAACCCGTTGATGTTCACAAACCGGGCGTTGATGTCCACGGCGCCGAGGGTAACGATCTCGCCGCCGCCCGATTTTCTGCCGACCGCGTCGGAGCCCATCAGCCCAGCCACCTGGTCAGCGAGAGCGCTGCCCTCGGCCGCGGTTGTCTCAGAGTAGGACCCATCCGCTCGGTAGACCTCCCCACGAAGCGCAGCAACCAGCGTATCGCCCAGCATCTGCCTCGGGTCACCGCCGGTGTGGAACCAGTTGTCGTTCTGGAGGTTAAAGTCGCCCGTCGCAGACAGGTTCAGGGTCGAAGCCCTCAGCTCACCGGTGACGTTAACGCTGCCGTCGAGGTTGGCGACCGTGATCGCGCCGTCTTCGTTGACAAGACGGCCCTCAACGTTGAGATCGATCGGACCGTCTAGGGTGCCGACCAGCGCCCCAAGCGCACCCTGGTCTCCATAGACCTGGGACGGATACCCGTCCTGTCTCACAGTGATCTGGCCCGAGCTGACCGAGTTGGCGGCGCCGACCGTGTCACCGTTGAAGTATGCCGCCCCCGCGGCAAGCGTCCTGAGCTCGCCGTCGATCGGGATCACCCTGTCGGCTCCGGTGATACCGACATCGTTCACCCGCATACTGATCGGCGTCCGGTTCAGGATCTGTATCTCTGGGCTGCCATGCGCGACCACCCTGCCGTCCGCGGTGACGGCCTCGAACTCGGCCCGAGACAGCTCATCAGCCGACACAAACACAAGACCCGCCGACGCCTCGATGGTGGGTAGATCAAGGACAAACCGTTCCACGCTCTTGGTGATGACGACAACCTCGTCACCCGAGTCGGTGAACTGCCTCTCAGCGAGCCCGAGGTTCTCCAGCTGCCGGTCGATCTGAGTCAGGAGCTCTGTGTATCGCGCTACCAGCTCTGTGTTACCGGAGTGGTTCGTGATCCAGTCCTGGACCGCGAGCCTGTCGGCGACCAGACCGGAGGTCAGGTTCTCGTAGATCAGCGACGGCATGGCGACATCTGCCGGTTTGATGACGTAGAAGTCGTTGGAGATATCCGCGGCCATCCGGCGGCCCGCGTCTGAGGTCATGTACTCGAGCTCCGCCCATCCGTTCTCGGTATCAAGCGTCAGGGACCCGGTGTCGACCTCCGCAGTCGGACCGACCCTCTCAAACCAGCGTCCGTCACGGGCCCTTAGGAGATCGCCGGACTGGGTCGTGACTATACCCTCGGTGGTTGCGCCCAGATCGATGTGGGGGCTGATCTTGGTCCAACGGAGAGTGTCCGTGTAGTCTTCTGTTTCTAAGGTCAGGGCCTCGTAGCTCTCCCGCCCACCGTTGAACCGGTAGTACTCGCCGGACTCGCCGCGCCCGTAGTCGCTGCCGACTAGCTCGACTATCGCGCCCCCGGAGATTCCGGGCGCTATCGAGTCAAGCACCAGCGCCTGGTACTCGAACTCGACGTCGATGTTGAGACCTAGGGCGGTTTTTTCCGCGTCAGAGAGCGCGACCCCGTCCGGACTGGTCATGACCTCAAGGAGTCTCGCCTCGCGGTCTGCCTCGGCGGTTCCGGTTAGGTTAATCGCGCCACCGAGGTAGTAGGGCTCTATAACGAACGATGTCGCGTAGTTGATTCCTGCCTCGATGACCGCGTCGTCTGACAACAAGACTCGGTGATTCTCGACCAGGACCGGATCACCGAGGACGTCGACGACAACAGGTACGGGCAAGACCACCTGTGAGCCGTCCTTGCGGGCCTGGTTCTGGCTCGAGTCAGCAAGAAGATCGATACTCCGGACCGCCTTAACGGTACTGGATCCATCGATCACGATATCGTTGAACTCGGTGAGAGATACCTGCTCCAACGGCAGCGCGGCACCGAGACCGAACACAGACAGATTAGCCATCGCGCGTGAGTCGTGGTGACCGAGCATCTTGTCGAAACCGCCCATCATTCCGCGGCCACTCATGATTAGGACGTCACGTCCAACTACCTCGGCATTGTCGAGTCTGA
Organism: Alphaproteobacteria bacterium; assembly: GCA_038131935.1. Lineage (GTDB taxonomy): Bacteria > Pseudomonadota > Alphaproteobacteria > UBA8317 > UBA8317 > UBA8317. The sequence goes on along the minus strand of JAYPQH010000030.1, from coordinate 143,503 downwards.
TGCTGTTATCAGACACAAACGTCGAGTAAGCCTTCGAGTTGGCCCCCGCGATAAGACTCGCGGTCTCAACCGTCGCGCTGGCTATGTTATCAAGCTCGGTCCGGGTCGATAGAGTCACGTCACCGGACAGGTTCCTGAGCGAGGCCCCACTGCCGACACTGATCGTCGAGCGTAGCGCTCCTGTCTGGGACGCCTCGGCGAGACTGATCCCGACCGCCGAGACTCCTTCAACGGCCGACTTGTCGTAAAGCTCTGCGATGTTCTCGGTCTCAATCCGCAGGACTCCTCCGGCTAGCCCGGACTCCGAGGAGACCTCTATCGTGACACCGTCTCCGATATCGACATTGGAACCGTAGCCGTCGCCGTAAAGACCGAAGCTTGACTCTGCGGCGAGCTTCGACAACGAGGCAATACCAGCTGTCCCCGACTCAAGGTTGGTACCGAGACGGCCGAACCGGGTCTTGTCCGCGTCGCTCTCCGCCCTGACAAACACGTCACCCGCACGGATAGTGGTACCACTACCCACCGACACCTCGGACAGCCCGGACACGACGTTAACCACACTGGCACCGGTCCCCGACACCGCGCCCACGGCGACGTTAGATGACCGGGTATCGAATCCCTGTCGTTTACTCGAGTAAAGCTCGACGCGTCCAGCCTGAATGTCGACAGACTCACCGACGGCGACCCCGACATCGCTGAATACATTCATCACCGCCTCGGCGCCGGCGATACCCACGAAGAGGCCACCGCTAGCGGCCACAGAGTCAGCGTATAGGCTGTCGTTACCGACCGCGTTGACCAGGACTTCGCCCCCGCGTATCTGAGATTGGTCACCGATCGCCGCGAATACGGTCGAGAAGTTATTTGAGGTGACGGCCGACGACCCGAGAGCCCCACCGGACGAGACCGAGAAAGTCGCGACATAGTTGTCCGCCGTCTGCGAGCCATCCGCGAGTATCGCGATTCTACCGCTGTCGCCTGTCCTGACCCGGCTCTTGTCGACCATCGCTGTGGTCTGTCCGGCCAGGGTTGTCTCTGCGACCGTACCGGCCGCCGCGGCTCCAATTAAACCAAAGCTCGCGGCCGCCGCACCGGCATCATTATCGACCGTACTGGCACTGACCGCCGAGATCTCTACGCCCTCAAGACCGACCAGAAGAGCCAGGTCGGTGCCACCTGTAGAGCCAGCGAATACTCCGGTCTCGATGGTCGCCAACGAGGACGCGCCGCCGCCCGCGAACGCGAGACTGATCTTGCCGCCCGCGATAGCGACCGCGGTCGCGGAGGCGTCCGTCAGTATGGTTGACTGGTCCTCCGAGGTTATCGAGATGCTGCCCTCGGCAGCGATACCCGCTTGGTCGAGCTGCGCGACCACCTCGGAGCCGATGAGGCTGTCCGCACGTGCCACCCCAACGGCAAGCGCGCCCGCGATCCCTCCGAACGCGGCGGCGACCGACAGCGCCTCGACCTGGGTCACGATGGCGGACTGATCGAGGGCAGAGATGTTTACGTCACCGGTGGCGTCGATCAGATCATCGACGACGCCGTCGATCAGGGCCATGGTCTGTGTACCGATCCGGTTCGTGGACGATCCGCCGGCTCCACTCAGGGCCGCCCCGACGCTTCCACCGACGGACGCGGCGGCCGAACCCGAGGTCACCTCAGACACAATAATCTGAGTATTGGTTGCGTCGACCATAACCATGCCCCCTGAGGCATCGTTGGCTACTCCGGCGACAATGTCGGTCGAACGGATCCGGGCAGCGACCAGGTTATCCTGCTCGACGACTATCTGTTCCCACAGGTCTTTGTCGTCGTAGTCCTGGGTCTGTAGCAGATCGTCGAGTACGTCATCGTCGTCCTTATCTTCCGGGGTCAACTCCTCTTCCCCGATGTAGCGATATAGCTCGCCTGCACGGGTACCCGAACCGCTTGGGAGGTATACTGTCTGGCCTGCCGTGATCCTAGCCGGTTGGTCGATACCGTAGACGAAATCAGCGTCCTCAGGGACACCGCTGTATGGGTTGTAACCGAGGTAGTTCCTGGCGATAGAGACCCCGACGGACGCACCGACCCCGACCCCAGCACCGGCGCCGGCGCCCAAAGAGGCGGAGATAATACGTGCGTCGATTACGCCCTTCGCGAGCGATTCGACCGCCAAGTTACCGGCCAAGACTACCCCGGACCTTACGATATCTGAGACACTCCGTGCGACGATGATGTTCATCGCGCTGGCGCCCGCCCCGCTGATCCCGATTCCTGTCCCTGCCGAAAGAGCGGCGGCGACCGAGGCCGCGGACGCCCTCGCGTTGATAACAGCCTCGCTCCGGGCACTGATGGTAATATCGCCAGCGACCTCGAGGTCCGAGTCCGAGACTACCGACTCGAGCGAGGTACCAATCATATTCCTGGCGAGAGAGACCCCAACAGAGAGGGCGACCCCGGTGCCTCCAGAGACTGCGGCGGCGAGTGACGCCGCAGAGACATTTGCCGTGATGCGGCTGTCGTCGGCTGCGTCTACCATCAAGCCACTCGGTGGCTGGAGTGCTCCAACCGAGCCGGAGAGCCCGGCGTGAATCTGGGTCGCGATCGCGTTCTCTGCAACCGAGCCCGAGCCGCTCGCGGCGCCACCGAATCCGCTACTGGCGGCGATCGCCGCCGATACGGCGACGACATTGGCGTGGATCGTTTGCTGCGAATACGCCCCGACAAAGATCTCCCCAGCCGCATTCATGTCACCATTTACGATCATCGCTCGGATCGTTGCAGAGCCTGCCTGGTCAGACAGCTGGAAGGTATCGGTGCCGATATAGTTCCTCGCGATAGACACGCCAATCGATGCACCAAGACCCGCTCCACCGGCGCTGGCCGCCAGCGCCGCCGAGGCGGATACGATCGTGCTGGCGATAGACTGGTTTGATAGAGCGAGGACTGACAGATCTTGTGAAGTTTCGACAACAGCGTCCACCACTAAGGCGTCGACCGAGCTACTAATCTTATTTGTGGCCACCGCACCCGCACCACTCAGTGCCAGACCCGAACCGCCGACAGACAGGCCTATCGCAGCCGAGGCCGCGACCGCGGTCGAGTTAATACTATTTTGCTGAACCGATAGCCGGCCTTCCTGTACGCTGATCGTGTAGCCGGTGCCGTCTGCATCGGTTACCGACCAACGGCGGCCAGACTCGATGACGCCGACGGTCAGCTTTGGAACAACCAGCGACCAAGAGTTGGTGTCGCCGAAGTCGGTGTTGCTGAGGTCCATGCGGTCATAGTTGCGACCGATATATTCGTAGGTCAGACCCGCCAAACCACCGGCTGAGTGGTCCTCCGCCAGAGAAACCGTGTCGCCCTTTGTTAGCTGGGTCCCGCCGTCAAACGACTCCCAGAGCGAGGTATCGGTGTAGTCCTGGGTGGCAAGCGACACAACGGCCGTCTCACCGAGGTAGCGCAGCATGCGGGTTCCACCGTCCATCGTGATCTGAACCACTTGCCCTGTGGTGACTTCGCTATCGGAGCCATTAGGAACCAGGTGCACCGACCGCTGCTGCCACTGAGACCCATCCGAGAGGTCGACCTGTGACCACACAATGTCGGAGGAAGTGCCTTTATATTGGTGGGCCTCGATCTGACCATTGTCTCCAGCCACCAGAAGGACGTCATCGGTCTCGATCGACAGGTCTCGCCCGAGACGTCCGTCGTGCCAAGAAACACTGGCCCAGTTGCTCGTGTCTCCGTAGTCGACCGACGCGAGGTTCATTCGGGAGGTCGTGCCGAGGAACTCAAAAACACCGATGTAGCCCCCTGGAGAGGCGACAAGCAGATCACCGGTTGTGACAGAACGGAACGGGTCGGTAACGACATGATCAGCGCGGACAATTACCTCCTCCCACAGATCGCTGTCACTGAAATCAGCGTCGCCTAGATCGAACTCATTTTCGTCCGGGCCCGTGTATCGGTAAATAGAGCCGCTGACGGTGTCACCGATAAGATCACCGTCCTCGATGTCCTGTTCTCCGTCTTCGTTTGTGAAGTCCCAGTGATTATCGTAGTCGCTGCTGTAGGTAGCCGATGGTAGGATACTCTCGGCCCTCGGGATCTCGAGCCCGGCCCCGGCCAATACCTCAACCAGGCGCCGTTCATCCGCCGGATCAGCGTACTCATCGTCAAGGACCCAGCGACTGCCGTCAGCGTAGTTCTCGGAGGAGAGCTCTACGTCGTCCTCCTCAGGCCCTACAAAGCGGTATACGCGGCCCGCGAGCCCTCCACTAGAATGCTCCAGGTCGACCCGGACCCGGTACCCATTCTCGAGGTCGATGGTGGGCCGATCAACGATATCCCACAGAGAGCCGTCTGAGAAATCTGTCGCGCTAAGATTGATCGGCCCATCGTCGTCATCGTACTCATAGATATCGCCGTTGGCCCTCAGGACCTTCATACCGTCTTCGATTTGAACGACCCCATCTGTCTCGAGGAAGTCCCACTCTCGACCATCGTTGCTCATCAAATCGATTAAATCCGCCGGCTTCGCAAGCGCATCCAGTGCGGACGCGTCAAGCCCCGCTGCGACCATCTCGTCCCACGTTAGATCCTCGAGTACTGGGATACCTGAGGCCTTAGCCTCGACCGTCAAGTCACCCGACGAGGCTCGTAAATCGACGCCTTCAACAATAGCGAGCGAATCCGAGTCGATCTCGTTGAGTGCGATAGAGAGACCCACCGCGACCGACGCGCCGGTCCCGCCAACACCCAGCGACGCACCCAGCGCGGCGGCTCCCGCGACAGCATCGATAGACGCAGCGTTGTCAGAGGATATCGCGATGGTCGCTGCGTCTACCATCGACGACCCGGCTCCCAACACTCGAACCTCGCTGCCGCTGGTGATGAGATTGTGTGCCAGGACACCGGCCGCGCTGGCAGAGAGCCCGGAGCCGCCCGCCCCTGCCCCGACCGCCGCAGATAGCGACTGGACGCGGGCGTTAATCTGGGCAGACGATGTGGAATCGAACACCACATCACCAGGAGCGGTCAGCTCACTGTCAGCCACAACAACCCGCGCATTTGAATCGGTCGCGAGGTAGGTCAATTCGCGCCAGCGGTCGGCGTCGTGGAAGTCAACAGTGGTCAGGTCGAGTCCGTCTTCGCCGTCCTCGTCGTCGGATTTTGGTTCAACGTAGGGGCCGATGTACTCGAAAACCGCGCCTGATAAGAGGCCGGTATCGGCCAGAACACGAGTTCCAGTTGACAAGGCACTCAGTCGATTTTCAGAGCCGTAATCACTCGATCGGAGATCGAAAGCCAGATCAGATTGTGGACCAGCTCCAATGATGTTTCGCGCAGCAGAAAAACCTAACGCGACAGCCTTACCCGACTTCCCTGCCGATACCGACACGGCCGTTGTCCTGAGTTGCGCGTCGATCTTTGATTGGTCGTCAGAGCGGACAGTGAGATGTCCGACATCGGCCGTACCGAGCAGTTCGACCACAGCGTCATCGATGCCAGCGTCGCTGGTTCCGGAGATACGGTTGAGAGCAAGCGTACCACCGCCCCCAACCGACGGCCCTCCCTTGGGGCTGGCCGATACCGCTACTGAGGACGCGCTGCCGTTGGCGACGATAGACGCCTCCCTAGTTGTGTGGATTGAAAGCGCGCCGTCAAGAATAGAAATTATTGGTCGGTTCCCGGGTTCGCCGGTTATCCCGGCGTCAGTCAACGAGTCGATCTCGTTGCGGCTTAGGCTGATACCGATAGACACCGACTTGGAGCCAGTCTTACCCGCTGACAGAGCTATTGAGGACGCGCTGACCTCGGCCTGTATCCGCGACCGGTTGGTGCCGTCGATCGTGAGGTCTCCGCCTACAGTCAGGTCGTGGCTCCCGGCCAGTTGCGAGACCGTGGTCGAGGCTATCCGGTTCAGCGCAGCCACCGGGGCGATGGAGATCGCGGACTTGTTCGATTTGTCCTTGTCCACGTCGACCGAAAGCGCCGATGATTTGATGACCGCATCGATGGTCGCAGCCGAGTCCGAATTCAAGACAAGGCTGCCAGACAGGTTGAGAGAGCTATCGCTGACCCACGACTCTGTTGCGAACGCCTGTCCCGGCTCGACATTGTCGGCACGGGTCACCAAGGCGGCGAGGTCGTCGAGTAGGTTCGTGTTTAAGTACCCGATACTGTTGAACGCGAGGGTGATCCCGACCGATGTCTTGGCCTTTACCTTACTCGCCACCGTCGCGCTGATCAGGGCATCGTTAACGGACCGAACCCTAAGATCACCCCCCGAAGCGCCGGCGACGACAGTTGATACACTGCTGCCTGCTAGTTCAGACCACGTCCCCCCAAGAAGGTTATTAGTAGCCACAACAAGCCCAAGGCCTGTGCCGCCAGCCGATACGTCGCTGTTATCAGCCGCGACTACGCGACCCGACCGCGTGGCTTCGACAACCACATCACCCTGACTAACGATATCTGAATTTAAGACTTTGGCCGAGGTAAACCCATCGAGGCTGTTCCTCGTGATTAGTCCGCCCACCGCGGTTGAGCCATCTTCGGCACCGATCGAATCGAGTACGTCCAGCCCCAGTTCGACAAATCCCTGAAGGTCTAGGGCGGTCCAGCGTGACGTATCGGTGTAATCAGTCTGTGATAGGTCCAGTGCCTCACCAGGTCCGGTATAAACGTAGACCATTCCGGGGTCACCGAGCAGCCGTCTCCACAGTGAGGTATCAGAGAAGTCCTGCTCGGCAAATCTGGCGTTCGTCAGCAGGTCTTGACCAAGATATTCATAAGTCTGACCCGCGGCACCGTTCCCGATGTTTGTTTGGAGCGTGACCCGTTCGCCGGTCTGGATCTCTGTCGGACTATCCAGCTCGCCGTACTCTGCTGAACCTAACCTGACCCTGTCGCCGACCTTGAGGCGTTGGATACCCGAATGATCGGTGTAGGTAATGCCGATATAATCCATGATCGATCTGGCGGCATCGCCCAGTCCCAACCCTCCGGCCTCGACCGCCGAGGTAAGGTTGATTTGTGAGTCGATCGCCGCATCATCGACCGCGGAAACGGTTAGACCAGGAAGCCCGGCAGATAATGTATTTCCATCATTGTCGACTAATGCTCTTGTATCGCCCGCAATGAAGTTACTGGACAGCACGAAACCGGCCGAGACCCCGCCCTTCGACTTACCCTCAGCGGCGGCGGCAGAAGAGACTGCTTCATTATCTACATTCGCCCGGATATATGCCTCAGAGCGTGCGTCAACGACGAGGCCACCAGACGCGGTGATCTCGGAGCCGACTATCCGGGCAATCGTGTGGTTCGGATTCTTCACCGCGAAGCCAGCGCCTGCGAGTGCATCAGCGGCCTGCGCCAAGATATTCGAGGCCTCGTATCCGACGGTATTGAACGCGAGAGTCGCGCCGACGGACGTCTCGCCAGCGGTCACGGCACTGTTATTGGTGGCGTCGATGTGGGCGCTGTTGATGCTGTTGATCGACACATCACCCTGCGATGTTACCCGGCTGTTTTCGATAACCGCTGACGCGCCACCCTGCACGATATTTGCCGAAATTATGCCACCGACTGCCATCCCATCACCCTCGGACCCGGCGGCCTCTGCGGTAGCGTCGAGGGTGGCTCTTACTATTCCGTTGTCGGTAGAAGAGATCGAGATTCCCGACGCGGAGACAGAAGAATTCAGGATACCTGAGACGGAAGTGCTTCTGATGTCATTCCTGGCGACGATGCCGCCGACCGCCGATGCGTCCCTATCTGGTGACTGACTAGCCGGGTCTGACTGCTCTGGTACCGAACCGCTGAGCCGGATCTCGATCCCGTCCAGCGGGTAGTTCGAGACGTCGCCGGCGAACGTGATGATATAGCCCTGACCCCCGTCGGCACTCGATGCCTGGGTGACTAACGGATCGAGGCCTAGGTCGGAAAACCTAAATATCTCCTCGATCATTTCGCCCGTCTCGAGCTCTGTCACCCACAGGTACTCCGAGCCCTTGATCGCGGACGCCAGCGCGTCAGCAGAAATATCAGAATCAAGAGCGCTCGCGATGTACTGGGCACCATTGACTGACACCCTAACGTCAAAGCTAGAGGCATCCTCGACAGATGCCTGGTCCAGCACGAATCGAGGTCCGCTCGCGGCGCTGCCGTTGACTTCCGTGTCTACGGTTACGACCAGGCCATCGACTGGGCTGGTGTTACGGATCTGAGGTAGGTCAAGGTCACCGAGCTGATCGGTATAGCGGATCTCGTACACAACCGCGTCGACAGCGCTGTTGTCCGACACATCGACACGCGCCACGGTGCCTCCGAATGCGTCGTTTAGACCTGCCTCGATAAGCGCAGCCTGCATCGTGGCGTCTGTGGCCCGACGGCCTTCAACCAGGTGTGCGCTGTCGACCAACAACGAACCATCGGCTGCCCCGGACGCCTCAACCGACACCAACCCGACTTGCTGCCCGGCGAGCTGCCCCTGGAATGTCACCACGAATAGCCACGCGTCTTCTGAGCCGTAGTCAGTGCCTACCGACACGTTCCCTGAGCCGACCAGGTCCTCCAGCGCCTTCTCGAGACTGGCTCGGTTAGATTCTGTCGCGGTTTCGATATCGGCTAGGCTTCGAGACGATGGCGCGATAAAGTCCGCCTTGGTCTTTTGGCCTCCCAAGCTCACACTGTATGCGAACGTCGCCGGCGGCAGGTCGCTACCATCCAGGGCTTCCAGTGACGGCCTCAGGTTCGATCCCGGGGTAATCATCGTGACCTTTAGCTCACCAACCCCGTCCAGGCGTTCAGCCAAGGTATCCGAGAAGGTAATAGAGATCCGCTGATTGTTTGCGGGAGCATTCGATGTGTAGGCGGCAGTGATCCCGCCCAGGGTATATACGCCACGTGAGACACGCTCTGCTGTACCCTGGATTCCCAGCAAATCCGCGAGAGCGGTCACAACTTCATCGGGCTGCCGGGACGTCTGTGTCGACAAGAATCGAGCTGTCTTCGACTGAACGTCTGGATCACCCTCAAAGTAAAAACGGAACTTCTCGTTGCTGCCGACCGGCTGCCTTCCATGCGACAGGGTCAGCTCGTAAGAGCTCGCCGGGACTGAGTGCCCGACAAGGTCGTAGGCGCTGAGCAGACTTACGGCCTGGATCGCGTCCCTCGACTCACCTAACTCCAAAATCTCAATCGGGTCGGTGATCATGCGGCCCAAGCCCAGGCTGGCTCCAATCGATCCGGTAGAAAAGTCAACATCCTTCGTGTCGAGCGTTAGCTTTTGTATCTCAGACTGACCGCTCCGCGCGTTGGTTACGCTGTCGAGGGCAACCCAGTCTTCATTGACAGGTGCCTCGGTGGTCTGTTCCGTTGTTGTCGTGGTAACTGTTTGAGTTTGGCTTGAAGACGCGGCCTGTGTGCTCGCTGACGAACGGTCGCCACCGATAAGCGCGTTAATGTCGATGGTCCCGAAACTAAAGCTTGGGATCTCAAATGATCGTATCTCTGGGTCATCGAGATCAACAAATATACCCAGGATATCCGCGACCGACTCCGGTAACACGTCGATGACATTGAATGCCATGTAGGTACCCGTCTCATCCGAACCAAACCGGAGATAGTCGATACCGAGCCGACTAAGTGCGTCACTGACTAACCCTGAAACCGAAACCTCCTGATCAATCGTGCTGTCAAAGCTCGTCGGTAAAGGTAAGACGCTCGTGACTAGACTCATGCCGGGCTGCTCTGAGAGCAGCTCTGACAGCTCGAAGGTGACCTGGGCGATCAGTGACGGGTCGTAGACACGCAGCTCGGATGGTAAAAACTCGATCTGCTCCAAAAATTGGTCGAGCACAGGGATCGGTGACCCTAGGGTGCCAAAATCAAAGTCGGGGATATTAACTGTGACAGGGCTCGCCTCCGGATCGATCAGCGGCTGGACCCACTCGAATATATCGGACGTCAGTACGTCCTCCAGACCGAAGCTCGACAGGTTGAAATCAATGAGCCCCGAGCCCTGCAGGCTGCCGGATAATTCAAGTAGCGGTAATTCCGTATCAATCGCGAGACCCAATAACTCGCCGGTCGCTGTCGGGTTCGTGATCGAAAACTCGGATGGTAGAACTTGGATCAGTCGCCTGAAGCCAGCCTCTAAGCTATCCAGATCGGTTACGTCTACTTCAATCTCAGACCCTTGGACTTGGTAGTAAAACGTCTGGTCGCTCAGGTCGGTCAACAAAGAAAGATCTGCTGTCGGGTCAATCAGTCGGTTGAGGTCGAGGGTCGGGAGGTCGATCAGCAAAGGCTCGAGTGACTCATCGATAAAGCCCGAGCTGATGCCTAGGCGGCTGGTCTCGAACTCGATCGGCCTCGACCCGAACCCAAGGAGCAGCGTTTTATCCATCAACTCGAGCTTCACGTCGGGCAAGGCCAAATGTATCTCACCCGGGAGGAAGCTGGATCCCATACCCTCGCTGTCTGTGTACTCGAGCCGCAGGTCTATCTCGAACTCGGGCGCAACTGCTGAGAACTCACCGTTCAGTAGCGCGTCCAGGTCGATCAAGTTGAGCAAAGAGGTATCCTCCCACCCGATTCTCGCGGACGCGCCTACCCCGATCTTTGCCCCGTTGCTCGCGGGAATATCGATCTCGGCGATGGTCTGGTCGAACTCGATAAATGGGAGATCCGGGTCGGGCAGTCTGAGGTCAACCTGCAACGAGGGCGCCTGAAGGTTGAAGCCGGCTAGGTTTATTCCCTCTGGCTGGAACTGGATTCCGAAACCAGTATCGAGGGCGCTGAGACCAGACGCCGGCGCCTCGCCAGCCAACACATCTATCAGTCGCGCGCCCTGCCAACCGAGGGACGCGGACAGGCCGATATCCCACATTTCTCCGGCCAACTCGATCGTCGTCGCGTCCAGACTTTGTTCAATATTAGGGAGTATTGGGTTGCTTAAGAAGAGCCCGATGCCCGGAATATCATAGACCTGACTGGGGATCGTTAGATCAACAGTCTCAGCACCCTCGTCGACAAACCACTTGATCTTTTCGTATGCCTCAGTCGGCATCAGGTCGTCTATCGAGAAGCTAGTTAGCGAGAACGGAATCAGCTCATCCGCCAGCACGTCAATCGCCGCAACCAGGGGCGAGTCAGTGAACCCGTAGTTTCCAGGTACTACCTTTATCAACTCGAAAAATGCGCTCTCGAACGACGACGTATCGAGGACGTTGATCAGAATCTCACTCCCATCCGGCTGATATGTCCTGGGATCAAGGTCGACCAGGCTATTCAAATCGATCGATGGCGCGACAATCTCAATCGGGTCCATCGACGCGTCGATCAGGCCACCAAAATCGTCACCCAAGACGTCCGTCAGAGAGATTTCGACAGGCCCGCTACCGACACCAAACAAGACATTCTTGCCAAACACCGAGGCCCTAGCCTGGGGCAGGGCCAAAGAGATGACATCGGGAACCGCACCCACCGTGGAACCGTTATCGTCGGTGTACTCAAGGAAAAAGGAATAATCATAGACGGGCTCGGCCGACTCGAAGCTACCCTCGATCCAGGCACCAACATCAACCAGATCCATAAGAGTGGCGTCTTTCCAACCAAGCTCCGCGTTAATGCCAAGTCCGACGGTTTCTCCGCCGGTCCCCGGTATCTCAAACTCCGCAACTACGTCACTGAAGCTGTAAAAAGGCAAATCCAGGTCGGGCAGCACCAGATCAATTCCAAGCGCTGGCCCTGCCAGACTAAATCCCGCAACATCGATCCCTGGAGACTGTAGGACAAAACCCGTCTGTCCAAACTCGATCCCACTCACGGGTAAATCACCAGCTAGCATGTCGAACAGTCGTTGGTTCTCCCAACCAACTGATACATCTAAACCGATATCCCAGTCTCGCCCGTCAATTTCAAAGGAGCCGGCAGCAAGGAACGTCTCAAAGTACGGAAGCTCAGGGTTACGCACATCGATGGTCAGCGCGTCTTTCCAGTAGTCTGACGGGTACTGGGCAACCTTGGTGGGAGACAGCAGCTGGTCGAGGTTCAGTTCAGGGATCGTGAGCGCTAGCGGGTCCGCATCAGCATCGATATAGTCGTCCAGCTCACTCGGGGCGGTGACCACAATCTCGTCGCCGTAGGCCAGTTTCAACGGTTTCCCGAACAACGTTAACCAAATTTCTGGGGGCGTAATCCGAACCTCGGGCGGGATTATTCTGAGATCGTCGATGACAAATTCATCGACGAAGAACTCGAAGCCTATATCGGGTGGGATCGGATTCACGTCTCCATCTAACAGAGCGTCGACGTTAATCATCTCGAGTAGAGTGGTGTCCTCCCAACCCGCAAAGCCACGGATACCCCACGAGTAGACCTGACCGCCATGCTCAATGGATCCCAGCTCCTCCTCAAACACCGTATAGGGTAACTTCGGATTAGGAAGGTCGATATCCAGGTTCAACTCGGGACCAACTAATTCGCGCCCGCCGACGTTCAAAGATGGGGTGATAATGTGCAGGCCCGTCTCAGTTTTCGAGATCTCTGAGGTAACCGGATCGGCATTACCTGCCAAGAAATCAAGGAACCCCACGTCGCGCCAGCCGAGCCCCGCCCCAAGGCCGACATCAAACGTTTGACCCGCGATCGTCAGGTCGCTGATGGACAGGGACTTCTCGAAGTACGGCATCTGGGCCGACTCCAAGCTGGCAATTAATTCCGCAACCTTGCCTTGTGGTGGAATCACCTTGTACCACAAGCCATCGTCAGAGAAGTCCGTGACGGTAAGGTCGATCGTCTCATGGCTTGGACCCATATAAGGTACAGTGAGTCAGCGTCCCCACCGGCCTCATGGTCGAGTCAGATGGACGACATTGCCCAGTTGCAGTGTTTGCTCTCCATCACTAGACAGGAAGTCAGCTTCATAATCCGACCCTAGCGACGATGCATCGGTTATGGCTGACGCAGAGACCAGCACGTCGGCCAGAACGGTCGAGGCACTGGAGGCCGCTACGTGGAGATCGCCACCGACCCGAATCGCGTCAGAATCCTTGACTGGGCCTGAGTCCTCAATGATCGCATCGGTCTCTACAACGACCGCATTTGTAGCCAGCACCATGCTTGCCGTGGTACCAGAGCCCTGGTTCGATGCCGCATTTGTAGTCATCGCCGAGATCGTACCCTCAGCCAGACTGACCACTGAGACATCACCCAACACATCTAAACTCACTTCAGTCACTCGAGCATCTGACTGAGAAGGCAACTCCACACCGAGATCACCACCGACAATTGCGTCTAGGGTCTTTGATAAAATGTTTTGCTTCTCGTAGCCGACAGAATTAAACGCCAGCGTCGCACCAACCGCTCCCGAACCAGATACCATCGTCGCTTCATTAGAGGAGCTAATCGATCCACGGTTCCTCGAGTCTACCAAGAGGTCTCCGACAACAAGAAACTCTCCACCACTAATCTGTGCGGATGTGTCTCCCCTCACAGCATTTGATGCGATTAGACCATTCACCGCCAACCCGTCAGCACCAGAGTCATCGATTGAAACGGTTTCTCCCTTAACGGTCGCATCAATAGCAGCCATTTGGAGGGACGCAATCGTCGTGTCGCCGGCTCGCAAGTTGATACGATCAAGTGTCGCGATCGTGTCAGCCGTTACGTCATTGGTCGCGATCACACCTCCAACAGCCGCAGCCCCACTACTGGTTGCTGACAAAGAGATATCAGAACGTATGATCGCGGCATCGCTAGCGGATACTGATATACCGCCAGCGGCCGATATATCGACGAGACTTTCCAGATTAGCTGGGTCGAGGTCGTCAGGATTGCCAGCAGATATGAGCGAACGATTTCTACTATTGATCAGGTTTGTCGCTAGAACAAAGCTTGCAGCGGCCTCACCCGCCGTTGCCTCGTTAGCAACTGTCGAAGACACCAATGATCCGAGCTGATGACCCTCTAGGCTCGCTCCTGCCGCAACTTCAATCTCTCCTCCAGCCTTAATGTTTGATCCGGTTACAAGGACTTGGCTGCCAGCTGGTGACTCGTTCGCAAGAACGCCTCCTAATAGTATGTCGATGCTGGTAGCGAAAATATTTGACGGCGCCATTCCTATGGTGTTGAAGGCCAGAGTTACCCCAGCGGCAGGGCCATCCGAGGTCACAATCGCGGTATTATTTGCGGTCACACGGGATGGGCTAGAGGCGCTCATGGTGACTGATTTGCCCGCATCGGCAAGGCTCTGGTTGAAGATTATGTCGGCGTTATTCTGTACCGCGTTGGTTGCGATGACACCGTTAATTGCCAGAGACGTAGCGTTGGACTCAGACCCGACCGATGCCTCGACAACACCTGAAACTCTTGATTCAATATCGGCTCCTGACTTTACAATGATCGCGATATCACCATCTGCCTCCAGCCTCGCATGGTCGAAGTCCAGGGTAGTAGAACTCACAATCTCATTTCGCGCGATCACCCCACCAACCGCTAGCGATCCACCATCTGAAGATGCATCACTGGATACATTGGCTATGATTGAAGATGTATCGTTACCAAAAATCTGTATGGATTCACCCGAAATAAGTTCTGTATTCCGAGTTGCTGAGTCACTTCGACGACCAGCGACATGAGCCCTCGAACTGACCAAATTGGTAGCCAGAACAACTGAGGCAGCTGCACCGGATGTGCCTGTAGCCCCAGCCTTAATGTCGGCACTTATATCTGATGATGAGCTCACCTCCATGGCTATCCCACCACCAGAAACAATATGAGTACCGTCTAACACAAGTGGAGCGGAAGCAGGGCTGTCTGAAAGCCAGCTGGAGCTAAATAGACCAGTAGCGACTTGCTCGAACAAATTGCCAGCATCCCATCCAATCGCATTAAAGGCAATCAATCCCGAAGCGGCGCGGGAACCCGTCGCGTTGGCGGAGTTGCTGGCCGATATTTTTGAGATCTGGGACGCAAGTATTTCTGTTTCATCACCAACCTCAATGATCGATTCACTTAGATCAATGGTAGAGTCACCCAGGATTGTATTTGACGATATCAGAGCACTGGCAGCCAAACTATCAAGCCCTGCATCTTCTGATACCACTACATCACCTGTGGCGCTGGCGGTTATCGTGGCAGCCATTCGAGACAAAACTGAAAGACTGCCACCAACATCAAGGCGCACGCCACCTAAAACTGCGTCCACCGTTCCGCGGATATCATTTCTTGCGACCAATGCACCTACAGATGACAAGCTACCAGACGCCGCGAGATCAAGAACCGCCGAAACACCAGACGTATCACTTACATAGACAGTCATGTCGCCAGCCAATTGAAGCGAAGTATTTTCTTGGCCAACATCAACACCTTGGTGAACTTCCGCTGCAACGTCCCTTGCAATTCTGTTTGTAGCCAAGACAAAGCCCATTCCTCCACTCGCCTCAGACGCTGCAACGTTGGAAACGACCGAACGTATTTCGGGGACTTGTGTAACTTTGATATTAAGATCACCGCTGATCGATATGTCACTCGCATCGAGATCAACAGTTGTGTTGAGCGGATCTTGATCAGCAAGCCTAGAACCAAGGAGTCCATCGACCAAATGAGAGCCAAAGCTCTGCGACTGCCATCCGATAGAATTAAAAGCTGTTGTTACTCCGGCCGAACGACCCGAGGACGACGTCAGAGCACTGTTAGTTGCATCAATTGAACCTGAAGTTTTTGAAGACAACAGTAAATCACCGCCGATATTCATATTTGACTGATCGGACTGGACTATGGTTGAACCCAACATTGTGTTAGACGCCACCAAAGCATTCATACCTAAACCATCATCGACTCCTTGCTCGGTCGATGAAATTGCACCAGGTAATTCGATAATACCTTCTACAGCCGACTGCAGGATACCGGTCGATAGTGCAGCCATTGAGAGTGTTCCAGTAACGTCTATGTCACGGTTAGATAGGTCGACCAATACGTCTCGATCAACATGGTTATTGGAAATAAGCGCACCTGCTGCAATCCCACCACCCAATGAATTCACGCTAACATCTGAACTTGATAGGATCTCAGATTCGTCTGTCGCTGAAATCGAAAGATCGCCACCAACGATCAATGATGGCCGTGCCTGGCCGGTTGATATACCCATTATCCGTGTGACTGAAGAGCTCGTATATCGGTTGGTTGACAATGCAACAGCAGCACCCACTGCAATTGCTTCGCTCAGGTCATCGACTTCAGCCATGATCGAGCTGTCGATGGATGAATTGACCGACAGCGCGTTGCGAGCATCGACCGTCATATCACCGCTAACGGTCACCTCAGTATCAAGAAGTTCAGCAAGGGTATGAAGCGGCATTGCTTTGATCCCTGAATCCACACCCAGTATTGAATCAGCAATCATACCGACGGTTCCGGTCATCGTGTATCCAATTAAATTAAAGGATAACGCCAATGCAGACGAGGTATCACCTGCAGATGCCGCACCCGCGGCGGTATCGGAATGCAAAGAGATCAGATTGGAAGCTTGGACAGAGAGTCCGTTAACGCTAATAGAGCCACCGGACGTCGTCGCATGGACCTGGCCCATCACCTCATTCGAGGCAACCGCCCCCCCCATAGAAAAGCTTGGGTCAGACTCGCCCGTCGTTACCTCGGCTACAATTTGAGACCCAACTTCTGCGTCTAATATGGCAAGTGCCTGCGCTTCCAAATAAAGATTGGAGCTGGTCACATCCGAATTGATGATCTGAGCCAAAATATCTCTTGACCAAAGGTTAGTTGCGTAAGCAATACCAATATCAAGGCCTTTCAATTGACTACCCGATGCCACAAAATCGGAGGATAACGCGCTGGAAGTCGAGTTATCTGTAGCCAAGATTGAGATGTCATTTGAGGCGCCAAGCCTAGAGTCTATAACTCTAGCAACTACAGAACCATACATCTGATTTTGAACCACCTTGGACGTTGAGTCCGCTGACGAGCCAGCATATGCAAGGACCTCAATATCAAACACGTCAAGTTCTGCACGCCTTATTTCCGCCAAGACTTGATCGGTGACTGTCAGCAACTGCAATCCAGTGATGTCTGAATCGATGGAGACACTCAGACCCGCGTCACCAAGATTTAGAGCGCCGGCACCAACTGAAATACTACCAGCTATTGGCTGATCTAGAGATCCAATTGTCAAAACGTCTAGACCATCACCCAGGACAGCAGAAACATCTCTGTTGATAGCAAAATCAGCATAAGCCAAATCAAAACCAGCAGTATCTGTTGTTTTATCCTGGCCGGCCATCAATCCCTGCAGGTCACCATCATTGATAATTGGCGCAAATCGCGCATCTAAGCCGGTCTGACCAAACGAATCGACAAGAAGAACTGTCCCGCCTTCATTCTCATGGAGATGAAGGCTAGCACCACCTGAAACCATCGACCTACTAACTTGGTTTAGGTCTATCGAGATAACGCCCAGACCTCCGTCAACATCCACCTCAATATCAGCTGAAGTTTCAGAGGTCAGCTCCAACCAACCAGCATTAAGTTCGGCACTCGCTCCAATGTACGCAACAGAGACTAATTCTGGACGCAGTATGGCTGGCGTTATATCGCCTTGATGATCAATATCTAGCGCAAGGGAAGTTTCTGCGGCAAATACCATCCCACCAGAGACCGAAACTTTACCGTCAACCTCGATTGAAGAACTGTAAGTTGAATCGGCAAAGGCTAGTGCAAGTGCGTCTAAGGATCCGGTGTGGCGTTCAGTAAAACCCGCTATGGCATTCAAAGTCAGAGCTCCGCCTACCGATATCTCTGCTGCCTCACCAACCTTGATATGTTCCGCTTCAATAAATATGTCCGCAGTAGCTACCGAAAAAGACTCTAGCTCTATCGAATCAAGACCCAACCCTCCACGTATCACAAGGCTCTCAGTTGGTGCTTGGAACAGCAGATCAACAACGCCATCACCACCAAGCCTAAGCGTGCCATCACTCTCCTGAGAGAGCGACAAGTCCGTCAAACTGGCATCGCCCAAACCAAGCTCGATTGCGAGCATGGTTGCGTCTAGACGGACCAAGTCTGTATCGATCGGCGTTAGCAATGGATTCTGGTTCGCCATATCACCAAGAGATGTAAGATCCAGCGAAATCGATCCAACATTGCTGTTGGTAACCTCAACGGTGGTGGCTTGTTGTTCCGCATCAACAAAAATTATGCTTGGCTCGCTATCGGAGGCGATACGCACCGCCTGAAGCAGAGGATCGGCCGACAATAAAATCCTGTCTTCTAGGCGGTCAACCAGACTTCGAGAATTCTCCCATGTACGCTTTTTCTGACGCGTAAGCCAGCTACGTCTATTTTTTTTACCTTTTGCCGCCATCAATTCTCGTCTAATGCACTACTGCTACACAATTTTCACATCTTTTCCACAACATAGCAGTATAAATTCTCCGATAAATAATTCTACCCATTTAACAAAGAATAAAGCTAATTGGATCAAACAAAAAAAAATACCGTTAATGAATTGAAATATAATAAATAATCTCGGAGCACAGCAAACCTTTTAATTGCTGAATAGGGCAAATTATCAACCAAACAAGGACTGATTAGCTCCAGCATCATATTGATCAATTCGTTTTGATTTTGGGCAAGATGCTATTCCACCTTTGCCAAGTAAAAAATAGACAGCATTGCTAAAACAGCCATACCAATTTACGCTTTATGGGTGTTATTTTTCAAATTACACACTGTACCTTGAATTCTTTTCGTTGAGCTGATCCTTTCTTATTTTTTTGTTGCGTGCAGTGAATATAGCAGTGGCAGAGTGGGGATTGCGATCAAGTTTTCAGGTAACCATTCATCCATTGTTTATCGCCATAAAAGGAGATCCATGTACTATGTCGAACGACAGTATTCACAAAAACGAGCAATTCAAGGTAGACGAAAGCCTTAAGAAAATTCTGTCTGATACTGTAGATCACTCCCATACGCCGGCTGATCATATGAGAGCCGCTTTAATATATTCGTTGGCAGAAGGAAAAGACGAAAAACGCTACACGATCAGAACGATTCTCACGAAAGCTGGATATGGGTTTTCAACATTCTATAAAAATTGGAAATCGATGCCCGATTTTCTGCTTAGCAGCTACAAGTTTGGCTCAAATTCTTTCCTGCGTGGCCTGGCACTACAAATCGACAATTTCCGCGGCGAGACCCTGTGCAATTTTTTGAGATGTTGGCTCGGTACTCGCTGGCGATGGACATGAAGCTGCCAAAACACCTCGTGTCGTCGATAATTCTGACTCATTTAGAAGGTCGTTTTCAAAGGTGATGACCCATGTACCGAGTCAGGTCGATTTGATTTGCGACGGGTTTAACCGAAATTTTGCAAAACATGGCTTAAGAATGGATCGTGGGAAGTGTAACGGTGTCGTTAACGTTCTGGCTGTTTATCTTTATGCGATAAAAATTGATCAAGATCTTGCCCAAAATCAAAGCGAATTGATGAGTTTGATGGTGGAGCTAATGAGCACCTGTGTAATTGATGATCTCAGATGACAAGCAATTAAAACCCCTGCCCTGCTCCGAAAATAGAATTTATATTTCAATAACTTATTGGTTTATTTTTTTCCTTGATCCAATATATGGAATTTATTGGCAGTTGGGTAGAATTATTTGTTGAAGGATTTATAATATCGAGTGGTGTGAGGAATGCATGGATAATTCATACGATAATTGGGTGTTTTTAACGAGGATTTATGGCGATCAGAAATAAGAAAAATAAAGGTAGCTCGCTCACACGTCAAAAAAAGCGTTCTTGGGAAAAATCCTTGAAGTATTGCTTTTTGGAATCGACAATAACTTCGTTGAAGTAGGAACAAGCTATGTTGAACTATTTTTTTGGCGCCGGCTGAGACCATTTATTTTGAATGCTCGTTCATTTTGCGGCTGTAACAGACAATTGTTCACATACTTTTCCCTGGCACTCTGCCTCGGGCTACACAACCCTTCGTTGGCTAGTCAACCTATGGGCAAGTCCGAAGCATTCTCCTTTGAAATGTTCCTGAATGCGGTTCTGAACTCAAATAGATCACTCATAATGGCGCAGCTTGATGAAGAAGTCGCTCGCGAGAATATTATTGAACAGTTTGGGATCTATGAACCGAAGCTGACAGTAAGATCATCAGCAGGGAACACCCTATCACCGCTCTCGGTTGAAGATCAGTTATTAGGAAGATCACCAGACCCGTATCCTGATAAACAAACTGACTTGAAGGGCACAGTCTCAAAATTGTTGAGCTACGGCACGAAGATTTCGATTGATTCATCCTTGAACAGGCAGAAAGCCGGCACCATGGACAACTATCAGTACCGAAGTGACTTAAGGTTATCTATTGTTCAGCCACTGATGCGCGGTGCAGGAGCCAAAATCACCAACATGGATATTGCTATCGCTGAATTGGAAGCTAAAATTCAAGAACACTTAACCCTCGACCAACGGAACCTGATCACCACACAGGCCGCAATCGTTTATATAGATGCCTTAAAAACCCAACTAATCTTGGAAAGGTTAAAAGCCCGCGTAGCCATCTTAACAAAACTCAAAACGGAGGTCAGTACCTTAATCAGAAATGGACGTCTTCCGCGATCGTCTGAAATTGATATCGAAATCAACCTGAATAAGCTGGAGAATCTGATATCAAATACTGAACGAGACTTGATACGGTTCAAAACCGAACTCATCCTTCTTGCTCCCGAAGGAAACCTTACGGTGGATAAAATCCAGTTTGATCCATCGATACTCCCGACAGAGATCTATCACATACCAGATTGGCAACAACTATATACCGTAGCCCTCAACACTCGTTACGACATCAAAGCACAAAAAGTTGCGATCAAACGTGCCCTGCTTCAACTTGACCAAGCGTCAGATATGGCTCGTGACACACTCGATATTCGATTGGATGCCGGATGGTCTCAACAAGCAGGAACTGCCACCAGCGCATTGAGGATTAACGACATGGCTGGCCATCCAGAGCGCCGAATATCGATAGAGTACAGGATGCCATTGGGCGCCAACAAAGGTGCCAATGCCAAGATTAGAAAGGCCAGTCTGGAAAAACGTAAAGCAGAGTTGCTTCTTCAAGGCCAACGACAAAACCTTGAAAATGAAGTTTTAGTCGGCCACAAGACAGCCCTTCAGACAGAGAAAGTGTGGCTCAACGCCAGAAAAATTGCTAACTCAACAAAAAAACAACTCGAAGTAGCCTCGTTACGTTTAGCGCAAGGCAGAGGAAACATAATCGAGGTTTTGCAGTCTGAGGAGAAAAATTTAGAAGCAACTATTAATGAAGTTGAAGCGTCGACCCAATATGCAAAGGCTTTCATTCAGCTTTACTCAGCGCAAGGGGATTTGAGTGAGCAGGTCAACAACATTTTTGGACAAAAGTGACATGGGTCACTACCTACCCAAGCTTATTTTCCCCACCTTTCTATGTCTTTGTTATATTTCGTCTGCTTATGGAGAAGGGCTTGCAATTGGTATCACAGAGCCCAAGAGCCAGGCTAGTTTAAGCTTTCCAGTGCAAGGGACTATCGATAAAATATTTGTTACTGAAGGTGATCAGATAACAGCTGGAGAAGTCTTACTAGAACTGGATCGCTCAATTGAAAATTTGGAACGTCAAAGAAAGTGGATCATCTTGAAAGACCAATCCGAATTAAGAGAGGTAAGAGGAAGAATAGATGTGCTAGCCAAACAAGTGTCTGAGGGAAGGATTTTAGCTGAAACGGGTGGTATCTCAGTCAAGCAACTCGAAGATGAAGAACTCGCACTCAGCGCTGCTAAGGCACAGTTGGAGTCGTTGATTGCTTCAAAGAGGCTAGCTGAAATTGATCACAAACTTGCTGAACAGTATTTCGAGCAAAAACAACTAACTTCACCGGTGACTGGGGTCGTTACATTTGTGCATGGCGAAAGAGGCGAGACCATTCAACCTCAAGAAACACTAGTCAACGTTGTCGACGTGTCCACAATCCGCTTTGTGGGTACCTTCCCTATATCTCAAGACTATCGTTTCATGGCCACAGAGGAAGCCATCCTCCGGTTAATGCAACATGGAGAAGTAGTAGAAAGAAGAGCTTTAATAACTTACGTATCTCCGCTGGTAGATGCGGCGAGTGGACTGAGAAAGCTGTTTGCAGAGGTAGATAATTCTGATTTTAAAATCATCCCAGGAACTCCGGCCGAGTTAAGGCCAACAAATGAAACGCCATCAAATGAATGATCTCAACTCAGTGCAAAATATTGAGACTTCGCTTATATATTCGCTAAATTTGATCAGCGACTCAACCATGGAGAATGAAAAGGTTAGAGTGCATCTCCTGAGCATCATCCACAAGTGCTTTATGGCTGAAATTGTTTTGCACCTTGAGCGTTCGATAGATACCCAATCTTGGAAGGCAAATCATAAATACCCTCAAGCTCAAATTGATCTATCTACCCCATGCATCAGAACTTCTAGAAACCTGTGAACTAGCCTATCAAACAGACACCAAGCAAACCAAACAGGTTGATGAAACTCGGGTATTACATGTTCTACCTCTCGATAAAGGGTCCTTTGGGAAAAGATCCACCGTGTTGGCCTGGGTTGAAATTAAAAGTATCACCTCTGGAATGCAGCCGGCTCAGAGAACAATGATGGAGTTCGCAATTCGCGATCTGGGAGGGAAGTCAAACCAAACTTTAGTGGATAGCTTAACCGACCAACCGTTGAGGTTGAGTAATGACAAAGTAATTTCAATAGTCTACCAGCTCTGCTCAAAAGACAGTTTCTTAGAATCCTGTTTTTTCCTCTGCAATTCCTTAGCCGCACATCTGGTATCAAATCGGGTCAGTTTAGGTATTTTCGTTCGAAAAAGAATTAGCCTGAAAGCGATAAGTCAATCAGCGAATTTTGATCGACGATCTTCACTTGCTCAAGATTTAATCAACGCCATGGAAGAATCCGCTGACCAAGATCTAGTCATCACCTATCCATCTGAACAAATGGATTTTTATATATATCGCCAGCATAAAATATTTTCCAGAAATCATGGAAATCAGAGTCTAGTGTCAATACCGATACGTGGTCTAAAAGATACCTTGGGTGTTTTAACCCTTGAGTTCAATGGGAATAACCCAAATGATAATGAGTTAAAACAAATTGAATTTTTAGTCACTACCTTAGGACCAGTTCTAGAGAGAAGTTTAAACTCAAGCAGACCTTTTGTTATCCAGTTATTTTATAAACTTATCAATTTAACTACATGGTTATTTGGCCCTAGAAAAATTACCGCTAAACTCTTTGCCATCGCGGGTCTCATTATCTTCTCTACACTTTTTGCCGTTGAAACTAATCATCGTATTGATACAAAAGCTACAATTCGCGCTGTACACGCGATAATAATCCCCGCTCCGTTCGATGGTTTCCTGTCAAACGTATATGTTGAATTAGGTAGCTCAGTCCGAAAAGATGATAAACTCGTGGAAATGGATATACGAGAATTAATCCAGGAAGAGAAAGTTGCTGTCGCGGAAACTGCTCGTCATCAAACAGAAATAGAAAGGTCTCTTGCAACGGGCAAGTTTGCAGAATTGCAAATTGCGAGAGCTCAACTCGCCCAATCTCAGGCGAAGCTAGATCTTGTTAGGTTTCGAATGGCGAGTGCACAAATTCGCGCGCCACGTAACGGGATTGTTGTTGAGGGAGACTTAACACAAGCACTAGGCTCACCGGTCAAGCGTGGCGATATGCTTATGCGATTGGCCGATACAGATGAGCTGTACCTAGAGCTAGAGATCAATCAAAACGACATGCATTTCTTAAACGATGATCTCTCTGGGGAATTACTGGTTGCTGGGCGTCCTGATGAACGAATTCCATTCACGTTAACTAGCATCGATCCAATCGCGCAGGTAAAAAATGGTTCAAATATTTTTGTAGCGAAAGGTAAATTTGAGACAGACAAAAAGGGTTGGTGGCGACCTGGTATGGGAGGTACCGCTAAAATCAAAACAGGTTCGCAGCCGCTTATCTGGTCGATGACATATCGCACGATCAATTTTATTCGGAAATTACTCTGGTTATGAACACGGTCGACTTATCAACCCAAACTTTTTCTTCCTCTTGGCACCGAGTATATTCACTGCGTTGTGAGTTACGTCCCAGTGTACAAGTAAAAAGGCAGCTTTTTGACTCACGGGTTTGGTACGTGATGCGCGATGGAATGAACAGTGAATGGTTTAAAATCTCCGAAGAGGCATATAATTTTGTAGCCAGAATGTCCATTGATCAGACAATAGAGGAAGTTTGGTACAAAACAGTAGAAAGCGATCAAAACACTACTCTCTCACAGGAAGAAGTAATTCAAATCCTAGCGCAACTGCATCTTTCCAATATGTTAATCTATGATCAATTATCGGACACCGAGAGTTTCATAGAGCGCTTTAATAGTAAAAAATCACAAGAACGGCTATCTACTTTTCTAGGTTTTATGTCAATCAAAATCCCTCTCTGGGATCCTGATAGGTTATTCAATAAAACACTTCCATTTATCAAATTCATGTTCGGACCGATCGGATTATTTCTATATCTCCTACTTATCGTTTCAGGCATTATAACATTTTTAAATAATAAAGAGATAATCTTCGATCCCTCACAGGGGATTCTTGATTTCGATAACCTGTTCCTTCTCTACATGGGATTCGCTGTCACTAAATCTATCCACGAAATCGGCCATGGAGCGCTCTGCAAATATTTCGGAGGAGAGGTTCACATCATTGGTCTGATGTTCATCCTATTCACTCCAATTCCATATTGTGACGCCAGCTCAAGCTGGGGGTTCAGACACAGGAGGGAGCGACTCTTGGTTGCTGCAGCTGGCATAGGTGTTGAATTGGGCGTGGCAACAATAGCCCTATTAATATGGTCAGCAACCGCACCAGGTCTACTGAACTCTTTCTGTTACAACATTATGTTTACCGCAAGCGTATCAACTGTGCTGTTCAATGCTAATCCGCTGCTTCGTTTCGACGGTTATCATATTTTGGTCGATATTCTCAACATACCTAATTTGTTTATGAAGTCTCGCAATCAATTAAAATATCTTACAAAACGCTATATTTTGGGAGTTCGAGGAGCAAAATCAGTCGCACAAAGCTTTCGCGAGAGTATTATCCTTCCAGTCTATGGGATTGTCAGCATGTTTTATTGGATTGCGCTGATGATCGGTATAATCGCCTTTATCGCAAATCAGTATCTCGATCTGGGCTTACTCATAGCAATTGCAGTCATTATATTAACTGCTGTGGTACCGCTTTTAAAATTGATAAAATATTTTCTATTTGATGACAGTCTAGATGGCCAGCGGAAGAGAGTGTTTAGTATAAGTATCTTGATTTTAGTCACATCCACAGCTCTACTTACTGCCATCCCAGTAGACAATAGCTTCCGTGTTTCAGGGATTATAAAACCTACGTCAACGCAAAAAGTATATAGCACCACTAGTGGCTATATTTCTGATGAATTCCTAGACAACGGGACTGCATTAGTTGCGAACCAAATTATTATTCAACTCGAAAACCCTGAACTTTTTTTCCAAAAATCTGCGACTCAAGCAAAACAAAAAGAGCTCCAGCAGCGACTCCAGAACGCGCTTGTAAACAATCAACACGAAATGGAACCAATTAATGAACAACTGGATTCAGTTAATCAATACCTTACGACAATAGAAAACGACATTCTAGGACTCAAGGTTAAAGCACCAGAGAGTGGAATCTGGACAAGCCATGAAACGCGGTTATCACCAGGCGAATTCATCGCTCGGGGCCAGCAACTTGGAACTGTAACCCACGATCATACCTGGGAGTTTATAGGAGTCATCCCACAGGTTCAGACGTATGTTTTCGCATCATTTATTGCAGAAACAACATTGAAGTTACATGGTCAAGAAAGAGAGACACTCACCACAACTGATCTAGAAATAATTCCACATGATAATGGCATACTTCCATCCCCAGCCCTCGGCATTCCAGGCGGCGGCTCAATTGCAGTAGAACCATCAGATCCGACGGGTCTCAAGGCAACAGAGCCCTTTTTTCAAATTAAATCGAAAATTATGCTCAATGAAGGCGATACCAATGTGAAACTGATGCATGGTGGCTTAGCAACACTGAGGGTTGAGCTTGCTCCAGAACCATTGGCCTCACAAATACATCGAGCATTAAGTCAATATCTTCAAAAGCATTTTAGAATCTAAAGAAAATGAATTCTGAACGTAAAAAAGGTTTTGATTCATTCGTGTACCAACTATACGGGAGGACCAGATCTAGCAAAAGACAACTAAAGAAACTTGAAACTGAAGCTAATCAAGTCTCAGCCCTTATGGGACAACTTCTATTGAGTGGTAGTGATGAATTGAACCAAGAACTGGAATCCCTTCGTATGGCAATTCGGCGCGACCCATTAACAGCGAAAGGTCGTCTGATCGATTGTGTAGCGCTAATATGTATACTGGTCCAGAAAAGTCTTGGTTTACAACCCTACAAAGAGCAAATCATGGGGGCTCTTGCGATACACCGGGGTTATTTGGCTGAGTTGGCAACTGGCGAAGGCAAAACCCTCACTGTTGGTATGGCCAGTGTCCTTCTGGGGTGGTCCGGCAAGCCGTGTCATATTTTAACTGCTAACGATTACTTAGCACAGCGAGACGCTGAGGAAATGGCCCCTCTTTTTGAGCATGCTCAGCTTACCGTCGGCGCGTGCGTGGAAACACAAACCACAGAAGTTCGGCGGGAGAATTACCAAAGTTCTGTGGTGTATGTGACGCCTAAAACGCTTTTGGCTGATATTTTAAAAGACCTATTGCACAAAAGGCAAACAGGAAAAAATGATGGCCTAATCTGTCTAGAAAAAGGAATTCATTCCGCCATCGTGGATGAGGCAGACAGTATGCTAATTGATGAATCAACGACACCTTTAATCATATCTGCCCCAAAACCCATCCCAGGGCTTCATCAGGCAGTAACTTGGGCGTCAAAAACTAGCAGCAATTTCCGTCAATCAATAGATTTCAAACTAGACCACAGGCGGAAAACCGTCACTTTACTTGTCGATGCAGAAACCATGATGTCGAAATCAAGCAATAAGCCTCCTGCTGGCTGGCAGAGTCCAGAGCGCGTAATTGACCTTTTAACGCAAGCTTTGAAAGTACGATGGCTTTTCCAAAAGGGGGTGCACTATGTTGTAGAGCATGAAAAGATCGTGTTAATAGACGAGTTTACTGGACGCCTGACTCCAGAACGAACTCTCTCGGGTGGCTTGCATCAGGCCATAGAAACAAAAGAGGGCGTTCCCTTAACTGATCCAAACTTTCCTCTTATACAAATGACCTTTCAAAATTTTTTCCGTCTCTTTCCAAAGCTTGCCTGCACAACTGGCACTGCCAAAGAGTCTTTCACCGAGTTCTGGCATGTCTACGACACTCCTGTTCTTCAAATACCAAGACACCGGAAGAGAAAAGTAATCGAAGAACAGCCAATTGTCTGTAAATCAAGACAACAAAAAGTACTTGCTGTCGCAAACTTAACAAAAAAACTCCAGCAAGAAGGCAAGGCAGTTCTGGTTGGTGTTAAAACAGTCTCAGATAGTGTGATGGTCTCGGAAATATTTGACGAATTAAATATCCAGCACAATGTCTTAAACGCTATTAATCACGATAATGAAGCTCAGCTCATTGAAAAAGCAGGGACTTCAGGAAGCGTCACCGTTGCCACCAATATGGCTGGTCGAGGCGTTGATATTAAATTAGATCAAGCAACGCTGTCTAAAGGAGGGCTGCATGTGATTGTCTCGGAACCAAATGAATCATCTAGGATCGACCGTCAATTAACCGGTAGATGCGGGCGCCAAGGGGACCCAGGCCGTGTGCTTAAATTAATGAGCCTAGATGACGCACTTTTCCGCAATCAAATGGGAGTATTCGAAATGATGATCCTTTCTACAGTTTTGAAAATGTTTCCCAAATTCGAAGGCATAATTATGAAAAGTATTGTCCGTTTGTGTCAAAATCGATTTGAGAAAAATTCTTTTAAACAGCGTCTTAAACTGCTTGACAATGAGGATTGGCTCCATCGAGCGCTACCATTCAATAAGGCAGAAATAAGGAAGAGGGATGCCTAGCTTCGTTCCGCTTAACAGCAGAAAACATCGCAATATGCGGTTTACACCTGTCACAGATTTCAAGTTCGCGCTTCAAATTTCTGAAATCGACGTTACGCTATCCGAGATCTGGACGTTATCCGGCTTCTTTCCTATTGTATTCACTCATAGACATGAAAACTCGCAGGACATATTCACCCCAACCGTGGTTATCGGAGCGTCAAATCAGAGGAACAAACTGGTCTGTCAAGAAGGGTCTATAAAATTAAGTGCAGTTCCAAGCTTGCTGAGAATATACCCATTTCTGATCAAAGGCTCAAATGAAGAAGAAGCACAGATCTTTGTAGATGAAAATTCTCCCTATTTTTGTGAATCTGGATATTTCCCGATTTTTTCTGAAGACGGGAATTACACCACAGAAACCCAAAACCTTATGGCTTTATTTAGTTTGTTAGCAAAAGGGTTACGCGAAGCACAGGAACTAGGGTTTGTTGCATCACGTGTTGGCTTACTGAAACCGGTTGGAGATACAACAGCCCGCAATAAGTACTTTTATGTTGATTTAAATTGCCTCAATCGGTTACCCGACAGATCTGCTCTTATGCTTAACGATCGTAAATGGCTCCAACTGTTCTACGCAATCGCCATTTCGAGTGTCCATTACCTTAATGGCAGCCAATCCTCCTCTTTAACATACGATCAGCACTCTTAAATGATTTATTCAACGTTCAGTGCATAGATGATTTGTCTGTAGCCAGACTGGCTTGAGCTAATTTCTCACGTTTAAGCACAGACAAGCGCTCAACCTGCGATAGAGATAGAAGATGCGCATAAATCGCGGGCAGAAAATTCTTTTGTTTTACATCAAGGAAAGCTTTATCGGATAGGTTGTTCAAACGCTCTTCGTTAACAACATAACAACCGGTGATAGTTTTTAGCTGCTCATCATCGACTACCCGCATGTTCAAAAGTGTGAACATGTTTTGTTCTTTCAGAAAACTACAAAAGTCTTTTGTGAACACATCCATTTGCTGTAGCTCTGTCAAATATTTCTTAACGTTATCTATAACCACTGTAGGCTCACCATCTTTATCAAACAGCGGTTTGCCATCACCTTTCTTCGCAAATAAACTGCTTTCTTCATCAAGGCACACAGTGTACTGATCACCATCCCCTAACTTAGCCAGAGCGAATGGGTATCGACGAATAATGGCTGGTATGTATGAGGCATTCCAATTTCCATCATCATCAATGAAGAGATTTTGTTCAGGTACCAATCCCATTAACGCAACCGGACGAAACCCATCGGAACCATCTTCAACAAAGATTATTGGGTAAACTGACGCTGCACGAACAAACTCATGTGCCATCAAAGAGGCTAAATGTACATTTCCTGCAAACTTGAAATCAACAAGCGGTTTCATTTTGAACGCCTTGTGCGCATCTTTTGTGACGGGAACAAGCTTCTTGAACAACTGTTTTCTCCTAGTTCTATGCTATTTTCTAAAACCACAGCTCTGGACAAAGACCGGGTTGCCTGAAACAATAAAGTAAGTTGTTCTATGTATCAACTATAGTATTGTGGGGACTTATTTCGATGTAAATTCTTCATTCCTGGATTATCATACAATATTAATTGTTAGTGGGACATGTACATGAAACAAGTTATCGTTGGTGCCGCGATTTTAATGATGACTTTCGGGTTAGCGCGATCTGAAGCAGTTATTGACGAAGGTCTTTCTGCTTTAAAGCAAGGACTCATTGATAGAGCCGTTAACATTTGGTTTAATGGTTCCCTTCTCTCAAGAGCAGGGAAAACAAATGAACTTATCCAACAGTACATGAACATCAATCAATTGTGCGGGAAGCTAAACGATTGGCATTTGCTATCCTCTGAATCATTGGGACCCAAGGTTAAAATCAATCAGTATGTACTTCACTTCGATAGGTGTCCCATATTCGGAAAATTCACAGTGTATAGCCAAGAAAATTTGGACGTCATTACCCAATTAAAGTTCAATACAAAATTAAACGATATCCAAGACTAGCATTCCTCGACTCACATCTCAAACCTCGCACTGACCAAAGTATTTGCTATAGATTTGGCTCAGATATTTGTTGAAGCTCCGCAACTATCTGGAGGAACTACAATATTAGCTAAATATGATCTAGCTTGCGCTTTCAACCATTTAGCGTGAGTAGACTTGCCTGCGTCATGCCAACATTTCAGATTTTACCACTAAAGGACAATTAGCTTCTCTGAGAATACAAATGCCCTACTTAACCAGATACGCTTAGGACAAATCTTCTTCATCAAAAGGAATTGTGTCTTTTGAAAAAAACGAAAAGGTCAATAGAGCGGAACCAGCTGAGCGATTATTTTAAAATTTCATTGTTGCTATATCATTGACCAACACACAACAGATCTTCTTCTTCCAAATGCTCTTTAACGAGATCATTTATCTCTCCAAAACCAAAATATTGTGTATTTGGAATAAAGGCCTTAACAAATGAAAACCTACTACTTCATTCTTCTAAGAATTGAACCGAGACCAAAACCTTAATCCATTGTAATCAAGGAGATATCTTAACACATGTCGGCTGTTTTTGAATGTCATCACATTTAATTTTTCCAGCCTTTGCCGTATCAATCACATTACGAAGCAAAAATTACGATAAACCAAAACCAACTAATCTAGAAACTTTACCGGCTTTTCCCAATTGATAAGCACTGTACAACCATCTTCCGACCAAACGCTATGCTCAAAGCCGGCAGGATTAAAGATAATCCATCCTGTCGCGTAGAGTCCCCTCTCATCACTTTGACTCCCCGAAAGTACGATTATAGTCTCTAATCCCAAATGACGGTGGCGAGGAACTGAAGCGCCTGGCGCATACCGTAGCAGCGACACATTTGGGCCGCCTGACCAAAGATTGTATATTTCTATTCCCTCTCGAAATGGCTCAAATGGCAATCTATCCCAGTTATTTGGAAGAAGATTTATGAATGATTTAGGTTTCATCTTGAATCGCTCTCAAAATAGCATGTACGGGAGCCGCCCAACCGACAATTCCTCATTGAGCAGTAATCATTTCAATCGTAGCGGCTTTGAACTCTGGAAAATAACTATCTGTTGCATCTGTTGCGACTAAACAATCGTAACCTCGGTCATTTGCTTCTCGCATTGTCGTCTGAACACATACCTCGGTTGTAACCCCAGCAAAAACCAATTGACGCATGCGACTTTCTTCGAGGATGGCGCCAAAATCCGTTGCGTAAAATGCTCCTTTTCCAGGCTTATCAATAACGATTTCACCTGGTATCTGGGCAAGTTCCGGTATTATTTCAGCACCAGGCTCACCAGCAATCAAAATGCGTCCCATCGGGCCAATATCTCCAATTCTAAGTGCGGGATTACCCCGCATCTGTTTGGCTTGTGGGCAATCTGATAAGTCAGGTGCATGGCATTCTCTGGTGTGAAAAACAGGAAGACCTGCGGTTCGAAATCCCACAAGCAATTGGCGGACTATCGGTACTATAGCCGTCAGACGGATAACGTCGTTCCCAAGGCTCGCCCCAAAGCCTCCCGGTTTGACAAAATCACGCTGCATATCAATCACAACAAGCACATTTTCATTATCATTTGGGTTTATTTCCTCAGGGAGTATTCGATTATCTGGGGTAAAATGAATCTTGGTAATTGTTTCTCTCCCAAAATACCGCCCTAACACCATTTACTTTTGTTATTTTATTTAATTTCTCACAAGAATTTTCACCACAAATATTGCGTTTTTTCATATATGCAAGTGGTGATCCCGACAGGATTCGAACCTGTGACCCTCAGATTAGGAATCTGATGCTCTATCCTGCTGAGCTACGGGACCTTGTGACTTCGAGCATATCATTAACATATTCACATTAAATTTGGGAGAGATCAATTTTCATTAAATTAATGATTACATCATCTTATTCTATATTCTATTTTTTCCCTATTTATTATTTAAAAACATGGGTTTGCAATAAATAAAAACCAACCTATTTGCTTTGACGCATCAAACCAAATGACATCAGAAACCTCAAAACACAATTTTGTTGTTGCTAAATCAAGCAATCCAACTGACAAAAACAATCACCATGAGGGCTATCATGCAAACAGCCCCTGTTTTTAAAAAAATAGACAAGAATGAAAGCAAAGATATTAAGATGAACTGGTTATAAGGTTACCCTCTTTTGCGTCGGATGCACCGGAGAACTGAAAGATATAAGTTTTCCAGGAATCAAAATAATCCAACATATAACCGAGGGAATTTCCATTCAATTGATTGGTTTGGTCTTGATTGATTGAAGGTACGCCGCTGTCCATCTTTACCATACGTTCCCATGTACCCCACCATGATGCAACGGTTTGTTGTATATCAAGCGCTAGGTTTTGTGCGTAGCCCTCTGTTGAAGCAACCAGCCCCCTCATCACGTCTCCGGCCTGTGTCACCACACCATAAAGTTGCGTTCTAATCTGCTCGAGCGATCCTGTGATGTTCAGACCTTCAGCATTCTTAGCAGGTGCATCTTGTTGAAGTTCTGTGGCGAATTCAACAGATTTAGGTTGCTCAATATTCGTCGTCTCAACACCTGGATCAGCAGTTGTGGTTGACGCACTGACGAGAGAAACACCAAGATAATCTTGGGCTAGTTGTGCCATATCTGGAAGCGAAAGACTTTGATAACTCGATGTCACCTCAGCAGCACTCAGGGTCTCTATATTGCAGGGACGTTTTGCAACCTCCACAGTTCCCTGTTTGATGGCATCATTCACCAACTGCATGGAATGAAGAGCTGTACAATAGCTTTGCGTCTGAAGATCTAGCACTTTTGCCACGGCAGTGGCCTTAATATCATCTTGTTGGGTTAGGGGAACAATGGCCGCCTGTTTTTCTTGCAGAACCGATAATTCTGCTTCCGCTTCACCTATTGTTTTGGCCACAAATTCTGATATGGAAGTTCGTTGACCATCCTCAGTCTCAAGCGTTGTGGCTAGCAACAATTGCTCCTCTGCCTCCATATCGATTTTATCAATCGCATAAACAACAAAGGCGAACAAACCGATCACCACAACAATAAAGCTTGCCAGGGTGACAGACCCAATACGTATGCCTTCAGACGGTTTGCCAACAGGTGGCATAGATGGACGCTCTTTTGGCGCAAGTTTTGACGTATCAGTCATCGCTGCCTCTCATAAATATATATATAAATATAATCTTATAGTAATTCTATTTAGTAAAATACGAAAGCTATCTTTAGGTTAAGATCTGTACCAATATATTAGTTGTAAAGCAATTTTTTTGCGTCAAAAGGAATGTACGAACATCCACCATATTAGGCTTCCAGTTCAGCATCCCAGTAAAGATAGTCCAACCAGCTTTCATGAAGATGGTTTGGTGGGAACCTTCGCCCCATCCGCTGAAGATGGAAAACCGAGGGAGAAAAAGGCCGGTGACGAGAGGCAACATACCGATATCTTCTGCCAAACGATCAGATTTTCTCAAATTACACGGAGAACAGGCCGTAATCACATTGTCCCACGTTGTCATTCCCCCTTTTGACCTTGGCACTAGATGGTCAAAGGTAAGATCTTCAGTAGCACCACAATATTGGCAAGAAAATCCATCTCGTAAAAAGACATTAAAGCGGGTAAAGGCTGGCGTATCCGCTGGCTTCACATATTCCTTCAACGAGACAACGGAGGGAAGCTTCATCGTGAAAGATGGCGAGGAAATTTCGCGATCATACTCCGAAACAATATTCACCCTTTCTAAAAAGGCAGCTTTCACAGCATCCTGCCAAGACCAAAGCGAAAGTGGGAAATAAGATAGCGGTCTAAAATCCGCGTTAAGAACCAAAGCCGGACTGGCTTCAAGACTTGGTGGTTGAATGTGAACTGTCATAGAAGAATCACCATCTGAATCACTTAACTACTAAACATCATAACAGCATGACAGAATTATGACGTTTTAAATTGTCGCGGTGATTTGCTTCGATGATCACGACTGTTTTTGAAGATATATTCCCGCAACATCAACGGTGTGCTCACGACCAAACATTGAGATCAAGATCTGCACCCTTTGCGCATCAGGAATGCGCACAACCTTCGCGGACATACCTCGGAATGGCCCCTCCGTTACGAAAACGTCTTCGCCGGGCGCCAAATTAGGTTGCAATGAGTGAATTTGACCTTCAGCATCTTCGCACTGTCTAAGATAGGATAAGAATGACGCTGGCACCCTCCATGGCGCATGTGTGCCCGATCAATCGTTCAAATCCACGAATTTCACGCACCCAGGACCAGCCATCTTCATTGACCTTTACAAATACATAGCGAGGAAAGAGGGGTCTACGGACTGTTTGAACTTTTCGTGCATGGCGGATAGTACGAAAAAACCAAGGGCAGTAAATATCACGGCCAATTTTTTCAGCGTCATTAACCATGAGGAACTCACCACGCTGTGCAGTGTAAGCACAAAGCCATCCATCACGACTCGTTTGTTTGTTCTCCATGATGATTTTCCCATAAAAGATGAGCCAAACCGAACGGTTGTTCTTGACATGTAACGCCACTGGACGCTATCGGACAACCTTTCACATGTAATCCAGGACTCCGCCCTCGGGATGCGCCGGGGGTTTGGCCATGGGGAGACAACACAATGAAACGTACTTTTCAACCTAGCCGTCTTGTACGCAAACGTCGGCATGGATTTCGTAGCCGAATGGCAACTAAAAATGGTCGTAAGATCATTGCGCGTCAGCGGAACCTAGGCCGTAAAAGCCTCTCTGCCTAAAGTTTGACGTGGGGTAGTCGACGTGACCATTCCCCAAACATTAAAGAAACGTCGCGATTTCCTGCGGCTCAACAAAGCGGGCAAAGTAGTGCGCTTTGCTTTTGTTTGTAGGTATGGACATAGCAATAGGGCTGGCCAGCAGACATCCTGTCGTTTGGGTGTGACCGCCAGTAAAAAAATTGGCAATGCCGTTCACCGTAATCGTGCCAAGCGTAGATTGCGGGAGGCGATGCGGCTTCATCATCATTTGTTGATAGAGTCGAATGTAGACATCAATATGATCGCCAGACCCGCCGTCCTTCACGTCGCCTTTGATCGACTAGCCACAGACATTAAGAACGTATTTCTAGACATATCGAAGGCATCAACATGATCAACAAAGTCATGGTGATAGCATTGAAGATGCTGATTTATGCCTATCGGTATACGTTTTCTGCGCTCATTGGTAACCGTTGTAGATTTCAACCGACATGTTCAGTTTATGCCCTAGAGGCACTCGAATATCATGGCCCATGGCGTGGCATTTTGCTTACATGCAGGCGGCTTATGCGTTGCCATCCCTTTGGCCGAACAAAATCTTGGACCTTTGACCCTGTACCACCCCCTTGCGGCCCTACGGCTCCGACGGCTAGTAGGTCTGCATCTATTCAAAAACAAACAAGTGAGTCTTCACGATATGAGTGACAACAAAAATCTTGCCATCGCCGTTGTTCTTTCAGCCGTTGTGTTGATTGGATGGCAAATGCTTTTCCCACCACCTCAACCACCTGCGCCGGCTCCTTCTGAGGCTGTTACACAGTCACCATCAACAGAATTGGACAATGTTGCTCCACTAGACACAGGAAGTGCCTTGGAAACGCAAGCCCAGATAAAGTTGTCACGTGAAGATATTTTGAAGCAATCCGAGCGGATCAACCTACGCAGCCCTCTCGTCCAAGGTTCCATTGCTGTAAAGGGATCGGCCATAGATAACATTGTTCTGACCCAATACAGGCAAGAACTTGATCAGAATTCAGATGATATCGTGCTGTTGTCTCCAAAAGGCTCAGAGCTACCCTTCTTTGCGCGTTTTGGTTGGAGCCTATCAGCGGGAAAAGCGACCTTACCTGATTCTCAGTCTATATGGACCAAAACCTCCACCTGCCCGGACCTATCCCCAGAATGCCCCCTTACGTTAACTTGGTCTGGGCCAGACGGGATCACCGTGAACCGGACCATTTCTACTGATGAAAGTTATATGATCACCCTAGAGGATGAGATCATCAACCAATCAGATGCCGTCATGACGCTGGCACCTTATGGATTATTGCGCCGGGTTGGACTCCCCAAATTAGAAAATTTCTACATTGCCCATGAGGGCTTTATTGGCGTGAGCCAAGATACTTTACAGGAGGTATCTTACGATAGTGTTTATGATGACGGTGATCAAAGTTTCACCTCTACGGGTGGATGGGTTGGCATCACTGATAAATATTTCATGGCCACGCTGATACCAGATCAAACTGTGCCTGTAAGAATGCAAATGCGGGCAGATAGAAAAGCAGCTGTTCAAACCTATCAAGCAGAATATACCGCTCAAGAGGTTCAACTTGGGTCCGGTGAGAAAGCTCAATACAAACACAGGCTTTTTGCAGGTGCCAAAGTTGTGGAATTTATTGATGGCTATGCAGATGCGGGCGTTTCACGATTTGATCTTTCCATTGATTGGGGTTGGTTCTTCTTTTTGACCAAACCTATGTTTATCGTGTTGGATTTCCTCAACAAGCTGGTAGGTAACTTTGGTGTTGCTATTATTCTACTGACTGTTCTGGTGAAAATCATTTTCTTTCCGTTGGCCAACACATCCTACAAAGCCATGTCGCGAATGAAAGCACTCACACCAGAAATGATGAAGATCCGTGAGCGCCACAAAGATGACAAACAAAAACTCCAACAAGAGACCATGGAGTTATATAAGCGCGAGAAGGTAAACCCGGTCTCTGGCTGTTTGCCAATGCTGATACAAATACCTGTGTTTTTTTCTCTTTATAAGGTTTTGTTCACCACCATTGAAATGCGTCATGCACCATTTTTTGGCTGGATCGAAGATTTGTCTGCGCCAGACCCCACAACTTTGTTTAACCTATTTGGTCTTCTACCATATGACGTCCCAGGTTTTCTCATGATTGGCATTTGGCCTGTCCTTATGGGAATGACGATGTTTGTGCAGCAAAAACTTAACCCACCCCCCACCGACCCCACACAAGCACAAATTTTTGCTTTCTTGCCGGTTGTGTTCACATTCATGCTTGGAACATTCGCGGCGGGCTTGGTGATTTACTGGACATTCAACAACCTACTCTCAATATTGCAGCAAGCGTTGATTATGAAGAGGATGGGCGTCCCCATAGAATTACATATTGGGAACAAGGCGAAAAAACCTAATTCTTAGACGTCGGCCTGACAGCATGGCCATAATGGTGCCACAAAAGATGGGCAGCCGCTGATCGATGCGGCGCCCAACTTTTTGCAATTTCCGCAAGAGAGACCTCATTACATGGGGTCGACCAACCAAACAAATGATCAGCCCCTCGCTGTAGCGCCAAATCACCTGGGGCAAAAATATCAGAATGGTTTAAGGAAAACATAAGATAAAGCTGGGCAGACCAAGGCCCTATTCCTCTTATCTTTGTTAGATGCGCAATGGCTTTATCCACAGGCCAAAACACCAACTGCTCCAGCATTAATTGATCGTCTAGGATATGCTTTGCCAAGTCACCGAGTGCCAATTTCTTTGCCCGGGATAACCCAAGACCATCCAAAGAGGTTTCAGGATCCTGCGCGATGATGGCAAGGGAAAGCTCAGGCCATTTTGCCAACACACGTTTTGAGATGGCCTCCGCTGAACTTTTCGAGAGTTGTTGTGCACATATAATGCGCACCAATGCTTCAGGCCCCTTCGGCCTTAACCTAATAGGAGGGATCCCCCATTGATCCGGCACCGCACGAAACCTTGGCTCCAACGCGCATAATAGATCCACTTCACGCATAAAATCTTCCTGCGATATCATGAGTGCTTGTTCTTGCTTGATATGCTCACTATCCATTATTCTCTCTTCATGCCCAAGGACGATATTACGCCACCTCAACCTATGATTACACGGTTTGCACCAAGCCCAACAGGGCTGCTGCATCTTGGACATTTGTTCTCTGCATGGGTTGCTCAGTATTTGGCTGACGATGGACATTATCATGTTAGAATTGAAGATATTGACCAGACCCGCGCACGTCCAGAATTCTACACCGCGATCGAACATGATCTAAAATTGCTTCACTTGGATAGCGGCAAGCCTTACCGCATTCAATCTCAACACCATTTTCTGCAACAATGGGGACTGGAGCAATTAAAAAAGCTTGGGCTTCTTTATCCTTGTTTTTGTTCACGCAAAGATATTTTGTCCGCCGTTCAAGCACCTCAAGAAGGAGATCCAGCACAATCGGTTTACCCAGGGACATGTCGTCATCTTCATGCAAGCCAAGTTGAGGACCTACGCGCCGCAGGCAAAACCCCTGCTTGGCGTTTGGACATAAACAAGGCCATGATGAACTACGAACATCTGGATTTTTATGAATGGGGGACACCAACTGTAGGCCCATCTGGTCACATTCAAATCAGCCGCACAACCATGCAGAGAACGCTGGGAGACGTGATATTGGCCCGCAAAGATATCGGTATAAGCTATCACCTTGCGGTGATCCTCTGCGATGCAGCTCAAAATATTTCCCTGGTGAGCAGAGGACAGGACCTCTTTCTCACAACCCCCATTCAAGTCTTGTTACAAAAATTGCTTCAATTACCCACACCACACTATTTCCATCACGCCTTGGTACGGGATCAAAACGCGCAGAGACTAGCTAAGCGCCATCAGGCACAAGCACTACAAGATATCATCGCAAAGCAGCAATCAACAACCGATATCTGGCGCCCCATAACAGCATTGATGGAAAAGACAAAACCAATGATGGACCGCGTCAAAGCCCTATAATATTTTCACACAGGTGGTGTGCCATTGATCCAAATAAGTGCCATGATCAAGACAACCGCGACAGCTTGTGCCACGATACGCATGCGCATCAATTTGTTGGACCAATTCGCGTGAAAACGCCCACCTTGGAAGTAACTCACAATTCCCACAGCAACAATAATAGCGGTCACCGCTACCATGAGAGGAATCAAAATATATAATGCTGAACTCATGCCTTATACCCCTATCACTGGTCGCCCAAGTTACTGTTCTTATAGAAGGATTAAGGCTCTTGCCAAGCTCATCACGCAGCTTCCTCGACATCACCTTCGAGCAATGTGAAAATATCATGCATGATGTCGTTTAAACGAAAATCTTTAGGCGTGTAGACACCTGACACACCCCATTCGCGCATTTGCGCGGCATCATCTTCTGGGATGATACCACCAACAATAAGAATGACATCATCAAGGCCTGCATCAGCCATCCGATCCATGATATCACGCACCAATGACATATGTGACCCTGACAATATCGACAGCCCTACCACATGAACCGCTTCCTCGACAGCTGCATTGACAATCTGCGCAGGGGTAAGACGAATGCCTTCATAGACAACCTCCATACCACAATCACGCGCCCGCACGGCAATTTGCTCAGCGCCATTAGAATGTCCATCAAGCCCTGGCTTTCCAACCAAAAACTTCACACGTCGGCCCATTTTATCCGCAAGAGCATCGGCACGTTTTTGCAAATGGGTAAGGTCACCATCTTCTGAGGCCGCAACATGCGTTCCAACACCTGTGGGCGCACGATATTCCCAAAAATATCCCGCATCATTTGGCCCCACTCTCCTGTGGTCACGCCTGCTTTGGCTGCTTGAATAGACGCTGGCATAATATTTCGCCCCGCGCGTGCATCTGACTCAAGTTGGCGCAAAGCTTCTTGCACAGCCTGAGCGTCACGATGCTGACGCCAGTGATCTAGGGAATGTTTTTGTTCTTCCTCAACTGCGGGATCAACGGTCAGGATTCCTCCGTCACCTGTGGTCAACGGTGATGGCTCAGAGCTTAGGAATTTATTGACCCCAACAACCACTTGCTCACCACTTTCTATCGCAGCTACGCGTGCTGCATTAGACCGAACAAGTTGTTGTTTCATGTAAGCATTTTCGACCGCAGCCATGGCCCCCCCATGGCGTCTATCTGTGCCAATTCTTCACGAGCTGCTTGCTTTAACTCAGCCACCTTTTCCTCGATAACATGGCTGCCATCGAAAATATCACCATATTGCAATAGATCCGTTTCATAAGCGACAACTTGCTGGAGGCGCAAAGACCATTGTTGATCCCAGGGCCTGGGAAGCCCCAAAGCTTCATTCCATGCAGGCAATTGAACAGCGCGGGCACGCGCGTTCTTTGATAAGGTTACCGCCAACATTTCCAATAGGATACGGTACACATTGTTTTCAGGCTGTTGCTCTGTAAGGCCTAAAGAATTTACCTGCACACCATAACGAAAGCGCCTGTATTTCTCTTCCTCAACGCCATAACGCTCACGACAAATCTCATCCCAGAGCTCGGTGAAAGCGCGCATTTTACAAATTTCTGTGATAAATTGGATTCCTGCATTCACAAAAAATGAAATCCGGCCTACCACTTTTGGGAAATCTGCCTCTGGAACCTGGCCATCTGCGCGCACCTTATCAAGCACAGCTATGGCGGTTGCTAGGGCAAAAGCAAGTTCTTGAACTGGCGTCGCGCCTGCTTCTTGCAAATGATAGGAACATACATTCATGGGGTTCCATTTGGGAACTTCTTGATAGGTGAAGGCAATCATATCATTGATCAGCCGCAAACTGGGCTGTGGTGGAACACATAGGTTCCACGTGACAAATATTCTTTAATAATGTCGTTTTGCGTTGTCCCTTGAAGGGCACTTCGTGGCACGCCTTGCTCTTCTGCCACCGCAATATAAAGCGCAAGCAACCAGGCCGCCGTGGCATTAATGGTCATAGACGTATTCATTTGATCCAATGGTATTTGGTCAAACAAAGCCCGCATATCACCGATATGAGATATGGGCACCCCTACCTTGCCGACCTCTCCACGTGCCAGAACGTGATCTGCATCATATCCTGTTTGTGTTGGCAAATCGAACGCAATGGAAAGCCCAGTTTGTCCTTTAGGCAAGATTGGTTCGGTAAAGCGCGTTTGATTCCGCTGCAGTAGAATGCCCTGCATAGGTTCTCATAATCCAAGGGCGTGCGCCCGACTGCTTTTTCTCCACCCATTCTCTTTCCTTTAACGAACCATCATGACCAAAAATGAAAAACCGCCCAAGCGTTCACAAAAAACCAAACCTTTTTGCACACCATGCGATCTTCTGCCTCATGCTATGCAACAAAAATGCTGCATAGCACAAGCTATTTTTTTTCCACACGCAATACTTATAAAGTATAGTAGTAATTTTTATAATAAAATTTCATAAAAATTATTATTGACGAAATGATAAATCAAAACTAATTGATCAACCAAGAAAGCGAAGTGGCTTTTCGCAAACGCAGCAAAATGGAGAAAAATCATGGCACTGATGGATGACGTCCTTGAAAATACAAACAATGAATATCGCGACCTCTACGAAGTTGGTGATATTCCCCCGCTAGGACATGTCCCAAAGTCAATGTATGCTTGGGCCATAAGACGAGAGAGGCATGGTCGCCCTCAGGAGTCATTTCAGCTAGAGGTTGTGGATACCCCAGAGGTGGATTCACATGAAGTTCT
Organism: Alphaproteobacteria bacterium; assembly: GCA_038131935.1. Lineage (GTDB taxonomy): Bacteria > Pseudomonadota > Alphaproteobacteria > UBA8317 > UBA8317 > UBA8317. The sequence continues at coordinate 101,678 of JAYPQH010000030.1, read as the reverse complement.
TGTTTTGGTGATGGCCGCGGGCGTTAACTATAATGGCATATGGGCAGGCTTGGGGCAGCCTATTTCACCATTTGATGTGCACAAGGCACCCTTCCATATCGCTGGATCTGATGCATCTGGAATCGTTTGGAAGGTCGGGGACAAGGTCACGAGATGGAAAGTCGGCGATGAAGTGGTTGTTCATTGCAACCAGGATGATGGGGATGATGAGGAATGTAATGGTGGTGATCCAATGTTTTCACCATCGCAACCGATCTGGGGGTATGAAACCCCTGATGGTTCTTTTGCACAATTCACCGCCGTTCAATCGCAACAACTTATGCCAAGACCGCGCCACCTGACCTGGGAAGAAAGTGCCTGCTATACCCTCACCTTAGCAACCGCTTACCGGATGTTATTTGGGCATGCACCTCACGTTATCCAACCTGGTCAACATGTATTGGTTTGGGGCGCATCTGGTGGCTTGGGCTCTTTCGCCATTCAATTGGCCCATGCAGCTGGTGCGCATGCGATTGGTGTTATTTCGGATGAAAGCAAACGTGACTTCGTGATGAGCTTGGGCGCAAAAGGGGTCATCAATCGAAAAGATTTTAACTGCTGGGGACAACTGCCTACAGTGAATGGCCCAGAATTTTCGAATTACATGAAAGAAGTCAGGCGATTTGGTAAAGCCATTTGGGCCTTCACAGGAAAAGGCCAAGACGTGGACATGGTTTTCGAACATCCCGGCGAGTCAACATTCCCTGTATCCTGTTTTGTTGCGAAACGTGGCGGTATGGTGGTCTTTTGCGCCGGAACCACAGGGTTTAATTTGACCTTCGATGCACGTTTTGTCTGGATGCGTCAAAAGCGTATTCAAGGGTCGCATTTTGCAAACCTTATGCAAGCGTCTGCCGCCAACAAATTGGTGATTGAGCGTCGGATTGATCCTTGCATGTCTGAAGTTTTTGGCTTTGAAGAAATTCCACTGGCTCATGAAAAAATGCTGAACAATGAACATAAACCAGGGAACATGGCTGTGTTGGTGTCTTCATGTAGACCAGGATTACGCACGGTGGAGGCCGCCATAGAAGCTTTTGACGCGCTGCGTTAGGATTTTGTAAGAGATGCTTTGACAGGTACTCCACCTAAATGATGGAATGCCTGCCAAACCGATATTTTTAAAATGACCCAAAATGCCGCTTATGGACATGCACATGGCGGCCCATCAACAGACGTAAACCTTCATGCGAGGATGTTTTTATGACCTTAATGCAGCCTGAAACCAATTTTTCCGTCAGCACATTACCAGATCTTTTGACCACCACTGGACAAGCAATGATCCAGCTTGATCACTATTTAAATCGGGCCAAACAGGTAATCAGAGAGGCTGTCGCCGATGGAGACAAGATTTCAGGCAAGAAATTTGCCCAGGAACAGTATGCCGCACATGGGCTTGCTTGGTTGGGCACCTATGTGGAAGCGCTGAGACAGGTCGACAGATGGGCCCGAAACCTGCAGCAAGACGGCCTTTTGGGCGAATTGGAACAGCTTTTGACCCAGGCTGCTTTTGGAGAATACATCAACCATATCGCCCATGGTATTCCCATGTCGCAAATGGAGATCGTACGCCCAGTCGATATGTTGTTGACAGAGGCTGACGTTGCCGACCTTCAACAAGGAGCTGCCCATCTGTTGGCACAACGGGGCAACAGCACACAAACAAGGCAACGAATTGCCGAATTGATCCTCGAAAACCCACAAGCTTCAATCTTTGGTTGCTCTGGGCTTGATGAGGACATGGAAATGTTCCGCACCCAAATGCAGCGTTTTGTTGATGACAAAGTTGCTCCCTATGCTCATGAATGGCACCTCAAGGATGAACTGATCCCTATCGAAGTTATTGATGAGTTATCAGAATTGGGGGTTTTTGGCCTGACGATACCTGAAGAATATGGTGGTCTTGGTTTGTCCAAGATGTCGATGTGTGTTGTTTCAGAAGAACTTTCACGTGGCTACATCAGGGGTTGGTTCTTTGGGCACCCGTACAGAAATTGCTGGTGAATTGATCCTTTGTGGTGGAACAGAAGAGCAGAAACAACGCTGGTTGCCCAAATTGGCATCAGGCGAAATCCTCCCCACAGCTGTGTTTACTGAACCCAATACGGGTTCTGACCTCGCCTCATTAAAAACCCGCGCTGAAAAAGTTGATGGTGGTTATGCAGTCTTTGGCAACAAGACATGGATTACCCATGCGGCACGCACAGACATGATGACGATGCTGGTACGCACCAATCCTGACGAACAAGGGTACCGTGGACTTTCAATGTTGATGGGAGAAAAACCCCGCGGTGATTGTGCAAACCCCTTTCCAGCTGAAGGTATGACGGGTGGAGAAATCCATGTGTTGGGCTATCGTGGCATGAAAGAATATGAACTGTCGTTCGACAATTTTCATGTGGCAGAAGAAAATCTCCTGGGCGGTGTAGAAGGCCAAGGCTTCAAACAACTCATGGCAACATTTGAAGGCGCACGCATTCAAACAGCTGCACGCGCGGTAGGCGTGGCGCAGTGCGCCATGGATCTCTCCTTACGCTATGCCGAAGAGCGCACGCAATTCGGCAGCAAACTGCAGGCGTTCCCACGGATTTGGTCAAAGATTGCAATGATGGCTGTAGAAACCATGGTTGCAAGACAAATCACTTATTTTTCTGCGCGGGAAAAAGATGCAGGACGCCGTTGCGACCTTGAGGCAGGCATGGCAAAATTACTTGCTGCTCGGGTCGCTTGGGCCTGTGCAGATAATGGATTACAAATACATGGTGGTAATGGCTTTGCTCTTGAATATCCAATCTCGCGGGTTTTGTGCGACGCACGCATCCTTAATATTTTTGAAGGTGCCGCTGAAATCCAAGCAACCGTGGTGGCGCGACGGATCTTGGAGACCCGCAACTAAGGGCACTGAGTTATGAGTGCAGGCCCCGCCACAAAATTTGTGCGCCGTCCATGGAACTTCTTGGGCGGCGTTGCCCATTTGCAGCAATTACCGCTGGCCATGATTCCAGAGGTTGCGTTTGCTGGACGCTCTAATGTTGGGAAATCAAGCCTTATTAATGCCTTGGCAGGAGACAGCACGGTCGCACGTACATCAAACCAACCTGGACGCACCCAACAACTTAATTTCTTCATTCTAGGTGAGAAACAATTAAGTGTCGTGGACATGCCTGGCTATGGCTATGCTGAGGCACCCAAAAGTTTGGTTGACTCATGGAACCGTTTGTTACGCCAATATCTTCGTGGCCGTCAGCAATTACGACGGGTGCTGGTGTTGATTGATTTGCGTCATGGCATGAAAGCCAATGACCGTGAAATCACCAAAATGCTTGATGAGGCTGCCGTATCCTATCAACTCATTGGAACCAAAGCCGATAAGCTGACCCAGAAAGAACGCAAAAAAGCGGCAGATGATTTACATGCAGCCACCAAAGGTTTAATTGCCTGCCATCCTGACGTCATTATCACGAGCTCGAAAGATGGTGAGGGGTTGGACGCTGTTCGCGGAGTCCTTTATAGCTTTGCAAAATCATAAATGATGAGGATCGTGCCATGACAACAAGCGCAGACACCAAAACAGCAAAATGGCTTTCTACCGCCAGCACGCTATCTCAGGCGCTTCCTTACCTACAGCGTTATGAAGGAAAGCGTATCGTCATCAAATATGGCGGACATGCCATGGGCAATAGAGAGCGTTCTGAGGAATTTGCCCGTGACATCGTCTTGATGAAACAGGTGGGTATTGACCCAGTGGTGGTGCATGGCGGTGGTCCACAGATTGCCCAAATGTTGGAACGGTTAAAAATTCAATCCACCTTTGTGGATGGATTGCGGGTGACGGACGCGGCCATGGTAGAAGTTGTTGAAATGGTTTTGGCCGGCTCCATCAACAAAATGATTGTATCCGCCATCAACAAAGCAGGTGGTAAAGCGGTGGGCCTCTCAGGGAAAGATGGCTCTTTGATCCGAGCAAAAAAACTCATGCGACGCTCACGTGAAAGTGACAGCAATATTGAGCGCTTCATAGACTTAGGTTTCGTCGGCGAACCCCTTCAGGTAACACCAGATATCCTAGAAGTCTTCTTTGGTTCTGATGTTATCCCGGTAATTGCACCTGTAGGCTTTGGAGAGCAAGGTGAGACATACAACATCAATGCGGATACCGCAGCCGGAGCGGTCGCCGCAGCCATTGGGGCTACCCGTCTTTTGTTGTTGACTGATGTTGCCGGGGTTAAAAATGCAGATGGCGATGTTATTCCCAAAATGTCCAAAGACGATGCACAACATTTGGTTGATAACAATATCGCAACAGGTGGCATGATCCCCAAACTGGAGACCTGTATCAATGCGTTGCATCATGGTGTTGAAGCTGCAGTCGTTATGGATGGTAGAGCTCCACATGCTGTTTTGCTTGAATTGTTTACAGAACATGGGGCTGGAACATTGGTTCACCGCTGATGGCAGCATGGCTTAGGGATATTGATGTATGGGTCTTCGACCTAGACAATACCATCTATGATGCAAGGTCCGACATTTTCCCACAAATTGACAAGCGCATGACCAATTATATTGCGCAGATGACAGGACTTCCCTGGACAGACGCCAACCTCCGTCGCCGGCATTACTGGCAGCATTTTGGGGCTACGTTACATGGGTTGCATCATATCCATGGATTGTCCCCACAACATTTTTTAGCTTACGCGCATGATATTGACTATTCCACCATTACACCCTGCCCTCAGACAAAACAGCTGATTTCCTTACTTCCAGGACAGAAATGGGTGTTTACCAATGGTCCCTTAGAACATGCCCATACCATTTTACAAAAAATGGACATCCTATCTTTGTTTCACGATATCGTGGGGATTGAACATACCCAATACAAACCCAAGCCGCATCGCATGGGGTTTAACTATCTTTTGCAGCAAAGTGGCTATCCTCCCCATGCGCATGCTATGTTTGAAGACAACATACCTAACCTGAACATGGCTCAAAAATTTGGGTTTCGCACATTTCATATTGGTGAGGAACCGGTTACAATGCATCCATCTTGGGATAGATGTGCCACAACACTTTGCCAACATTTGGAATGGATTTTAGAAAATTTACCTCAACAACTTGACGCAGGCATTGCGTCCAGCCATGGATTCCCGTCATAGAGATACCATATTGAGGTAATGAAACAAATCGACGGAGCGGGACCATGGACCATCAAACATTGCAGAACATCATCGAAACTGCCTTTGAACAGCGCGACAGCGTCAATGCCAACACCAAAGGAGAAATACGTGATGCGGTCAAAGAGGCCCTAACCTATTTGGACAATGGTCAACTCAGGGTGGCCTCGCGCAATGAGGACGGCCAGTGGGTTGTTCATCAATGGCTGAAAATGGCTGTGTTGTTATCATTCCGCCTCAACCCCATGGAGGTGATTTCTGGCGGCCCTGGACATGCCAATTGGTGGGATAAAGTGCCATCAAAGTTTTCCCATTGGGATGCCAAAAACTTTACAGATGCAGGCTTCCGTTCTGTACCCGGGGCCATTGTTCGTCATTCAGCTTTTGTCGCACCAGGCGTGGTCTTGATGCCATCGTTTGTAAATTTGGGCGCCTATGTTGATGAGGGCACCATGGTTGATACTTGGGCGACGGTGGGATCTTGTGCGCAAATCGGTAAGAATTGTCACATTTCAGGTGGTGCCGGTATAGGCGGGGTTCTTGAGCCCTTACAGGCTGGCCCTGTCATCATTGAGGATAACGTCTTTGTAGGCGCGCGTTCAGAGGTCGCCGAAGGTGTGATTGTGCGCGAGGGCTCTGTATTATCCATGGGCGTTTATCTTGGTGCATCTACAAAAATTATTGACCGTGCTTCAGGAACAGTTCATCGAGGTGAGGTACCAGCCTATTCTGTTGTGGTCCCTGGTAGCCTACCTGACCCACGTGGAGGTCCATCACTCTACTGCGCCGTCATTGTCAAAACAGTGGACGCACAGACACGTTCCAAAACAGGTATTAATGAGCTGTTGAGGGATTGAGTAAACAAATGACGGACCAACATCTCTCTCCCGTGATAGCCCTCACAGCAGAATTGGTTAGCTATCCATCAGTGGCCCCAAAAGATGAGGGACTGTTGGCATTTTTGGCCAACAGGCTGGAACAGAGTGGGTTTCAAACGCATCTTCTACCATTTGGCGAGGGAGAAGAGCGGGTCATGAATTTGATTGCACATCGGGGTGAGCAAGGACCGCATCTGGCTTTTGCTGGTCATACGGATGTGGTTCCTCCAGGCCCCCTTGATGAGTGGCGATCAGATCCATTCCAAATGCATATTGATGACGGCATGATTGTCGGTCGTGGGGTCTCAGATATGAAGGGGGCAATTGCGGCATTTGTGGTTGCTGCCGAGCGCTTTGTTACCCAGTATCCAGATGTTCAGATGTCTCTCATCATCACCGGAGATGAAGAAGGTGCAGCGATCAATGGAACCCGCCGGCAGGTAGAATGGTTACGTGAACATAACATGATACCTGACTTATGCCTGATTGGAGAGCCTACCAACCCATCACATATGGGCGATATGATCAAAGTAGGCAGACGCGGCTCGTTTAATGGTGTTATTCATGTTGAAGGAACCCAAGGGCATGTCGCCTACCCTCATCGCGCCGACAATCCCGTTCCCAAACTACTCGACATTCTGCACAAACTCAAAAATTGGCATTTGGACGATGGAACAGAACATTTCCAACCCAGCAATTTGGAAATCACAAGCATAGATGTCGGCAATGCCGTCACCAACATTATCCCAGCCCAAGCAAGTGCAAGGTTTAATATTCGGTTTAACGATGCGCATGATGAATGGGCCTTGGAAGCCCATATCCGTGACCTCATTCATCAATCAGGTTGCTCAGATCAGGTTACATTTGAATGGAGCTGCTCGGGAACAAGTTTCGTCATGGATGACACAACCCATGCCCACAGCCTCCAAGACGTTATTGAAGCCGTAACAGGACGTCGTCCCGAGCTCTCAACAACTGGAGGCACCTCAGATGGTCGCTTCATCAAAGAGATTTGTCCGGTCATGGAATATGGTGTTATTGGCGCGACCATGCACCAAATTGATGAACGGGTAATGATGGCTGACTTGGAAACGCTACACCAAGTCTACCTGAAATTTTTACAGCGTTTTTATGGTCTGTGATGCAAGCAATAGGGGCATCTATACAAGCAGGTTTGCGCGGAGCCATTGGTTTTTTGGCAAACAAACCGAATGCAAAAGACGCTTTTGACTTAAGCCTTCATGGGGTCGCTGTCTCTTTTTTGGCCCCGCTTATTGTTCTTCCCCTTCACCTTATGCTTTCTACCCTTGAATTTACCACGCCTGATGGTTCCAACGCCAACCTCATGAAGTTTGACATATGGTATTACATTCTTCGTTGGGTCACTTTTCCCATCATTATGATCCCTTTAGCGGTATTGATTGATCGTAAAAATCACGTCCTTAGCTTTCTTGTGGGTTGGAATTGGTCAAATGTTGTTATTGAAGCTATCAGCATTCTTCCTATTTTTTTGCTCGCAAGTAGTGCGACCGGAGCGATCGGGGCCCAAATTATTCTTATGGTTGTGGGTGTTTATTTGATGATCTATCGCTGGCGAATTGCAAAATCACTTCTGAGTATTGGGGGATGGAGTGCAACGGCCATCGTCGCCATTGATATGCTCAGCACGTATGTTGCCATCGTTCTCAGTGGAGGATTAGGAGATTTGCCTCAACCTCCTGGCCCCCCACCTGCGTCCTAGCTTCATTTAAGCTTGGACAAACCACGCAACAGGTTCAACGCATAAGTTAACTGGTAATCACTTTTTTCTTCCAGCACTTGATCATCTTTCGGTTGAACTGGTTGGCCTGCGTCACCATCAGGGTTGTCCAAACGTCCACGCAAATCTGCTTCTTTGCGCGGTTTTTGCCCATTATCATTGGTTTCCAAGCGTCCTTGTTCAATCTCAAGATCAGGAATGATACCAGCGGCCTGGATGGAACGACCAGATGGGGTGTAATACAACCCTGTTGTGAGCTTTAGCGCACCTTGAGGCCCCACCGGAATGATGGTTTGCACAGAGCCTTTCCCAAATGTTTTTGTCCCCAAAATCAGCGCCCGTCCATGATCCTGAAGCGCACCCGCGACGATTTCTGAAGCAGATGCACTTCCGCCATTGACCAACACCACAAGGGGCTTTCCTTGAGAAATATCTCCGCGACGGGCCGCGTAGCGGACTTCTGAATCCTTCTCTCTTCCGCGGGTCGAAACAATATCTCCACGCTCTAGGAAAGCGTCACTTACTTGCACCGCTTGGTTGAGCAACCCTCCAGGATTGTTACGCAAATCCAACACAAAGCCCTTCAGGTTTGATAAACCTATCTTTTCAATCAAATCTGCCGTCGCTTTTTCTAACTCTTCGGTCGTATGTTCGTTAAAGGTCACGACCCTGACATACCCAATATCATCTTCAACCCGGTGGCGTACGGGTCTAAGACGTATCACATCGCGTACAATGGTAATCTCCAACAGATCCTCGACACCAGGACGTTTGACCGACAAGCGAATGGACCTGCCCACTTCACCACGCATCAAATCGACGGCTTCACGTAACGTAAGCCCCATCACCTCTGCATCATCTAATTTTACAATAAGATCACCAGACTTCATACCTGCACGCGCAGCGGTGTATCATCGATAGGTGAAATGACTTTTACCAAACCATTCTCCATTCCGACTTCAATGCCCAACCCTCCAAACTCTCCCTTGGTTTGGATACGCATGGCTTTAAAACTTTCGGCATCAAGAAAGGCTGAGTGTGGGTCTAACTTGGAAAGCATTCCATTGATAGCCGCGTTGATCAGCTCTTTGTCTGATGTTTCAGAGACGTAATTTTCTTTGACGCGATCAAATATCTCCCCAAACAAATTCAACTGCTTATATGTCTCAACATCGGCAGCCTCGACGCGAGGTCGAGACGAATCGACAACCTCTATCGCAAGGCCAATCATAGCCCCAACCACGGCACCTGTCAGAAGAGCAAACCTCATGTTTCGTCCTTTCAAGACTCTACTCAAGTCTGTATTTCACCAGAACTATGGCATTTGATCAAACAAAACAGCCCCAAACCAAAATGTTTTTTTGACCAAGTTACCTAAATTACGCTGGACTCTTGATCTATTATACGTTGAATGTCTGCGGCATATTGTATCTCCGTGAGACAAAGACCTTCAGCTGGAGCCACGGGCCCACAGGCTGAACGATCACAAGCCTTCAATGCATCAGCAAAATTCTCAGCTGACCATTTCCCTTGACCCACCAAATCTAAACTTCCGGCTAGGGAGCGTATTTGATTATGTAAAAAAGATGGTGCCGTCACAGTCATCAAAACTTCATCGGCCTGGCGTGTAATATCCACTTTTGTAATGGTCCTAATCGGTGACTTTGCCTGACACTGCGTCGAACGAAATGTTGTCAAATCATGTCGACCGATCAAACATTGGGCCGCATGATGCATCACATCAGCTTGCAATATTTTGTTCCGGTACCAAACTTGACCATGGCGCAAAGGTGAACGGACAGCATGATCAAGAAACCGAAACTCATAGGTTCTTGCCACGGCATCAAACCTTGCATGATGATCGTCTCCTACCCTGAACGTTTTCAAAATAGCCACATCAGATCTTGCAATATGCGCATTCAGCGCCAGCGGCAGCTTACGCTCGGGCCATTCACGTTGCATATCCACATGCGCCACCATTCCACGGGCATGAACACCCGCATCTGTGCGCCCTGCGCCATAGACCAAAACATCACGTTCTCCCAATTGCGCACAGGCATCTTCAATAACCGCTTGCACTGATGGCTGATCATGCTGACGCTGCCACCCAGAAAATGCACCACCATGATACTCAATCAACAAGAAGTAACGTGGCATCAGCCTAAAATTCCATCTTGGGGAAAAGAAAAGCCGCGCAAAAATTCAGCCACATCCTGGGGGCCTTTGCCGGCACGTTGCAGTCTTGTTATGCGGACAACGCCTTGTGCGCATGCTATATCAACGCCTTGATCATTGACGTCTAGAATAGATCCCTGAGGCTTTTGGATATCTTGATCACATGCTTGGGCACGGAGAAATTTAATTCTTTGACCATCCAGCATAACAAAAGCACCAGGAAAGGGTGACAAAGCATTTATCTTGCGGGCAATAATTTGGCTTGATTGAGCAAAGGATAATTCCGCCTCTGCCTTGGTGATTTTGGATGCATAAACAGCCTTTTCATGTGTTTGCTCAACAGGCTGAGATACACCTGCAACCAAGTCATCGACCCATGAAACCACATGGACTGATGCCAATTGTGTCAATCGATCATGTACATCCATGAAGGTATCGTTTTCATGGATGGTGCAATGTACGCGGTCATGGACAGGACCTTCATCAAGGCCTTCTGTCATGCGCATAAAGCAAATCCCGGTCTCATCATCACCTGCCATGATCGCCCTCTGAATGGGGGCAGCACCACGCCAACGAGGCAATAAAGACGCATGCAAATTCATACATCCCAATGGGAACATACCCAACACAGCGCTAGGCAAAAGCAATCCATATGCAGCGACAATGGCCAAATCTGCATCAAATGATGCCATTTCCTGCTGCACAACAGGATCACGCAGCCTAAGGGGTGTTATCACGGGAATATCATGTTGGCATGCATATTCATGAACGGGGCTTAAACGTTCCTTCATGCCTCGACCAGAACGCCGTGGGGGTTGGCTTGCCACCGCCACCACTTCATGTGGGGATGCAACAAGTGCTTCCAAACTATGCTGGGCAAATTCTGGGGTGCCCATAAAAAATATACGCGCCATGGATTTATGATGCTGCCTTCAGCTTGCGCCGTTTTACAAGTTTTTTTATCGCCATCGTCTTTTTTAAACGTGAGAGATGATCGATAAACAAGATACCATTCAAATGATCAATTTCATGCTGCACGCAGGTTGCAAGCAAGCCGTCCATGGCCAATTCATTGGGCTGATTGTGCTCATCTAGGTAACGCACAACGCAACGCTTGGGTCTGGTGACATCTTCAAAGATGTCCGGCACAGACAAACAACCTTCTTGATAAACGGAGAGCTCTTCATCTTCGTCTATGATTTCCGGGTTGGCCATGCGAATAGGGTTAGGTTCCTCACCATCTTTTGCCACATCCACAACAATCACCCGCTTATGCACACCCACCTGGATAGCTGCCAAGCCAATTCCTGGCGCGTCATACATGGTCTCCAACATATCATCCATCAGTTGACGTATAGATGCATCAACAGCCTCGACCGGTTTGCAAACTTCTTCAAGCCGTGGATCAGGTGCGGTTAATATCTCAAGGATAGCCATCACAAATTCCTTTTAACAATTCAGGCTTCTCACGCGCCTTTATATCCGTTGTCGCGTACCAAAAGCCAATTTTAACGTTCCATCATCGAGATAGTCCAACTCACCACCCAATGGAATCCCCCTTGCCAAACTGCTGATATGGACTTGATGTGGTCGCACCATCTCAGCAATATAATGAGCCGTGGCCTGCCCTTCCATCGTCGCAGGTAATGCCATGATGATTTCCTGTGCACCTTCACCAATTGCATTTTCCAACCGGTGCAAGCGCAACTGTTCAGGGCCAACACCCTCCAAAGCAGACATCAAGCCACCTAATACCAGATAGCGCCCCTGAAACGCACCACTGCGCTCCATAGCCCACAAATCGCCAACGGCTTCCACAAGACATAACTCTTTTGAATTGCGACGTGGATTGGCGCAAATGGTACATGGTTGTCGCGTGTCAAGATTGCCACAATGCTGACACTCACCCACCTGATCTGCCACTGCAGCCAATGCTTCTCTGATAGGCTCTAGCAGCAGCTCACGTTGGGTTAACATTTGAAGGGCCATGCGCCGGGAAGATCGTGGTCCTAAACCAGGTAGTTTTGCCAGCAATTTGATCAGCCGCTCTAGCTCTGAAGCCACCTGAAACGTGTCATTCATGATCTTTGACCTATGGCTAACTTCATCCGAGGTTAAAGCCAGGAGGTAATGGCAAGCCTTTGGTTAATTCTGCCATTTCCTCTTGGGTTTTGGACGCAGCTTTTTCTCGAACGTCATTCACCGCAGCAACAACCAAATCTTCGATGATAGATATATCCCCATCTGCCAACAGTGAGGGGTCAATACGACATTGCTTTACTTCTCCTTTGGCTGTTGCTGTGATTTGCACCAAACCTGCTGCGGCACTTCCAATGACTTCTATGTCGTCCAAACGGTCTTGCACCTCCGCCATTTTAGACTGCATTTCTTGCATTTGTTTCATCATGCCGGCCATATTGCCTAGACCTTTAAACATCGGCTGCTCTCCTGGTTTGAGGGGTTTGTGTCTGTTGAATTTCTTTAACGTCTGTCAATTGGGCGCCTGGGAAATGTTCTCTGAGCATCCGCGCAAATGGTGATTCCACCACCCGTTGACGCAACTGTTCTTTCAAATGTTCTTGTCGTTCTTGTTCTGTTGGCTTGATCGATTGCACAACGGAAACAACCCAATTTGATCCTGTATATCGATGCAAGAACTGCTTTAACCTGTTGGCTATATCTTTGGGAGCACCATCCGCCAAACCCATCTCAAGATAACCGTCACGGCATTGTTCAATGCGGAGATAACGCATGACCTCACGCGAAAGTGTGACTTCTCTTTGGTCATCTAGGGCAGCCATTATAGCCTCAAAATTCGGCAAACTTTGGGTTGATACTGTTTCGTTTTGAGGTTCCGGTTTCGTCTTTGGCTGTGCATCAATGGCCTGTGATTTGTTTTCCTGTATCATCCGCACCACGTCGCCAGGGGTTGGCTGAACGGAAGTGTAGGCAATACGGATCAGCGCCATATCAAGAGCTGCTTTCTTTTGTTCCGATAATTGGATGTGCTGGAATGCTTTTTCCAGCATGTCAAATAGGCGTACCAAGACGCCAATATCCATAGCTGCTGCAATATCCAACAACTTCTTTGCGATGTCTGATGGAAATTTTTCCTCCATGGGAAATTCTTGATCAATTTTCAAACGCGTCAGCTCATGCACCAAACCAGCCAAATCTGCGATGGTGGAAACAGGATCCGCACCTGAACGAAACAACTCATCATGCAGATGCAGAGCCTCCGCGATACGTCCAGATAGAAGATCCTCTAAAAGATCGACCTTTCGCCCCTCATCCATCAAACCGAGCATCGCCTCAACGACGGAAGCTGTCAGCTTTTGACCGCCATCATGGGCAATAGCTTGATCCAACATAGACAGGGCATCTCGCATAGACCCCTCTGACGCCCGCGCGAGGCGCTTCAACGCATGGGGCTCAGCATCAACTTGCTCTTTTTGGCAAACATGATCCAAGTAACTTGCGATTTCTGAGACTTCTATGCGACGTAAATCAAAACGCTGGCAACGCGACAAAACCGTAACAGGGACTTTTTTGATTTCCGTGGTTGCAAAAAGAAACTTCACATGAGGTGGGGGTTCTTCCAATGTCTTCAGCAGCCCATTAAACGCCGCTTTGGACAGCATATGCACCTCATCAATGATGTATAATTTGTAGCGAGCTTCCACAGGTTTATACGCAACAGAATCAAGAATTTCACGGATATCATCTATGCCCGTTCGTGATGCGGCATCCATTTCCAAAACATCAACATGCCGGCCTTGAGCAATTCCAAGGCATGGACCGCACTGGCCACATGGCTCCATCGTTGGCTCTGAGGTCGATGCGCAATTCAGTCCTTTCGCAATGATGCGTGCGGTGGTGGTTTTGCCTACCCCCTGATACCTGTGAGCATGAATGCATGGGCAATTCTCCCGCTTGAAAAGGCGTGCTGCAGGGTACGCACAAGGGCTTCTTGCCCCACCAAATCAGAAAATTTTTGAGGCCGATATTTTCGGGCCAATACCAAGTAGCCGAGTTGTTTCTGCGCCACAGTAACTTGCTCAAGCATTTCTCAGTCTTATCCCCCACAAACACCGGTTGAAGTTGTTTTTAACAAAAAAAACAGTAAAAAACTATGTCACACCAACAATCTTGATATATCCACCATCAAAGATCACTCACCATCCCCAAGGCATATACCCGCACCATTTGCGTCTCATTCGCCAAACGAGCAGTATCGCTTGCCTCAAGGTCCTCGCTAGAAAGATAGAACCTTCTTCAGTGGGAAGATATCATCAAGGAGATTGGCGACGACCCGAAAAAGACTCGTTACGGCTGCTTCCTTCCGGACCTGACCGGGTTCGCGAGGATTCCGTCCGCGCCAACCTCCCAAACTCCTATGTAAGATTTTCAATCCCATCACGCAAGCATGATGATGTTTTTTGCGAAGTTTTCCGCCTGCTAACTGGTTTATATGCTCACAAAGTAATGAGCTTACGAAACTCATGCTGAGGATACACGCCCAAAATGGTCAATTTTCTTGAGAAAAATTCCAGTTCTTCCAGCGCACGGCGCACATGTTCATCCTCTGGATGACCGACAATGTCAGCATAAAACTGTGTAGCTTGGAAGCTTCCTTCAATTTGATAGCTCTCCAGCTTTGTCATATTCACACCATTGGTGGCAAAACCACCCAATGCTTTGTACAAAGATGCGGGCACATTCCGAACCTGAAAGACAAATGTCGTCATCACATCGCCATGCGGTTCCGCATCTCGAGGTTGTGCAGACATGGCCAAAAACCTTGTGGTATTATGGGCTTCATCTTCAATACCTTCTTTGAGGATTTGAAGGTCATAAATGGCCGCAGCCAGCTGGGACGCAATGGCAGATTGATGAGGTTCACCTTGCTCTGCAATTTCCCGAGCAGAACCAGCCGTGTCTGCACCTTGAATAGCTTTGATACCAAATGTCTTGAGGTTACGCATACATTGACCCAATGCCATCGCATGTGATTTTGCCGTGAGCACATCAGCCATCTTGGCTTGCGGCAAACCTAACAACATATGCTGTATCCGCATAAAATGCTCTTGCACGATAAATAGACCTGATGAGGGAAGAAGGTGATGGATATCTGCAACCCGACCATAAATAGAATTTTCTACTGGCAGTAGAACCCTAGAAGCCTCACCATCAAGGACCTTATCGATTGCCTCCTCAAATGTTCCACAAGCCAAAGGCACCATATCAGGCGCAGCCTCGATACAGGCCAAGTGGGAGTATGCACCAGCCTCCCCTTGAAAAACGATTGTTTGCTCTGGGCTACCGCCCAAGGCGTGTAACTTGGGGTGCGATAAAGAGAGATATTCATCAAGGCTCATGGGTTTTCCTTTGTACTATTTGACGGGCCTTCTCAAGATCAGCTGCCGTGTCCACCCCAAGAGGAATTTCTTGGGTGCGTCCTACCGCAATATGCATACCCAACCCCAGAGCGCGTAATTGCTCCAATTTTTCAATCTCTTCCAAAGGATGAGGTGGGGCTGCAACAAATTCTGCTAGGGATTGCCTCTTATAAGCGTAGATACCGACATGATAATATAAAGGATCTTGACCGAAAGGTACCGCCGCACGAGAAAAATACAACGCTTTCCCCAATTGTTGGTCTTTCCAATCAACAACGGCCTTAACGGAGGATGTATCATCGGCAATATCCAAGCGTGGCACGGCAACAACAAGGGTTGCAATGTCCGCATCAGAAACTTGTAAAATTTCCACACAATCACGCAGTGCAGCAGGGTCAAGAAGAGGAACATCACCTTGCAGATTAACCACGATTTCTGGTGTCGCTCCAGAGGCCTGCAATGCTTGCTCAATCCGATCTGATCCTGAAGGCAAGTCAGGATCCGTTAAAATAACGGGTACATCGGCCACTGCATCTACAATGGCTTGATCTCCGGCAGCCACCAAGACAGGCCCCAGACCTGATCGTTGTGCAATATCAATCATATGACCAATCATCGGCTTCCCACCAATGTCTGCCAAAGGTTTTCCAGGAAGCCGCGTTGATGCCATGCGGGCGGGTATAATAATCATGATGCTCATAATCGTTCGACTTATCTCTATTTTTTAAGCAACGCCATACCATGGTGCACATGTTCAAATATTCTTGACCTGCCTCGGTCAACATGACATCGCAACATATAGGCATTATGGAAATCTCAAACCCACAAAAAAAGAGGACGAGATGCTGTTTCAAAAACCCTATCGACTTGGTGTAGGCGCAGTATTGCGTCATAAAGATGGCCGCGTATTCGCTGCACAGCGACTTGATAATCCTGAACCAGCCTGGCAGATGCCCCAAGGCGGAATTGATGAGGGAGAGGCCCCATCAACAACCATTTTTCGCGAATTGCTGGAAGAAATAGGGACAGACAAGGCTAAGATCAAGGCTGTGACATCTATGTGGCTTGATTATGACCTGCCTGAAGACCTCCAAGCCACCATTTGGAAGGGTCGGTATCGTGGTCAAAGGCAAAAATGGTTTTTGTTGGACTATTTGGGCCGCGACGCTGATATCAACATTGCCACCGAACATCCAGAATTTAGAGCCTGGTCATGGTTCCATTATGAGGAGTTGCTGGATTGCATCGTCCCATTCAAACGAAGTTTGTATGAACAAATTGGCATTGAATTACATTTATTGCCCCACAACGCAGCATCAACAAAAGTATAAGGGTGTGAAAATCGCCAATTTAGATCTTTTTTGCTGTCATAAATGCCCCTGCGTCTCCTTGAACCGCATTTACCCCTTGAGCAAACCCTATTTCTCGCATTATGCAGGGCAAAGAGAAACGTGACGAACATAAGAGGTGGTCTGTTATGGACATGATGGAAATCAACAAAATTGCTGGTGGTGTATTGACTGCCGTGCTTGTGGTTCTGCTTTCTGGTTTTTTCGCAGAAGTTATTTTTCACGAAGACAAACTGGAAGAGCCTGCTTATGCAGTTGCCGTTCCTGAGCCTGAACCAGCAACCGAAACAGCTCAGGCTGTGGAAGAGGTTTCCACCGTCATGCTACTCGCCTCAATGGATGTGTCAGATTTGACCAATAAGGGCACCAAAGTCGCCAAGAAGTGCGCTGGTTGCCACTCTTTTGACAACGGTGGCGCCAACAAAGTTGGTCCAAATTTATGGGGTTTGGTCAATGGACCGATTGGTCATGCTGATGGCTTTGGCTACTCAGAGGTGCTCGCAGGCATGAATGCCAACGGTGATCAATGGAATTATGAAAACCTTGATGGCTTCTTACACAATCCTAAAGATTGGGCTCCTGGAACAAAAATGGGATTTGCTGGGCTTAAAAAACCAGAGGATCGCGCCGCAATTATTGCCTATTTGAGAAGCTTGTCTGACAACCCAGCTGCATTGCCAGCCGCCAATTAGGTCCTTACCGCCTTTTTTACATCCAAAATGGTTGTTTGATCGACACAAAACCCCACATATTCGTGGTAGGGTTTGTTAAGGGAGTAAACATGAAGGCATTATGGATTCTCTTAATTGGTTTATGGGGGTTTTCGGCGCACGCTAACCCGTCTTGGCAATTCTCTTTAAGTTTGGAGAACCCTCCCAAATACAAAACTGGGTTCTCTTATTTTGATTATGCCACCCCTGATTCACCTCAAGGAGGTGCGGTGCGGCTAGCGGCGATTGGAAGTTTTGATAGCGTCAATCCATTTATTCTCAAAGGAAACCCTGTTACAGGCATTGGCTTCACCCTTGATAGCTTAATGACAAGATCTTTGGATGAGTCTTCCGTACAATATCCACTCATCGCTGAAAAATTACGTCATCCTGAAGATTTCTCTTGGGTGGAATTTGCGATTGATCCGCGTGCCACCTTCTCCAATGGACAACCTATTACCCCGCGACATATCCAAGAAAGTTTCTCGTTGTTAAGGGATAAAGGGCGCCCTTTTTTCCGTTATTATTACAAAAATGTTTCAAACATCACCGTCACAGGTCCTCAAACCATCCGTTTTGAATTCAATGAAAAAAACAACCGTGAACTTCCCTTTATTGTTAGCCAATTGCCTATTTTCTTCACCGATAGTTTTCAAGAACGTGCCTTTGATGAATCTTCGCTCATACCATTGATAACCTCTGGCCCTTACATGGTGAGTGATGTCGATGTTGGAAAACAAATCACCTATCAGCGACGACGTGATTACTGGGCAGATCAGACAGCAAGCCGAAAAGGCTTGCATCATATTGACCAAATTCGGGTAGAATATTTTCGAGATCCTGCCGTTGCTTTTGAGGCTTTCAAAACGGGTGTTTATGATTACCACACCGAAAACCAAGCCAAGCGTTGGGCAACAGGCTATGATTTCCCAAGATTTCTCAAAGGGGATGTCGTGAGGCAATCGGTGCCATTGGCTGGGGTAAAACCTATGCAAGGCTTTGTCTTCAACACCCGCCGATCAAAGTTTTCCGATCCCCTGGTGCGCCAAGCACTTGCAAGAATGTTTGACTTCGCTTGGCTCAATAAAAATCTTTTCTTTGATCAATATTTTCGAACGAAAAGCTACTTCCAAGGCTCTGAGTTGGCAGCGCGTGGACTGCCTGAAGGCCAGGAACTTGCATTGTTAGAGCCATTTGCTGATCAACTCCCAAAGGGAATCTTCACGTCTCCCGTGATCATCCCTGGTGAAGAACAAGGGGGCTATCAACGCCGACGTCAACTGCGCATGGCGTTATCTGAATTGAAAAAGGCAGGATGGTCACTCAACAATGGCCGCCTTATCAATGCTGAGGGTGAGCCATTCACCCTAGAATTTCTCATTAACAATGCGGATAGTGAGAGGGTTGTCGCTCCTTTTGTCAACAATCTTGGTGACCTTGGCATTGAGGCGCGTATCAGGATGGTGGATGCGGCCCAATATGAAAAAAGATTGGAAGAATTTGATTTTGACATGGTGTCTGCAGGGTTTGCACAATCAACCAGTCCAGGAAATGAACAACGTGATTTTTGGTCGCGTGATGCAGCCAATAGGCCTGGCAGCAGAAACCTCATGGGGGTCTCTGACCCTGTTGTGGACAGTTTGGTGGATGCCATTATCTTCGCGGAAGACCGACAGGCGTTGATCGCAGCATGCCGTGCACTCGACCGTGTTTTGTTATGGGGACATTATTTGGTGCCCAATTGGTATTTTCCTGGTGAACGTATTGCCTATGATGCCAAACTTGACCATCCAGAACCATTCCCTAGCCATGACATTGGCTTCCCAGAAATCTGGTGGGTGAAGCCTTGAGTCACTATATCCTGCGGCGACTTTTGTTCATGATCCCTACCATTTTGGGGATTATGCTCATCAATTTTGCCATCATTCAATTTGCTCCAGGCGGCCCCGTTGAACAAATGATTGCGCAACTGCAAGGTGACCATGGCTCTGTCCTCTCACGGGTAACAGGCGGCGCAACGGGGGATGTCGCCAGCACAGCCAATAGTGACTATCGAGGATCCCAAGGGCTAGACCCAGCTTTTATCGCGGAACTGGAAAAACAATTTGGTTTTGACAAGCCTGCCTATGAACGCTTTGCCATCATGTTGTGGGATTACATAAGATTTGATTTTGGCGAGAGTTATTTTCGCTCCATAGCGGTGATTGATCTCATTATTGAGAAGTTGCCTGTATCCATTTCATTGGGACTCTGGACCACCTTGTTGTCCTATCTGATATCCATACCGCTTGGGATCCGAAAAGCCGTTCTTGATGGAACCAAATTTGACGTTGTGACCTCCTTTCTTGTGGTGGTTGGTTATGCGATTCCTGGGTTTTTATTTGGTATTTTGTTGATTGTTCTCTTCGCTGGGGGGTCATTTTTCTCTATTTTCCCGCTAAGAGGTCTTGCCTCTGATCATGCAGATCAAATGACTTTTTTCCAACAGGTCTTGGATTATTTTTGGCATATCACCCTACCTGTGTTGGCAATGTCTATTTCTGGCTTTGCCACCTTAACATTGTTGACCAAAAATTCATTCCTCGATGAAATCTCTAAGCAGTATGTCATAACCGCACGGGCAAAAGGCCTATCCGACCGCAAGGTGCTTTATGGACATGTATTCAGAAATGCGATGCTTATCGTGATCGCAGGATTTCCAGCAGCATTTGTATCGCTATTTTTCACAGGCTCTTTACTGATCGAAACTATTTTTTCGTTGGATGGCTTGGGTTTGCTTGCATTTGAAGCAGCTTTACAGCGTGATTACCCCGTTGTGTTCGCCACCT
Source organism: Alphaproteobacteria bacterium (assembly GCA_038131935.1). Lineage (GTDB taxonomy): Bacteria > Pseudomonadota > Alphaproteobacteria > UBA8317 > UBA8317 > UBA8317. The sequence continues at coordinate 81,370 of JAYPQH010000030.1, read as the reverse complement.
TATTTATTTTTTCCTTGATCGGTCTCGTGATGGGTTTAATCACGGATATAACCTACACATTGATTGACCCGCGCATAGATTTTGAAAGCCGAAATCTGTCATGACCTGGATCAAAGACCCCATTAACCAAAGACGTTGGGCTTTATTTCGCGCAAACAAACGCGGGTTTTATGCTTCTATCATTTTTTTGTTCTTGTTTTTGCTCTCTCTAGGTGCAGAATTTCTTGCGAATGATAAACCAATTTATATCTCCTATAAGGGAGAAATTTATACACCTATTTTGTTCTATTATCCCGAGACCACCTTTGGTGGTGAATTTGATTTGGAACCTGATTACAAAGATCCCTTTATTCAAGATCTGATTAAGCAAGGTGATGGCAAGATGCTTTGGCCATTAATCCCCTTTTCTTATGATACCCACGACCTTGATTTGAATGAACCTGCCCCTGCCCCACCATCTTCACGACATTGGTTGGGAACAGATGATCAACAACGAGATGTCTTGGCACGACTTATTTACGGTTTTCGTATATCTGTTTTGTTTGGCATCCTGTTGACGTTGGTATCCTCCTTCATTGGTGTCATGGCAGGCGCTATTCAGGGCTATCTTGGTGGCTGGGTTGATTTGTTATTTCAGCGATTTGTGGAAATATGGAACGCCATCCCCTACCTCTATCTGTTGATCATCCTTTCTGCGGTATTCACACCTGGCTTTTGGATTTTGTTGGCTATCATGGCCGCGACATCCTGGGTTACCTTGGTAGGGGTGGTTCGTGCGGAATTCCTTCGCGCCAGAAATTTTGAATATGTGCGCGCAGCCCGTGCCTTAGGCGTCTCAGATCGCACCATCATGACACGCCATATCCTACCCAATGCCATGGTCGCCACACTAACCTTTATGCCTTTTATATTGAATGCGGGCATCACAACCCTCACCTCTTTGGATTTTTTAGGACTAGGTATGCCTGCTGGGTCAGCTTCTTTGGGCGAGTTACTCCGTCAAGGCAAAAACAATTTGGAAGCGCCATGGTTGGCCATCACAGGCTTTGTGGTGATTGCTTTAACCTTATCCCTTTTGGTTTTTTTTGGAGAGGCCGTGCGTGACGCCTTAGACCCTCGAAAAACCTTTCAAGGATCTGATTCATGAGCCCACTTCTTGATATAAAAGACCTAACCATCCAATTTGGCCCGAACCCACCAGTGGTGAATGGCGTCAATATCAGCATCAACCCTGGTGCTATCCATGCGATTGTTGGAGAATCGGGTTCTGGGAAGTCCCTGACAGGACTTTCGATTGGAGGACTTCTACCCCCATCTGCTCAATGCAGCGGTGCATTGTTGTTCCGTGGAGAAACCTTAACCCCTGCCCATCAAGTGATGTTACGCAAAGAGTCTCTGGGTTATATCTTTCAAGAACCCATGACATCCCTCAACCCTTTGCACCGTGTAATAAAGCAAATTGGTGAAGCGTTAGAACTTGTAGGGGTTCCTAAAGCAGACATCCCCAAACGCGTTGTTACGTTGCTAGACCAAGTGGGTATCCGCGACCCAGAACAGCGCTGCCAGGCCTATCCACATGAGCTTTCAGGTGGACAACGGCAACGTGTCATGATTGCCATGGCGCTGGCCAAGTCACCAGCATTGCTCATTGCAGACGAGCCCACAACAGCCCTTGATGTGACTGTCCAAGCGCAAATTTTAGATCTTCTAAAAACCCTTAACGAACAATTTGGCTTGGCTATCTTGATGATTAGCCATGACCTGCATGTGGTTCAGGCCATGGCTCATCATGTCAGTGTCATGCAGCAAGGTTGTGTCGTTGAACAAGGAGCTGTTGATGATATTTTCCGTAAGCCACAGCATCCTTACACACAAAAGCTTTTAAATGCCTCTCCCCAGCCCCCATTATCCGCAAACCAACTGACAACAACATACTCGAAGTGAGCAACCTAAAAGTCCATTTCCCTGTCAAACGAGGCCTTCTTCGCAAGCAGGTTGATGTCATAAAAGCTGTAGATGGACTTTCATTTACACTGCCTCAGGGCCGGACCCTAGGGGTTGTTGGGGAATCGGGTTCTGGCAAAACAACGGCATGCTTAGCCATCTTACGACTGCTTTCCTCCCAAGGCGATATTCTTTTTGAAGGTCAAAACTTACAACGATTGAAAAAAACGCCCGCTGGCTTGCGTGCCCGGATGCAAGTTGTTTTTCAAGACCCATTTGGATCCCTTTCTCCGCGCATGGATGTTGGTCGCATTGTGGCAGAAGGACTTGAGGTTCACCACCGCTCATTAACCGCGGAAGAACGTGATCGCATGGTGCAAGAGGCTTTGAGGGAAGTAGATCTCGACCCAGAGATGCGCCATCGTTACCCTCATGAATTTTCAGGGGGACAACGTCAACGCATTGCACTAGCCCGTGCATTAATTCTCAACCCTCGTTTGTTGGTTCTTGATGAACCGACATCCGCATTGGATTTGTCCGTTCAAATGCATATCATTTCCTTGCTGCGGCACCTGCAAGAAACCCGTCATTTGAGCTATATATTTATCAGCCATGATCTCCGTGTCATCAGAGCTTTGGCCGATGAAATCCTGGTTATGAAAGCAGGAAAGCTGATTGAAAAAGGCACCACGTCAGAGATTTTTTCCCAGCCCAAGCAAACCTACACCAAAGAGCTCATCAAAGCAGCCATGATGGGATGACGGCGTCTGGTTCGAACAGACCCAACTTGTTTTTCCAAACGTGCAGCGGCTTGCGTCCACGGCTCGAGCAACACATGCATATGATGCCCTGATGCATGCAAAACCCTCCCATGAGTCCACATGATTGCAACATGCCCCGGCCAAAACAGCAAATCACCGGGAAGATGAGCCCCCTCACATGGAGTCCCTAGGGTTTGCTCTTGCATGTCTGCATCACGCAACACCCCTGGTTCCACCAAGCGATAGAGTGCTTGTACAAGCCCTGAACAATCAATTCCATCATAGCCACCACCCCCCCAGACATAAGGCGTACCAAGCATACTTTCACCCACATGTAAGATCAAAGAAGCATCTATGGCTTCATAAGACTTGCGCAAAGCCGAGGCAGGGACGAAACCATTAGGGGTTTGTGCAAAACCGTTATCTATCCACCCCAATACTTGGACCTTGGCCCCAAGAGGGAGATGATCGCGTGGAGGACTTTTGAGTTGCGGCTTTCTGCTCAAGACCACGGACCTCATGATGACTTCATGGTCAGTAGGGATGGGCTTACCCAACGACCCACGATCAATCCACCCTACATATCCATCATCCAACACTTGCCCCCAACAACGCATGGAATCTGTTTCTAAAACCCTAAACAAACGTCCGAATACCAAGGTACTGGACTGGGATGCATCAAGATGAGGACCATCCCATAAAGGGGCCAGCGGTTTGGTGACCTGACGAACGAAACCAGGGACAAGATGAGCCGTGCCCAGATCACCTTTTAAACCTGACCACGCCAAATCTTCACGTGCCGCACGCAGCCGATCAGAAAATCGCTCATGAAGATCCATAACGTTCCTCTAGGTAAGCTAGAATGGAGAACCAGCCAGCCATGGCTGCACCTTTACGATGTCCGGGTCGATCTCCATGATCCCATGCTGCCAAATCCAAATGTAACCAGTCCTCTACATCTTCACAAAATTTTGACAAGAAACAGGCAGCGATGATCGCCCCCCCAAAACCATCATCACCAACATTATTGATATCAGCAAAACCAGATCTAAGTTTGCGCTCATAAGGTTCCCATAGGGGCAAAGGCCATAATGGATCACCTATTTTCTGGGACATAGACAATAGATCAACCCTTGTTTTGGGGTCTCTTGAGAAATAGGGGGTTATGTCAAAGCCCATGGCAACCCTTGCAGCACCTGTGAGGGTAGCCACGTCAATCAACAAATCAGGCTGAGCTTCAACCGCCAAATCCATGGCATCAGCCAAGATCAAACGGCCTTCTGCATCGGTATTGCCAATCTCCACACTTATACCGGCACGCGTTGAGAGAATATCACCGGGACGCATCGCACCTATGCCAATTCCATTCTCAACAGCAGGGATAAGGACATCCAAATAGACGGGCAAACCTTTTGCCATGATGGCTGATGCCAGACTGAGCACAAAAGCCGCGCCCCCCATATCCTTACGCATTAAACCCATGGATTGACCAGGCTTGAGGTTTAGACCACCGGTATCAAAAACAACCCCTTTTCCAACCAAACTCACACGCGGGTGATCAATATTCCCCCAAGTAAACCTAAGCAATTGAGGACGCCCCAAAGCCGTGCGTCCCACAGCATGGATGGCAGGAAACGCATCAGGATCGTCATCAATAGAAAATACCTGACATCTAGCATCATACTGCTCAGCAAGCATAACCCCTGCATGCACCAACTCAGCAACATGTAATTGTGATGTTGGCGCCTCAATCAATTTTAGGGCAGAACCATAAGCTTGCAGAATAGCCCGTTGCGTTGGCGATAGTTTGCCCTCACAAGAAAGTGCGGGTGTTTCTGTCCCAAATGTACGCCTTGCCGCCAAAAACCCCGCAGCACGGGCCATGAAGCCCTCATCAGAAGGGTCGAGCTTAAGGTTCACAGCCCCCAACTTTTGCGCCAAAATGCCCCAGCTTGATGAGAGGCTATCGCAGGTGGTGACCAACAAAATTGTTCGGCGATCATCCAACACAGCCCATTCATGAAGCCTACCCTCAAAACCTTGTATTTTTAATCTTTTTGTTCTTCTTCGGTTGTAAAATTTGTCCAAGATACCCCCGGTTCAACCTCATGAACTTCTAAGCCATCACCATCTCTAAAAGGTAATGGAAACTTATTCCAACAGTCATCCGGCATGGTCACGGTCATATGAGCCCCCAGCATCAAAAAAATAAGGTTGACATCAACTTAACGATTGATGGGTATAATAGAGCATAAAACAAAAAAACAGGGATTTGGTAAAATGTCTCAAGGACGCGTGATTATTGTTGCGGATGATCATCCTTTATTTCGTGTGGCGCTGTCACAAGCCATCGCAAGTTTAGACCCTCAGATACGCATCATTGAAACCTCCGATTATGATGAGGCTTATGCTGCACTGGGCCGACATCAAGATGCTGAACTCATGGTTTTGGATCTTAACATGCCCGGGATGAGAGGTTTTTCTGGTTTGGTCTATCTTCGTGCGGATCAACCGCAAATTCCAGTCATCATTGTCTCTGCCATTGAAGATGACGACGTCATACGCTCCGCAGCTTCATTTGGTGCCTCTGGTTATATTCCAAAGTCATCTAGCCTACGCGAGATCAAAGAGGCGATAGAAAAAGTCTTATCTGGGGAGACATCTTTTCCAGCTGATATGATAGCAGGAGTGCCAGATGCTTCTCAGGATTTAGGTCGCCGAATGGCATCATTGACCCCGCAGCAAATACGTGTGCTCACCTTCTTAACTGAGGGCAAGCTTAACAAACAAATTGCTTATGAACTTAACATTTCAGAGGCGACGGTCAAAGCTCATGTATCAGCAATTCTGCAAAAGTTGGGCGTCAACAGCCGTACGCAAGCGGTCATTGTTGCAAGCAAACTTCTTGTTGAGGATAAATCCGCCAACATGGCACGGGAAGAAGCTACGCAAACTTAACAATTAAGCCCCTTAAAGAATTGATCCTAAGCATTTTTGACAACAAAGGCACACATCACGGATCTGTACGTTGCACCAGATGCATCAAAGTGGCCCTGAGCGCTGCTGGACGTAAGGGCTTATAGAGCACCGGCACGGACAAATTGTCGGCATGAGATTTAAGCGCATCAGTTCGATCAGCAGTGATCAAAACTGCTTTGGCCGCTGGATTTTTATGTTTGATCTGAGTGATCACATCCATACCAGTGACTTGAGAAGAAAGATAATTGTCTGCCAATAATAGATCCGGCGGCCCCACCTGTTCACAGCTGCGCAGCACATCGCCTGCGGTCGCAAAAACCTCAACGTGAAGCTTCCAACGCTCAAGAAGCGTTTTCATCGCCAAACGTATATCAGGTTCATCATCAATGACCCACGCCCGCAAACCCTCAAAACCACTGGCATTTTGAGGTTTTGCTTTCACCGGCTTGGTTGTGAAAACTTTTTTATGAGCCACCTTAGGAAGGCTGATACTCATGAGCGTACCTTTACGCAATTTGGAGGCAATACCCAGCTCATGACCCAATGCGTTGGCGATTCGTTGAACAATAGAGAGCCCTAACCCCAAACCATGGGACATATTTTCTGTGCTCTCCAATCGAGAAAATTCTTTGAAAATATCTGGTATTTTCTGTTCATCAATTCCCACACCCGTGTCTATCACCTGCAAAATGAGTTGATCATTTTGGTGACGACATCCAAGAAGAATTCGACCTTGTTCTGTATAACGCACCGCATTTGCAAGAAAGTTTGCAACCACACGCCGCAACAATTTGGGATCTGAACGAACCATCGCTGTCGTGGGCACATAAATTAATTTGAGGTTTTTTCGCTCAGCAAAGGCGGAGAATTCGACGGTCAAGGGCGCTAAGATATCATCCAACGGGAATTGAGATACATGAACAGGCATCACACCAGCATCCAATTTTGTGATATCAAGCAACGTGTTTAACAAGTCATCAACAGCCGCCAAAGATACTTCGGCACGCTGCAGCAGCAGCCGATCATCTTGTGCATCGATCCTTCCTTCAAGCGATGACACGAACAACCGTGCGGCATTCAGAGGTTGCAAGAGGTCATGACTTGCAGCTGCCAGAAACCTCGTTTTGGAGCGATTGGCTTGTTCCGCTTGAAGTTGCGCTTGGCGCAATGCCTTGTTGGTATCTCGCAATTCTCTTGTACGTTCACCTACCCTACGCTCCAACAAGGCGTTTGCCATTTTTAACGTCTCCTGAGCCCGCACTTCATCTGTAATGTCATTATAACTCGCGACAACACCAAGGTTTGGTATCGGCGTGGTGATGATTTCCAGAACCGTTCCATCAGGTCGGGTACGCACCAAACGTTCTTCCTCCTCGCGTCGATAAACCGCCATCCTCTGAGCCACAAGGTCATGAATATCACCGGGACCAAAGTCGCCGATTTGAGCCAGATAGACGAGGATGTCTTCTAGGGGCGTGCCTATACCAACCAGACGCTGTGGCAATCTTAGTCGATCAACAAAATGTTCGTTTCGACAAATCAAGGTTAAATTTTGGTCAAAAACACCTATGCCTTGAGAGACATTCTCAATGGTCGCCTCCAACACGGCACGAGAATACTGGATAGCTTCCGTCGCGTCATCCAACAAAGACATGGTTACGTCAACATTTAACCTTTGTCTTTCTAACGCCATACCTAAAACGAGGCGCGCGCTAGAGACCCCTAGAACCCCTGCAAGTAATCTTTCTCCATCACGCAAAAGAGTGATACTTACGGGGGTTTGGTCAGCAATGAGCTGCCCCGATATTTCAGCCTTTTCACGCAACAATTGTTGCACCGCATTTTCGCCTAAATATGGTTCTAACAATTGCCGAAGATCACCCACTGTGATCGTGCCATAACCATTTTCTAAAACACGTTCCCGATGTCGGCGAACCGCCCGAAAAGGATCTGTGAAGCGTAGGGTTTGCAAATGCTCTGTTTTTGTGGCGGGAAAAACTTTTGAAAACAACACAAGGCAGACAACATTTAGACCTATAGATAATAAGGTCGCTTGGGAAAAATTTGTCTCACCGGGTAGCAAAGGCAACAAGACGCCAGGGAACCAATGTTCCAAAGCCAATTGAGGCATACCTAGCCCCAATTCAGGCACCATAACCAAACAGACCCAAGATAATAGCCCCATGCTGAGACCGATGACAGCGCCCTTTTTACTTGCTTTTTGCCAAAGCACAGCGGCAACCAAAGGTGGAGCAAATTGGGCCACACCTGCAAATGACACCAGTCCGATTTCCATAAGCCACGATCATGAGCCATCCAACGGTAGGCCATGTATGAAGACAGTAAGATCAATACGATTGCTGCCCTGCGATAAATAACCAACTTACGCGCATCAAACCGATCCCCGCGGGATGAAAAAGTCAGGACCGTTGGCACCATCACTTCGTTGGTAATCATGGTAGACAGTGCAAAAGAGGTAACCAATATCATGGCTGTGGCGGCGGAAAACCCACCCAAAAGAGCCAAAACGGCCAGCCAGTCTGCTTGAACAGCAGAGGGAACCGCCAAAAGATAGAGATCTGCGGGCATGGGTGTTTGTCCAAACATATCGCTGCCAATCATGGCGACAGGCACAACAAAGAGGTTGATCAAGACAAGATAAAGAGGGAACCCCCATGATGCGGCTTTCAAACCGTCTTGTTTTTTAGGATATTCAAGAACCATCATATGAAATTGCCTCGGCAAACAAAGTGCTGCAGCCGCGGAAATCAATGTAATAATGGCCATGTCCGGCCATGGTGGCGTCTTGATAGAAATTTGTTGCCATGCTTCTTGTCGAAAAACCTGTTGCTCTCCAAACAGCACCATCAGGCTGCCTCCTACCAAAACCGCGGCGGTGATTTTGAGCGCAGATTCAATGACGACCGTGACCAACAATCCATTTGATCGTGCAGACACCCCCCCATCACGTCCAATGAAGGAGGTTGCAAAAAATGCCAGCACCAACAAAAGCGGCAATGAAATCCCTTCCCCTACATCATCAGAAGCCACCAAAAAACCTACTGAATTATCAATAGCTTTGATTTGAAGTGCCAGATAAGGAAGTGAAACCAGCAACATGGTGAGCGTTACCATAACAGCAAGACCTCGACTCTTCCCATAACGGGCCCCTAAAAAGTCCGCCAATGAGGTCACATTGTTATCCCTGGCCATATCAACAAATCGTTGAAGGAAGGAGCGACCAGCGATGAACAAAAAGATCGGTCCAAGATAAACAAATGCGAATGCCCAACCGGAGTTGGCTGCCAGGCCTACTGAGCCAAAAAATGTCCATGAGGTACAATATACAGCAAGACCCAAAACATAGACCAAGGGCGCAACGCGTGAAGACCTACTTACATGCTCCAATTTCGCAGCTGCAAAAATGAGGAACGCAAGATAAATAGAAAGGATCAAAGTAATGAAGAAAGGATCCAACATCATTTTTTACCAATAAAGTTGCTTCAAGGTAACATTATCAAAGAGCAATTTACGACAAAAGGACAACTACAAAAGTCTAAGCATCGCCCAAAAACCTGCATTATCTTGCCCTAAAGTATTACAAATACAGTGATAATTTTTATTGTGATGTATCTTCATGTCTGCCTATTTTAGCAGTCAAGTGTAGTGGACGAATAACAAGAAAAAAATACCCAAAACACTTCATGCGTTGCGCCATAACGAAACCAAGGGAGGGTAATTTGAGCGCTCATACAAAATGGTCCCGCAGGGACATGTTAAAAGTGTCAACGGCAGCTGGTGTAGGGTTGGCAATGCCAACAATCTTCACATCAGCTTCATGGGCTGGTGGTCATAGTGGCTTCACCAATGCTCCCACAGGTAGCACAGTCACATTAGGCTTTAACGTACCTCAAACAGGCGCTTACGCTGATGAGGGTGCGGACGAATTGCGTGCCTATAAATTGGCTGTCGACCACCTCAATGGCGTCGGTGATGGCGGTATGCTTAATACCTTTTCTTCGAAGGTTCTTGATGGAACAGGTATTTTGGGGAAGAAAGTTACCTATGTGACAGGTGATACCCAGACAAAATCAGACGCCGCGCGTGCGTCAGCACGCTCCATGATTGAAAAAGATGGCGCCATCATGATCACCGGTGGTTCATCATCAGGTGTGGCTGTGGCTGTGCAAGCACTTTGCCAAGAAGCTGGTGTCATCTTCATGGCTGGCCTAACCCACTCCAATGATACAACTGGAAAAGACAAAAAAGCCAACGGCTTCCGTCACTTCTTCAACTCTTACATGTCAGGTGCAGCCCTGGCGCCGGTTCTTGCTGGAGCTTATGGCAAAGACCGCAAGGCTTACCACCTTACCGCCGACTATAACTGGGGGTACACAACGGAAGAAGCCGTCAAAAATTCAACTGAGGCCATGGGTTGGGAAACAGTTGCTGCAGTGCGTACACCCTTAACGCAAACGGACTTTTCTTCCTATATTGCCCCTGTGTTGCAATCGGGTGCCGACGTACTCGTCCTCAACCATTATGGCGGCAATATGGTTAACTCATTGACCAATGCTGTGCAGTTTGGACTCCGCTCTAAACAAGTTAATGGGAAAAACTTTGAAATTGTTGTTCCCCTATATTCTCGTTTGATGGCTAAGGGTGCAGGTGCCAACGTTAAGGGCATTTTTGGATCAACCAACTGGCATTGGTCCTTGGCTCAAGGTTTCAAAGACGCCAAAGGCAACCAAATTGCACCAGATGCTGCGTCAGCCGCATTTGTGCGTTCGTTTGGTGAAAAGTATGGCTTCCCACCAAGCCAGGCGGCACATACCGTATATTGCCAAACCTTATTGTATGCGGATGCTGTTACAAGGGCCAAAAGCTTCAACCCTTGTGCGGTTGTGGAAGCTTTGGAAGGATTCAAATTCGACGGCTTGGGCAATGGTCCAACACTCTACCGCGCCAATGACCACCAATGCTTCAAAGACGTTCTGGTTGTGCGTGGTAAAGAAAACCCCACCTCAGAATTCGACCTTCTGGAAGTTGTTGAAATCACGCCTGTTTCTCAAGTTACCTATGATGCAGCCATTTTTGGCGGCAATCTGGGAACCTGCAACCCAGGCGCCTAATAGTCCTACAATCGAACAAGCCAGCCGCCTTACGGCTGGCTTCTTTAACTGGCCATATCTCATATGTGCCAGGCTTACGTCATGCAGTGAAAGGTGGGGATGATGGATGCAATTTTGTTGCAAATACTCAACGGCTTAGATAAGGGGTCCGCTTATGCCCTGATCGCTCTGGGACTTACATTGATTTTTGGAACACTTGGTGTTGTCAACTTCGCCCATGGCGCACTTTTCATGGTGGGAGCATTCTGCGCGGTCACATTTCAGCGTCTTATCAATATCTCGTTTGAAACGATCGATCCTACCCGCAAAGATTTTTTAGGAAACCCCCTCAAGGTTGACACCCCTTATATAGAGCATTGGTTGGGCGCAGAATGGGGTGGATTTGTGCTCGACTGGGCAGTGCCCTTAGCCATTGTTTTTGCGATACCTGTGATGATTGCCATAGGCTTTGCGATGGAGCGTGGCCTGATCAAACATTTTTACAAAAGACCCCATGCTGACCAGATCTTGGTCACCTTTGGACTTGCCATTGTTCTTCAAGAAATCATCAAGTTGTTTTATGGCGCCAACCCTATCCCAACCCCAGCTCCTGAAGTTTTTGCAGGTAGCTTTGATTTTGGTGCGATGATTGGTCTTGCAGAAAATAGCATTATTTACCCTTATTGGCGCCTCGTTTACTTTCTATTTTCTTTAACAATTATCGGTGCTGTCTTCTGTTTTTTACAATTCACCACCTTTGGTATGGTTGTACGCGCGGGGATGGCAGATCGAGAAACTGTTGGGTTGTTGGGTATCAATATCGATCGTCGTTTTACCATAATGTTTGCCTTGGCGGCGGTTGTCGCAGGTTTGGCTGGATTGATGTACACCCCCATTAATGCCCCCAATTATCATATGGGCATGGACTTTCTTGTCTTAAGCTTTGTGGTTGTCGTCGTCGGTGGCATGGGTTCGCTTCCTGGGGCTGTCTTGGCAGGTTTTTTGCTAGGTATTCTCGAGAGCTTCGCATCCATGAAGGAAGTCATCGCCTTTATCCCAGGCATCAACCAAATCATTATTTATCTGGTGGCCATCATCATCCTATTGACCCGTCCTCGCGGCCTTATGGGCCGTCGCGGCGTGATGGAGGACTAAGTCATGCTCGGACTTGAACGCAAAGATCTGTTTCTTTTCATCGTGGTGGCGATCCTCACCATGTTTGCGCCTATCCTATTGAACCCCTTTCCAGAGGGTTCCGAACTGGCACAATTCAATGCAGGCTATCCTGACTTGATGCAGCGATTTGTCATTTTTGGTATTTTTGCCATCGGGTTTAATATTTTATTTGGATTAACCGGCTATCTTTCCTTCGGCCATGCAGCCTTTTTAGGCGTGGGAAGCTATGCAGCGATTTGGATGATCAAATTGTTTACGGTAAATGTTTTCCCAGCCATCATTATGGCTGTCCTGATTGCAGGGTTATTTTCAGTGTTGGTGGGTTATGTTTCACTCAGAAGAACTGGAATTTATTTCTCTATTCTCACCTTGGCTTTTGCTCAAATGTCTTATGCTCTTGCCTATTCGGTTCTCACGCCAATTACAGGTGGAGAAACAGGCTTGCAACCAAAATTAGACGATCCACGGATATTAGATGCTGCTTTGCAACCTGGGGAAGCCCCACGGGCGGAATTGTTTGGTATTCAAATGACCAACAGCATTGAGTGGGAATTGGGACAATGGGCCTTCACCTTTAACATGGGCTATTATGTGGCAGCACTGTTCATGCTGGTCAGCTTATATATTGCGATCCGCATATTCCGATCACCATTTGGGATGATGTTGCGTGCAGTGAAATCCAATCAGCAGCGAATGAATTACACGGGTTTGAGCCCAAAACCACATACGCTTGCTGCCTTTGTGATCTCCGGTATGTATGCTGGCCTTGCTGGCGGCTTAATGGTTGCCATGGATACCCAAGTAGGCCCCGAACGCATGTTTTGGACCGCCAGTGGCGAAGTGGTTCTGATGACCATTCTTGGCGGGGTGGGAACTTTGATTGGACCGATCTTGGGAGCAAGTGTGATCAAATATATGGAAAACATCATATCCAAGATCAATTCTGAGATTTTGCATCAATGGTTCGCCTTCATGCCTGATGGATTGGAAGACGTTATCGTTGCAATTTTTTACCCCTTTGTTGGTAAAGGCTGGCATCTTACACTTGGCTTGGTATTTATGCTGGTTGTGATTTTCCTACCAGGTGGTCTTGTCGAGGGCGCTCAAAAGATCGGTAAAATGTTCAGTAAAAATAACGAAAAAAATTCTGCCGGCCAAACCCAACGGCAAGTTGAACCTTCAGAATAAGGAGCAAGCAGTTGAGCATACTTGAAATCAAAGGCGTCTCCAAACGTTTTGGAGGACTCAAAGCACTAGACAACGTTAACATCGCCATCAAGGAAGATAGCGTCCATGCCATTATTGGCCCCAATGGGGCGGGCAAATCGACCTTGCTGAATTGCCTTGTTGGGAAACTCACACCTGATGAAGGGACCGTTACGTTCAAAGGGGCTAGCTTGATTGGGCGCAAACCCTACCAAATTAACCAGCTGGGAATCAGCAGGGTCTTTCAAACACCAGAAATCTTTGGCGATCTGACGGTGATGGAGAATATCTTGATACCCTTGTTGGCCAAAAGGGACGGCTCATTCAGCTTAAAAGCTTTTCGTGCTGTTCGCGATGAGAGAGATATCCTGGAGCAAGCTGAGATGATGCTCCAAGATGTGAACATGATTGATAAAAGGCAGATGCGCGCAGCAAGTATGTCGCGAGGTGACAAAAGGCGTCTGGAAATGGCCATGTGTCTCAGCCAAGAACCTGAGCTTTTGTTGTTGGATGAACCGACCGCAGGCATGGCGCGTGCAGATACCAACAACACCATCGATTTGCTTAAAGAAATTCGTTCCAAGCGAAAAATTACCATGGCCATCATCGAACATGATATGCATGTTGTCTTTTCTCTCGCAGAGCATGTCACCGTCATGGCGCGCGGCACGCCACTTGTCGATGACAAGCCAGAAAACATCAAAGGTCACCCCAAAGTTCAAGAAGCTTATCTTGGCGGGCATGGTTGAGAGGACTGATATTATGGAATCCAAACTTGAAAAAAATGCCAATCATGCCTCAACAGCACCCGCTTATCTGTCCTTATACAATGTCCACGCATATTATGGCGAAAGCTACATTGTTCAAGGAATAAGCTTTAATGTTCATGAAGGTGAAATCTTGGCGTTACTTGGCCGCAACGGGGCAGGTAAAACCTCAACGTTGCGAACCATTGCCAGACTTGGTGACCCGCAATTGGTCCAAGGTGAAATCTGGCTCGACCATCAGCATCTGCATAGTATGAAAGCCCATGAAGCTGCGGTTGCAGGTTGTGCGCTGGTTCCTGAAGATAGGCGTATTATTCCTGGCTTAACTGTTGAAGAAAACCTTCAGCTGGCACAGATTGTTGAACCTGTTGGTTGGACGTTAGATCGAATCTATGACCTTTTCCCAAGACTTGGCGAGCGGAAGAAACAAGAAGGCGTTACCTTGTCAGGTGGTGAACAGCAAATGTTGGCCATTGCCAGGGCCCTTGCTCGCGATATTAAAGTCTTATTGCTCGATGAACCTTTCGAGGGGCTAGCACCGGTGATCGTTCAAGAAATTGAAAAAACACTCCATCATATTCGCGAACAAGGAATCACAACCATCATTGTTGAACAAAATGCCATTGCGGCCCTAGAATTGTCCGACCGTTCCGTGATACTCGACACCGGTTCGGTGGTGTTTGATGGAACGGCTAAAGAAGTTCTGGACAATGCTGATCTTCGTCGGGAATATCTAGCAATCTAATAAGGTTGCCGCAAAAAAAGTGATGGGAATATGGCTGTTGATTTGCTAACCAGCTTGCTGGCTGGACTCGTAATGTTTGCATTGGTTCAGCTTATTTCACGGTATGCAAAGCCATTACCTTTTTTTGTGACACCTGTGGCCGTATTGATCGGCGTCATGGGGCATAGCATGTACCAACAATATAGCTGGTTTGCGCACGCGCAGCGTGCGCTTCCTCCCCATCTTGTGGTGGCAGAAACATTCCCAAGTCAGAGTCTTTTCGCACCGTGGAGTTTTGTGGCTCCTCGGGTTTTACGCTTTGCCGCTATTGACCCATCAGCCGTGCAAACCCCATCTGACAAGCCTAGCTTACGTCTTGTAGAGAGCCATTTGCGGGCACGCTACCAACAGCCACTCAAAGCCTTGGTTTTGGTTGATTGTGCAGAGGAAAAGCTCGCCTTGATCCGTGACAAGGAACAGTTGCTACAAGCCAACTATCAGGTAGCAAAAGATGCTTGGCAGGACGCAATGCCAGATGGTCTCGCAAAGGCAGCTTGTTCAACATCTTAAGAAAAACATGCGAGCAGGGCTTAGGGTGAAGCTGACTTTGCCCTTTGAGATGGCCATTGTAAAACCCCCATACCCACCATGATCAATGCAAAACCTACCCATTGTATCAAGCTAAATTGCTCATTGAGTATCACCATCGCTGCAGTCATGGTTATGGCTGGACCTACCATGGCAATTAAGGATGCATGTCCAGCTGTGGTTCTCCGCATACCCTCTAACATCAACCAAAATGGGATGACAGTGGCCGCAATAGCGAGCAAGATAATCAAAGCCCAAACCTCACCATTCATGGGGCTAAGATCAAGGCTTTGACCCTCAAGGGTTAACATCATCACGGAAGCCACCAACGCCACTTGGGCGTTAATGGCCTGAGGTCTTACGGATTTGAGCATATGCTGGTTCAACCTCAGAAAAGTTGCATAGGTGAGCGCGGACGTAAGCCCACACGCTACCCCTATCCATATTTCATGGGTTAGTGACTGAAGTCCTGGCCCCAATATCATCAAACCTATTCCCAAATAGGCAATTGAGAAGACCGCCAATTTCTCCCAAGATGGGATTTGCTGTGAGCGAAAAGCGTCATAAATCATAATGAATAGGGGAAAAAGGAATAAAATCATACGGGACAAACCCGCCCCAAGATATTTCACGGAGACAGCATCGGCGTATGTCCCGACAAAGAACAAGGCACTTAAGGCGGCCAAACCAGGAATATCTTGACGTTGGATATGTGACCTCTGTGACCAACTGAGCAGACAAAACAAAAGGAAAAAAGGCGCTGAAATTACAAATCTCAACGTAACGAGTTCAGAAACACCCAATCCATATTGAAAAATAAGGCTGGCGATAATCCCCTTAAAGGCCAATGCTATGGTGGCTATGAGGACAAGCAATGACCCACTCATCTCGACAATCCTTCAACAATTTGCAACTTTAGCCATAGGCCAACATCGACGAAATTGCCAAGACAGCCTTCCATGCGCTACGCGTAACCCTTGTATGCAAAACATTATCAATGGCTTGGAACAAAACAATGAGTACCACAGATATCCCTGCAGGCAGCTATCAACTAGAGGTTTTAGAGACCGAGCATTATACGGAAAAATTGTTTCGCTTTCGCACCCATCGCCCACGAGAATTTCGTTTTCGTTCGGGTGAATTTGTCATGATTGGTTTACCACAGGTAGAGCGCATATGGCGTGCTTATTCTGTCGCCTCACCATCTTGGGATGAGGAGCTTGAATTTTATTCTATCAAGGTTCCAGACGGGCCACTCACCTCACATTTACAGCATGTCAAAAAAGGTGACTGTGTTTTTATGAAGAAAAAACCGACCGGGACACTTGTTCATGATGCGCTGCTGCCTGGTAAACGCCTATATATGTTCTCAACAGGAACCGGCCTGGCTCCATTTGCCTCCGTTATGCGTGATCCAGAGACTTATGAAAAATTTGATGAGGTCATTGTAACCCATACATGTCGTGAAGTGGCCGAGCTGCGTTATGGATATGATTTGATACAACAAATCACCCAGCATGAATTTTTGGGAGAGATGACAGCCGGCAAGCTTCGACATCTAGCCACGAGCACGCGCGAACCATCACCCGTCATGGGACGCATTACAGATCTCATTACCTCCCAAAAGCTTTTTGAACTGTTGAACCTGCCCCCCCTTGATGCTCAGACAGATCGTGTGATGATGTGTGGTTCCATGCCGATGATCAAAGACACCAAAGCCTGTGTTGAAGCTGCAGGATTAACAGAGGGATCCAACAGCATGCCAGGTCAGTTTGTCGTTGAACGCGCGTTTGTTGGTTAAACGGCACGCACCAGAGACGTTCCTGTCATATCCTGTGGCTGCTCCAAATCCATGAGATCAAGGATCGTCGGTGCAATGTCACATAACCGACCTTCACGAAGATGTGAGGCTGCAGTTCTGGGGTAAAGAATAAAGGGAACCTCACCTACCGTGTGAGATGTTGAAGGGGCCCCTGTTTCAGGGTCTTTCATCATCTCAATATTTCCGTGATCAGCTGTTACCAATAATGTAGCATGGGTTTCGTCAACTGCAGCTCGTACAGCACCCAAGCAGCTATCAATATGTTCAACAGCTTGCAAAGCTGCGCTCATGATCCCTGTATGTCCGACCATATCAGGGTTTGCATAATTGACGACGATAAGGTCGAAAGTTTTCGCGCGGATCGCATCTGTTAATGCCGCTGTTACCTCTGGCGCTGACATTTCTGGCTTAAGATCATAAGTAGCCACTTTCGGTGATGGGATCAAAATCCTTTCTTCCCCAGGAAATGTTGCTTCCCGCCCTCCATTAAAAAAGAAGGTGACATGCGCATATTTTTCAGTTTCTGCAAGACGGAGCTGGCTTCCCCCCGCATTTGAAATCACTTCACCTAAGGTGTAAGGCAAACCAACAGGTGCAAACATACAAGACATGAACTTATTGAGATGCTCGGAATAAGACACCATACCAAGACATCCTGAAAATTCTATCTGCTGGGGTCTGGTGAACCCTGTGAATTCAGGATCCACAAACGCTTCAAGCAGCTCACGTGCGCGATCCGCACGAAAATTGAGCATGAACAAACCATCACCTTTTGACATGCTATGATGTTCAAATTGTACAGGTTGAATAAACTCATCACTCAGATTTTGTGCATAAGCCTCTTGAATGACTTGCTCTGGCGTGAGGCTGGTGATGGATGATTGCCCTGAAATTACTCGGTAGGCCTGCTCTACCCGATCCCAACGCTGGTCGCGATCCATTGCAAAATAACGACCACTCAAAGAGCCCATACACACGCTAGAATCTAAATGTTGAGCCAAGTTCTGCAGGCTCTGAAGTGCAGATTGTGGGGGGGTATCGCGGCCATCAGTAATGACATGCAGCACGACCTCAAGGCCTTGTTCTGCCAACAGATTCGCCGCTGTAACCACATGATGGGTATGTGCATGGACACCACCATCAGAACAAAGGCTTAGCAAATGGGCGCGCCCACCGGTGGTTTTCAAACTTTCCGCAAAATGTACCAATTGTGGGTTTTTGGCAAATTCTCCTGTCTCGATTGCATTGTTAATCCTGGGATAATCTTGCCAAACGATACGACCTGCACCGATGTTCATATGTCCAACTTCTGAGTTGCCCATCTGCCCTTCTGGTAATCCCACTTCTATTCCATAGGTTGCAAGCTGGGAAACATGAGCATGGTTCAACAAGTCATCATAATGGGGGGTGTTGGCTTGGTGAATGGCATTGTCGCGCACATCATCACGCAATCCCCACCCATCTAAGATGCACAATATCGTTGATCTTTTTTCCACCATATCGATTGTCCTTTACCCCTTTTTCAACCCCAACAGCGCCACCTCTAAACATGCTTTTTCATGCTTGCAATCAGTAAAGAACAAAAAGATGACAAAAGTGCAGATAAGGAAGGGAAAAAAAACCTTCCGGGACCCATAATGGACCGGAAGGAAAGTTAGAGCATGGACATGTTCGCAAGAGAACCTTGTGAACATGAACACAAGAGGTGTGAGCCAGATAACTGGACTCAATGGGGGAGATAATCCAACAAATAGATGTGACAACCCGTCGCGCATTTTTTTTATCGAAAAACTTATTCTACGTGAAACAAAAATACTCAAAAGCGCTCATTTCGCGCGAAATTTGTCTTTTTTGCACCCTGTGTGACGTTTTCGTTCTTGCCTCATTTCATGTTTTCTATATTCTACATAATGTTTTGGTAAAAATAAAAAAAATGCCAAAACATTACGGGGGTGTGTTCATGAATGTTTTCTTTTGGAAGCTGAGCGGTTTCATCATGGGATTTTTGATGATGCAAACAACGGCTTTGTCTGGTGATATAGAATTGGGTGAATATCTGGCCCAAGAATGTATGGGATGCCATCAATCTCACGAAATTGTTGGCAATGTGCCCATTATCCATGGCCTAGATGCAGAGTATTTCGTTGAAGCGATGAATGATTATCGCGACGGCTTCCGAGAAAACCAAACCATGAATTTGGTGGCTACGTCGTTGAGTGAGGAAGATGTAGAAGCACTTGCAGCTTATTTTGCTTCACAAGAACAAAAATAAATTACCACCACATGAATACAAAAAAGCATGATCAAGAGGAGGAAGGCTTTATGTCAATTACAAGACGCTCTGTTTTGGGAGCTGGGGTAGCTACGGCAGCGATTCTGTCAGCACCCAAAATCGCCAAAGCATCAGCCAAAAGGCTTGTTGTTATTGGTGGTGGCGCTGCTGGTGCCACAGTGGCACGCTATGTTGCCAAAGATAGCAAGGGGGCTGTGGAAGTTGTTCTTATTGAGGCCAACAAAACATACACCACTTGTTTCTTTTCAAATTGGTACCTTGGTGGCTACCGTAACATGAACGATATCACGCATTCATATGACGGGCTTGCCAACAATCATGGTGTGAAAGTGGTTAATGCCATGGCAACTGGTGTCAATGCCGATGGAAAAGAGGTCATTCTCGCGGATGGAACAAAGATCAGTTACGACCGCCTCGTGATCGCCCCAGGTATAGATTTCCGGTATGATCTTTATGACGGGTATGATGCAGCTGTTGCTGACAACTCCATCCCACATGCTTACAAGGCTGGAGCCCAAACGGTAATGCTCAAAAAACAGCTCGAAGCCATGGATGATGGCGGCGTGTTCCTCATGATGGCGCCGCCCAACCCATATCGTTGCCCTCCTGGACCTTACGAGCGCATCAATGGTCGCAAATTACCTTAAAAACAACAAACCAAAATCAAAAGTGGTGATTTTAGACCCAAAAGAGAAACATTCTAAGATGGCATTGTTCCGTGAAGCATGGGCAAAGCATTATGACGGGATGGTAGAATGGATGCCTGGTTCAGAAGTGGGGTCCATGCAAGCGGTACGCGCAGGTGAGATCATCACCGACAAAGGCAGCTTCAAGGGTTCTGTTTTGAATCCAATTCCAGCACAAAAGGCAGGAAAGATTGCACATGCCGCTGGTATTGCAGATGCATCTGGATGGTGCCCAATCAAGAGTGCAAGCACTTTTGAATCCGCATTGGTTCCTGGCATTCATGTTCTTGGCGACGCTTGTATCAATGGCGCCATGCCAAAATCTGGCTTCTCAGCAAACAGCCAAGCAAAGGTTGTGGCTTTGGCTATCCGCGCTGAGTTAACAGGATCACGTACATTTGATCCGCGCTTCCGGAACACCTGTTGGTCACTGGTTGCAGACAATGATTCTGTGAAAGTTGGTGCGAACTACAAAGCTGAAGGTGAAAAAGTGGTCAAGGTTACTGGGTTCATTTCCTCAACTGGAGAGGAAGATTTGATCCGGGAACAGACCTTTATGGAAGCAGAAGGCTGGTATGCTGGCATTACCAGCGATATGTTCTCTTGAACTTAAAATGAACGTATCGATGAAAGACAGGCCCTAGTCAGGGCCTGTTTTTCTATTCACAAAGTCTATGCTTTTATCCTCATTGACCGGTAAATTGTGGCTTTCGTTTTTCTAGAAAAGCGCTAATGCCCTCTCTAAAATCATTTTCTACAGCGGAACAACCAAATTGCTCCGCCTCCGCATGCAATTGTTCCTCTAGTGAAGAATACAAAGATTGGCGAAGCAAAGCCTTCGTCCGACCTAAGGCCTTGGTGGGCATATTCGCCAGACGAGATGCTAAGGACCAACTGGCCTCCTCCAATTGATCCACAGGAACAACTTTATTTACCAGCCCCCAAGTTAATGCCTCTTCTGCTCCAAAACGATCGCCTAACATGGCGATTTCTGCAGCACGCTTAGCGCCTACATGCCTTGGCAGGGAAAAGGTAGAACCACCATCTGGGCTCGTACCAATATGAATATAAGCGAGTGTAAACAGGGCCCTCTGCGTAACCACTGCAAAATCACATGCCATCATCAAGCTCAAGCCAAACCCGGCAGCGGCACCATCAACACTGGCGACCACGGGCTTATCCATGGTCCGTATGGCCATCACACAACCATGTGCGAGATCAATCAACTCATTAAGTTTACCACGCCATTTTGAAGCTGGACTGTTGATGTTATCTGCAAAATAGCGGATATCGCCCCCTGCCATGAATTGCGGGCCACCCGTGATCACCACCGCACGTACATCCTGTGCATAACGAACATCCTGCAACGCCTGCAGCAACCCTTCTGCCATGGCCATATTTAACGCATTACGTGTTTCAGCTTGATTTAAGGTGATGACGCAAACTTGATCATGGATACGGGTTTGCACAATTTCTGTCATGGATTAGGTCCCCTATCGACTTCATTAAACATTCAACACAACCTGAACAGACAAATATGCTTGGCACAAGCCCCTCAAGATGGTTGTCACTTAAGATGATGAACATGTTTTGGGCAAAGAAGGCTGCCTCAAAATTGGCCATCGCTAGTCAATGAAGCAATCACAATGTTTTGGCGCAACGAAATCCTATATAAACCACCGCGGTTCCCAATGGCTTACGCGCACCATCATCACGATGCATACGATAAGCGCCATACCACCATGATCCTCCCATTGTTGCTTTTGAAGATGATCGCGAGGAGTCCTCAGCCCATTCCCAAACATTTGCCCCCATATCATAGAGGCCATTCACACCAGAAACAGTTTGCCCCACAGGGGCATGTCCGATTCCACGTTCAAGTTTGTCGCTATGGTCAATAGCTGGTGTTGGACCACAATCCCCTAAGCAGTTGGCGCCTTTTGGCGAATCCCCTGTGGGGTAGGGATATGTTCGACCTTTGACAAAACCATTATCTGGTTCTTCGCGGGTCTCAGTGTAGGCAGCCAAACGCCACTCCTGCTCGGTAGGAAGGCGCTTGCCTGCCCATTGGCAATAAGCTGTTGCATCTTCAAAATTGACGTGCACAGCTGGCTCATTGGGATCAGCAGGGACCCCAAACGGCGTTTTCCATGTCCATCCCGGCATAAACTCCCATCCCGAGGCATAAACCATACCTCCTCCGCTCCTCTCTGCTGCGGTTTTGTAACCTGTTTGCGCCACAAATTCAGCAAATGATCCAATACTGACCTCTTTTACGTCTATGGCGAAGCCTTTAATAGGTTGCATCGCATCATCAGCATGTGCGGAAGATATCAAAAACGAAAAATATATTATGAGCCAACGCATCTTGCTTGTTCCTTTGCATGAACCAACATTCTGTCTTACAAACAATAGGGGGGTCTAGAAATCCTCTATTACAACAAATTTGGGAGGTCGGGTAGAAATCCGGCAGGAGAGAGACAAAATGAAACAGTTCATGATGGCTGCAACCTGTGCAGCGATGTTGGCTGCTGGTGCTGCCCAGGCCGACATCAAAATCGGCATGATCACCACTTTATCAGGTGGCGGCGCAAGCCTTGGTGTAGATATACGCGATGGCTTTGAATTGGCCATAAAGGAACGTGGTGGAAAACTTGGTGGGGTACCTATTTCATTGAGCGTGGTTGATGACGCACGCAAAGTGGAGAATGCCAAACAAGCTGCAACGCGCATGATCAAAAAAGACAACGTTGACATTCTCACAGGTATTATTTGGTCCAATATCACCATGGCGGTCGTACCAGGGGTTACACGAGAAGATGTGATCTATATCAGCCCCAATTCTGGCCCTTCAGCTTTTGCAGGTGCCCGCTGCGATAAAAACTTTTTCAATGTGGCCTGGCAAAATGACAACCTGCATGAGGCAGGCGGACAATATTTAACATCCCAGAATGTCAAAAGGGCCTATATTTTGGCGCCTAATTATCCAGGCGGTAAAGATGCCTTGGCAGGATTTAAGCGCTTTTACAAAGGCGAAATCGTCGGTGAAATCTACACAAAACTTGGTCAAACGGATTATGCCGCCGAATTGGCCAACCTTCGTGCCGCCAACCCTGACGCTGTCTATTTTTTCTTACCAGGAGGAATGGGCATCAATTTTGTGAAACAATATGATCAAGCAGGTCTGAAGAAGGATATAGATCTTTATGGGCCAGCTTTTAGCTTCGACGAGGGTATCCTCAAAGCTGTCGGCAAAGCGGCTTTGGGCGTTTACAACACATCACAATACACCCATGATTTGGATAACGATGCGAACCGGGCCTTTGTTGCTTCTTACATGGATGCGTTTGGCAAACGCCCATCTTTATATGTAAGCCAGGGTTATGAAGCTGCTTTGGTCATTGATGCAGCGCTCAAAGCTGTAGGTGGTGATATTTCGGATAAGGATGCCTTTCGCGCTGCGTTGAAGAATGCAAAATTTGACTCCGTACGTGGTAAGTTTGCCTTCGCGTCCAACCAATTTCCTATTCAGGATATTTATGTCCGGCAAGTCGTTGAAGATGGTGAAGGGGTGACCAACAAAACCATTGCAAAGGTTTTCACAGATCACGCCAATGCCTTCGTGGCTGATTGTAAACTTGGCCAATAATGTTCCACTTTTCATAAAAGACCCGGCGGGATCCCGCCGGGTAATTCATAATGAGCATCGCATTACTCTTTGAACAAGCATTAAATGGACTACAGCAAGGAATGATGCTCTTTTTGTTGGCATCAGGCCTAACCCTGACGTTTGGGATCATGGGCATTATCAATTTGGCCCATGGTGCGACCTATATGATAGGGGCTTATGTAGCCGCCACGGTCATGGCAAGCACGGAGCTTTTTTTGGTATCTGTTGGCGCGGGTATGCTCGCCGCTGGTATCATGGGACTTATTCTTGAATTTGGGATTCTCAGGCGGTTGTACGACCGCGATCATCTCGACCAAGTGCTTGCAACCTTTGGAATTATTCTTATAGCCAACGAAGGCACAAAAATCATCTTTGGGCCACAAGCCTTATTCATGGCACCACCTGATTATTTAAACCACGCCGTCCCCATTGGCCCTGACATGACCTACCCACTTTACCGGATCAGTATCATTTTGGTGGGCTTGTTGGTTGTACTGTTTCTACGCCACCTTATTTTGCATACAAAGCTGGGAATGTTGATAAGGGCGGGTGCGACCCATCGTGAGATGGTGGCCGCTATGGGTGTTGATATCGCGCGTGTCTTTACGCTCGTATTTGGACTTGGAGCCATGCTGGCAGGACTGGCAGGTGCGATGGCCGCCCCCCTTCTGGCCGTTCAAGTTGGTATGGGTGAAAATATCCTTATCTTAACCTTTGTGGTGATCATCATTGGAGGGTTAGGTTCAGTTCGTGGTGCGTTTGCAGGCGCTTTGTTGGTGGGTTTGGTGGATACTTTTGGCCGCGCAATCCTGCCAAGCCTCCTGATGACGATATTGCCCCCAGCTACCGCGGCTGGCATCGGAGGATCTTTGTCCGATATCGCCATTTACTTACTGATGGCGGTGGTGTTGATGATACGCCCTGAGGGACTGTTTATGGTAAAGGGCAAAAGATGAAGATCGCTTTGACAAGTCTTGCTGCCCTGTTGTTAGCCATGCTGGTGCCAGTTTGGGCCCATGTCATCGATGACCCCTTTTTTGTCACCATGGCGACCCGCATGATCATCATGGCAATGGCTGTCATATCTCTTGGACTTTTGGTGGGATTTTCGGGTTTGGTAAGTTTTGGTCACGCTGCCTTTTTCGGTTTAGGTGGTTACACTGTGGGTATTCTTGCCAAGCATCATAATGAGATGACTGATGTCGCTTTTTTACCTTTTTCTTGGCAGGGCAGCATTGAGGGATTGATCCAATTCCCCTTGGCGATGATCGTTTCAGGGCTTTTTGCCGCCTTGGTGGGCCTTCTTAGCCTTCGCACAAGGGGTGTATTTTTTATCATGATCACCCTGGCTTTCGCCCAAATGCTGTATCATTTCATGATTTCTCTTCCCACCTATGGCGGGGAGGATGGGTTGAGTGTTTGGCAAAGAAGTACCCTTCCCTTCATTGATCTTTATGATGATCAACATTTTTTCTATCTTTGTTTGGCCCTTCTCATTGTTGAAATCATTTTTTTGAAAAAACTTTTGGCTTCACCTTTTGGCGTGATCATTCGTGCTGCGGCACAAGATGAGCAGCGTTTGGTTACCTTGGGCGTCCCTGTGTTTCGCTATCGCCTTTTTGCCTTCGCGCTTGCAGGCGCATGGGCTGGATTATCTGGTGCGTTGGCCGCAAACCTTTTTGAATTTATAGGACCAGGATTGATGCATTGGAGCCGCTCTGGTGAAATGTTGGTGATGATTATCTTAGGTGGTTTGGGCAGTATCTATGGAGGCCTTGCGGGCGCCATTATGTTCATCGGCTTAGAAGAGGTATTGTCAGAAAAAACTGAACATTGGTCCCTTATCCTTGGCCCTATTCTCATTCTGGTTGTGCTGTTTGCACGTGGTGGTCTCATGGGCGCTTTGCAACGTTTTCTGGCTTCGAAAGATTAAGCGCATGGAACCACTTCTCAAGGTTAACAACCTCAGCAAAAGCTTCCAGGGTGTGCAAGCAAATGATGATGTATGTTTTGACGTTCATCCTGGCGAGATACATGGTTTGATTGGACCAAATGGGGCCGGGAAAACAACATTGTTGTCGCTTTTATCTGGAGAGATCACCCCTGACAGGGGTTCGGTAAGCTTGCAGCAACAGGACATCACCCATATGCCCGCCTTTAAGCGCATTCATTTGGGACTCGCACGCTCTTACCAGATCTCTCGATTGTTTCCTCAAATGACATGCCTTCAAAACGTGCAGGTAAGCCTACAAATTCAACAAGGCCATTCCTTTCGTTTCTTTTCCTCAGCATTTTCCTCCCATCAAGATGAAGCCATGAAAATGTTGCAACAGCTTGGGCTTGAAGAGCAGGCGCATAAACCCGCTGGGGACCTTGCCCATGGCTTGAGGAGAGAGCTGGAATTGGCCGTTATCCTCGCACGCAAACCAAGATTGCTCATGCTCGATGAACCTATGGCCGGGATGGGAAAGTCTGAGTCGCAACGTATCACCTCTGTTCTGGAGGGATTACGTGGAGACATGACCATGTTGCTGGTAGAGCATGATATGGATGTGGTGTTTCAACTTGCGGATAGAATATCAGTTTTGGTGCAGGGAAAGGTCATGGTTACAGGTACGGCAGAAGACATTCGCGCCCATGAAGCGGTTCAAGCAGCCTATTTGGGAGATGATCTATGATCCACCCCACGCCTCTTCTTGAGCTACGCGGTATTCAAGCTGGTTACGGCAATCTTCAGGTGTTGTTTGATATAGACCTGACGATTTATCCTGGAGAAATCGTTGGCCTTCTTGGTCGCAATGGTATGGGCAAGAGCACGCTTATGAAGACGATCATGGGTATTCTCCCCTTAATGGCGGGGGAGCGTATCATCATGGGGCACAAAACCCATCCGCGCGAGCCTAGTCATCATGTGGCACAATATGGGTTGGGCTATGTTCCTGAAGGGCGGCAAGTTTTTCCAACCCTTAATGTGGAAGAAAACCTATACTGCGTTGCCGCCAACCGCCGTCATGTGGCGCAACCTTGGACCTGTGATCGTGTGATGGATCTGTTTCCACGGTTGAAAGAAAGACGGTATCAACTTGCAGGCACTTTATCTGGGGGTGAGCAACAAATGCTTGCAATTGGCCGAGCGTTGATGACAAATCCTTTGGTCATGCTGCTTGATGAGGCCACTGAGGGATTGGCACCGCTCATGCGGGCAGAAGTCTGGTATGTACTTCAACATCAGCTTAGAGACTCTGGCCAAGCCATTTTACTCATCGATCAAAACCCCAAGGCAATGTTACGTATTTGTGATCGACATATCATTTTACGTAATGGCCTTGTCGAATGGACAGGTACAAGCCATGATCTGCAACGGCAACCCGAAGTCCAAAAGGAATATCTCGCCCTGTGACAGCATGGAGCGTGCCAACAATGTCAACAAATGAGGATAATCATGGAACAACTTGAACTTTTGCCCCTCGATCACAATGAACCAGCCGAATTATGTGCCGCCATTCGGGCACGCCGCGGCGGCAGCTTGATGAAGCTAGACCGTATGCTTCTTCACAGTCCGGTTGTTGCCGAGGGGTGGAATATTTACATGGGCAACCTTCGCACCAAATTGACCTTAAACCCACAGCTGCGCGAGTTGGCCATGTGTGTGGTGGCTGTCATCAACAAGGCTGATTACGAATATGAAGCCCATGCGCCGATATATGTTGCAGAAGGTGCAAGCCAAGCTCAAGCCGATGCTTTGTTGAAAGCAGGTAGCGATGCTTTTGATGCCTCGTTATTCAATGACCTAGAGCGTGACGCTGTGGCGCTTGTTGTGGCCATGACCCGCGATATTGTTGTTCCCGAAGAGCTTAAATCACGCCTGTTGTCACAGATTGGATCTGGGCATTTGGTGGAACTTATTGCGGTGACCGCGGCTTATAATATGGTGTCGCGCTTCTTGGTAGCGACCGGTATCCATTCAGAAAAGAAAAAACTTTAAATTCATCGGCCGATATCTGGTCCAAGCCAAGATATCGGCCATAACATATCACGATTTTTCTGGGGCAAGAACAGCTTCAATATCATCAAGCCATGTATCGACGAACCGATCAAATCTTGGGTCGGGCTGGCGAAGCCGCAAGGTTTCTGCAAGAGGATCAGGAACGTCGATAGGACTCTTTGCCAATTGCGAGATAACAGCATGGCCACAAAAAGGAACATGCGCTTCAGAATACCCACCTTCATGCACCATAACCAACCGCCCATTGCAGACTTGCTCGGCCACATCCATGACCATGGCTGTCATACGTGCAAAAGTTTCCGCGGTTGCCAAGGTTCGTGAAAGAGGGTCCATGGCTGATGCATCAAACCCACAAGCGACAAGTATAACATCTGGCTGGAAAGACTGAATTTGCGGGATGACAAACCGCTCCATGACCTGCATGTAGGCATAATGACCAGCGCCTGGTGGTAGGGGCAGATTAAGATTAAATCCATGACCTGCATCTTTCCCGCGAACATCTGGTTGACCTGTGTCCATAGGATAATTTCGGTCCTGGTGAATGGAAATCGTCAGAACATCTGGGCGATCGAAAAAGATTGCTTCTGTGCCATTACCATGATGAACATCCCAATCTAGAACCACGAATTTCTTGGCAAGACCTTGATGCCGAGCTTCTTCAATGGCCACAGCAATATTATTGATCAAACAAAAACCATTTGGAAAATCTGGCAAGGCGTGATGTCCCGGTGGTCGGCTAAGTGCATAAGCGTTATCAAGCTTGCCACTCAACACCTGATGAAGAGCTGTTGTGGCCAAACCAGCAGCAAGTGCACAAACCTCATAACCTCCAGCGCCAAATGGTGTGCGAAGACCAAGTTCCCCGCCCCCTCATCTGACTTCTTTTGAATGCCTTGAGATAGCTCTCGGTGTGAACGCGCGCCAATTGTTCAAATGATACAGGCTCTGCTGATTGAACCTGCAGTTCATGCAACAGGCCAGATACCTCGAGTAAATTCTTCAAACGCCGTTTTGTTTCAGGGCTTTCTGGCAACCCTCCTGCCACCAAGGGTTGCACAAAGCCTCCAACAGGCATGGTCAATGCGTAATTGCCTCCATGATGCCAAAAACAACGTTCGTCAGAAAAAAATCCTGTAACCATCATATTTATGGTGCCTCCTGTGCTAAAATTTCTTGTAAAATAGGCATAAGATAGGTGCGGAAGAGTTCTGGATTTTCAGACATAGGGAAATGCCCCATACCGGGCATTACTGTTGCCTTTGAGCCTTTTATCCTCTCCGCTGTGGCAAGCATACGTTCTGGCGTGCATGAATTGTCATATTCCCCGCTGAGCAGGTACACCGGGCAGCGATCTGTATCAATCAACACGGAACGGTCATCAAAATGTCCGTCATGCCAATAAAAATACAGATCCCCCTTAAACACACCAGGACCTCCTTGTTTGTAATGCCAAAGGGTTTCATAGCGATAACGGTCCGGAGATTGTGGGGCCACTTGCGCCGATACAAAGGCAGCTTGAATTTCACCACCATGGATATCGGGCCGATGCAACCAATCAAGATCGTAATAAGGTTGCAAACGATCCGCGCCTTCCAAAGCAATCATCGCCCGGAACATATCAGGATTTTCTAGTGCCAAATGAAGCACAATACGTCCGCCCATGGAGCAACCCATCATGACAGGTCGATCCAAACCTAGTTGCTGACAGAAGGCATAAATAATCTCTTTATAGCCATCGGTTGTCAGTTTGTATTCTTGCTGTTCGAAACCTTCAGGTGGGTTAGACTTCCCATGCCAAGGCAAATCAAAAACCCAAACCTGAAAATGTTCGGTGATCTCCTTATCATTCAAAATATGACGGAATTGCCGACCATCTGAACCAGCCGTGTGCAAACATACCAAAGGAATGCCAGAGCCTGCATGTTCAACATAGATACGCATTTGCTGACCAGCCACATCCATGTTGAAATATTGCCCTTTTATGGGTTCAAAAACGACATTCATGACGATGACCTCAATTTTGCTATGATATCTTTTACAAGTTGCAAATTCTGCATCAAAGGGAGCAAGTTCCCCTCCATTGTTAAATGTCCCGATGACAACATCGCAAACAAATCATGAAAATCACGTGGAGGTACAGTTTGCCAATGTTTGGCCCAACTTTCCTCATGCGCGCGTAAAGAGAAGTCTCCACTTTGGGATGGGAGTGTTTTGGGGGACACCTCCACAAAACCTTCACAAACATCGATCCACCATGCTTCTGGGCCTATGTGAAGTAAAAAACGAAAGCGTGCATGCCGCCCACGATGGACCAAAAAGGGATCATCACGCACAAGTTCAGGTAATGCTCTGATATCTATCACAACCATGCTCCTCATCGGTAAGGTTATGATGCAACTATTTCATGACCGTCTCTGACAAGCTAGGCTTTTAGCGAATATCTGCGATTTTATTGATAATTTCACCAGTGGCTTGATAGGTTTTGGCGGTAGCTTGAAACATCATTTGAGAAGAAATCAATCCCGTTAATTCTGTAGTTAAGTCAATATTTGACTGTTCCAACGCACCTTGCTGGATTGCAGTATTGCCCCCCACACCTGCTGCCAAGATTTGGACATTTTGGGTTTTTTCACTGAGTGCATAATCACCCATTCCAGAGTTTTTGGAGTTCTTCTGGATTGGGAAGGTATGCGATTCCCAAGGGTCCAACCTGCTTCACAAACAAGCCATTGGCATAACTAACATTGATGAGACCTTGCTGTGAAATTTCTATGTTGGACAACTCCACGGTACGGGCAGGTCCATCTTCACGATTTAACTCGCGAAGGGGATAAATCTCGCTCACAGCCGGTGTTCCCGTCTCGTTATTAACCGTGATCGTCATCATACCCTCTAAAGGGAGTGTTGCACGATCATTATCCATGTTGGCCTCAACAGATACCAAACCTAGGAAGGAGAACATATCTTCAATTTCAAAACCAACGGCTTGCTCTGATACGGGCGCGGAGCTATCTGGACTTACGCCATCATCGGTCGCTTGAATTGTTGGATCAAGGAAAGAGAGCGTTAGTGAGGCCCCTGTGGTGGGGCCATAATTCTCATCAAGTCGTGCGACGGGCAAAGCTGTAACCCCATCACCTTTATATACGGTGGTACCCACAATGGATACCGCATCATTTGCCAAATCAGGGACTTCTGTTTTTTGAACAGCAAACTGCCCGTCATTCAGCTTACTCAGGCCAATTTTTACGGTCTGATCCACAAGAGACGTCTTTGGGTTAAACCCGCCTAACAACAAATCCAAATCATTTGGATCAACATCATAGGTTAGCTTTGTTGTTTCCCGGGTCAAACTTCCTTCGATGGTGAGTTTTTGCAAATCGGCGCCAAGCACAAAACATCCTTGGCCATCAACCAGACAGCCCTGATCATCCAAGCTAAGGCGTCCATCTCGCGTCAACTTAAGTTTATCTGCATCACCAGCTGTGGTGCTTTTGATCAAGAAGCCTTCACCAACCACAGCCACATCCAACGAACGACCCGTAGCTTTGATGGGGCCTTGGGTAAAGTCTTCACGCACATTCAAGCTTCTTGTCCCCAACCCAGACGGGCTGATGCCTGCTGTTTCGGGAGATGATGACTTTACAATATCAGCAAAATTGGCAGACGATTTCTTAAAACCAATTGATGAGGCGTTTGCAATATTATTGCTTGCCGCACTGATATGCTTTTGCGCCGCTTGCAAACCGGCTAGCGCTGTGGTTGACATCGCATCCCCCTTAAAAAAACCAACGACGAAAATACCACCATTTCTCAAGCGGATTTTCGCAAGACCCTTTCTTTTAGGTCGTGAGAGCAAAAACAATGCCAAATATTTGACGTTGATGGTTCATGTGCAAAAAACCAACCCCTAGGATAGATGTTTGTTTTTCGTTTTTGGCTTGGTTAAGAAGCAGGATAACCAATCGCCCGAGATAAATATGGGCAAAGCTGTAAAGAGATTTTCATCATGACATCAACGACCCAGCCTCACGACCTTGCAATTTTGGCCCCATTATTTCGTCAGGCTGCAATTTTGGCCGGACGTGCCATCATGGAGATCTATGAACAGACATCTATGAACATTCATATGAAAACGGATGGCTCCCCCGTAACCATGGCTGATCATCGTGCCGATGAGATCATCCGTGATCTTTTGCATGCAAACCTTCCCAACTTATGCCAAGTCAGTGAGGAGCGCCTCGAGGACGTTCCCCTTCATCTTCCAGATGAATTCGTCTTAATTGACCCTTTGGATGGCACCAAAGAATTTATCAACCGTCGGGATGAATTCACCGTTAACCTTGGTTTTGTTAAGGAGGGGAAACCCCTTGTAGGCTGTGTGTTCGTTCCTGCATGGCGAGAATTGTTCTTAACAACAAGCGATGGCAAAGCCACCCGAGAAATTTTGCCTCCTGACTGGCGTGCATCAGATGATGTAATCCTCTCAGGAATGACACAAGCGCAAATCATCACATGCCGTGATGATCATCAAATTGCGGAGACGGGCTTAATTGCCGTGGGCTCACGTTCTCACCGTGATCCACAAACCCACAAACTACTGACTCAGCTTCATGCACAACATATCAAAAGTTATGGTTCATCTTTGAAATTTTGTATGATTGCAGCTGGGCAAGCCGACATTTACCCACGATTTGCCCCAACCATGCAATGGGATACCGCCGCAGCTCATGCCATTGTTAATGCAGCTGGTGGTTTCGTGTCCCATGTCGATGGCCAGGGAGAGTTGCGTTATGGAGGCCCTTCTTGGAGGAATCCTTATTTTGTTGCATCTTCTGCTTGTGTGGCTTGGCAGGAAGCTATGTAAATCAAAAATCTTTGTTATCTGCTCAACAGCTTTCTTGCTGATATGAGGGAATATCCGTCACCAACATTGATCCTGGTTTATGACTGATCATTAAAGGCGGCTTGGCGCGTAACGCAGTATGCTGTGGTGTCACCCCACATGCCCAGAAAACTGGAACTTCGTTTGCACGAATAGGTGTGGGCTCACCAAAATCAGGTTGATGGATGTTACGAATACCAATGGCTTCCGGGTCACCAATATGAACCGGCGCACCATGACCTTGAGGGAAACGTGCTGTGATGGCACAAGCACGTATGGCATCAGCCATGGACATAGGCCGCATGGACACCACCATGCCCCCGCCAAAATCTCCTGCTTGCACCGTTTGAATATTGGTTTTGTACATGGAGACCGTCGTGTCTTCCTCCCAATGGCGTAATGATATCCCCGCTTCAACCAAAGCCTGCTCAAATGTAAAGGAGCAACCAATGATGAACGCAACCATGTCATCACACCACAAGTCAGAGATATCATGCACGGTATCTGTGTGGATTCCATCGCGATAGACATGATAACTGCCTATATCACTTCGGATATCAATATCCACTCCCAAGGTTGATAGAAAAGGATTTCCTGTATCCGATACCCCAACCAAAGGACATGGCTTGGGGTTTCGTTGGCAATAGCGGAAGAAATCCATGGCCAAATCGCCTTGGAGAACAATAAGATTTCCTTGCAAAAACCCAGGTGCCAAACCTGCTGTATGGCCAGTATATTTTTGTTGCCTGATCATTTTTCGGACGAAGCGCGGGTCCCCAGCTTGGGCATGTTTGCTATCAAATATTTTTCCCATCACCTTAACATCCTTATAATTTGACCAACTGCTTACCTTGGTTCTCACCTCTCATCATCCGACAAAAAGCCTCGGTGCATTCTCAAAACCTTCGACGATGTCTTCTTTGAACCGTAATTGTCCATCACGATGCCATTGGGCCAACTTGGTCATGGCCTCATCACGCTTATGCCACCAATCAAACACAACCAAACCATGTAAAGAGGCTCGGGTCACAATCAGGCGGGATGAAGCCCGCAAACCTATATCTTCATGAGGTTGTTTGTCCGAAACCGCAATACGCCCGCATATCACGACCTGTGCATGAGGAGCCAAATGCGCCAGAACAGCATCATGAATAGAACCACCGGTGTTGTCGAAGAAAACATTAACACCTGATGGCGCAAGATTTTGAAATGTTTCAGACCAATCTGTGCAGGTACGGTAATTAATGGTGGCATCATAACCAATTTCGCGGCACCAAGCACATTTATCTTCATGACCAGCAATAGCAATGACATGCGCACCCATCAATTTTGCTATCTGACCTGCCACTTGCCCCACAGCCCCAGATGCTGCCGAAACCACAACGGTGTCACCAGGCAAGGGTCGGGCAAGCTGTGTCAGCCCCACATAGGCTGTAAGACCAGGCATACCCAACCAAGAGAGACTTGCTTGGGGAGGAACATCTTTCGGAATGGTGTGACAGGCCATAGGTCCGCGCACATCAGGGGTCAATATGGCATATTCTTGCCATCCCAACCCCATGGTCTCAACCAAATCTCCTTCTTTCCAATCTGGATGGCGTGAGGCGATCACCTGGGCAACACCACCCCCATGCATGACCTCACCAAGGCCCACACCCGATGTGTAGTTGGCATGAGCACTCATACGACCACGCATGTAGGGATCCATGGAGAGCCATTTTGTTTGGACCAGAATCTCACGTGCACCAAGTTCTGGAACGACTGTCTCTTGAAGGCGCCAAACTGTTGGAAGAACGCTACCTTCTGGATATTTGTCCAACACCCATTGCCGATTTTGATGCATCTCAGCCTCTCAACTCTTCACCATAAGCTGGTGGTATTTATGACCCATAACATAATTTCTGACTTGCTACGCCCAGCTATTTTGGGATGGGTTGATGATTTTCTTGCGCATTATGCTACATCCCCTTCATACCAGGCGAACAAAACTCCAAAAGCCTGCCTTATTTATGCCCTTCAGTCCAGAAAAGTGTTATGTATTCTTCTCATCAATATTCCCAACAATGGTTTCATAATATCCGAGGCGACTTACTCTCAGGATTGGTTGTTGCCCTCGCCCTTATTCCCGAAGCCATTGCTTTTTCCATCATTGCAGGCGTGGACCCTAAAATTGGTCTTTATGCCTCATTCTCGATTGCTGTTGTCACAGCCATCGCAGGTGGCCGACCTGGTATGATCTCTGCTGCGACGGCAGCAACCGCCGTGTTGATGGTGACATTGGTCCGTGATTATGGACTTCAATATCTTCTTGCGACCACGGTTCTTGCAGGCTTACTACAGATTGGTGCAGGCATCGCAAACCTTGGCTACGTGATGCGATTTGTTTCCAAATCTGTGATGACAGGTTTCGTGAATGCACTTGCCATACTTATTTTCCTCGCACAGTTGCCTGAGCTTGATCCCCAGAAAGTCCCTACCCCTGACCTATCTTTTGGTTGCCTTGGGTTTGGGTATCATCTACTTGTTTCCCTTACTTACCCGGTCCATTCCCTCACCTTTAATTACAATCATTGTTTTGACCATTTTATGTTTGGGACTGGATTTGGATGTCCGAACTGTTGGGGATATGGGGGACCTTCCAGACAGCTTGCCGGTATTTTTGATCCCAGAGATACCTCTTACGCTAGAAACACTCACCATTATTTTCCCTTATGCGGTGGCCGTCGCTGTGGTGGGACTTCTCGAGAGTTTGATGACGCAACAAATCGTTGATGAATTAACCGACACCAGTTCACAAAAAAACCTCGAATGCATAGGGCAAGGCATGGCAAATACCCTCACAGGGTTTCTTGGTGGCATGGCAGGTTGTGCAATGATTGGCCAATCCATCATCAACGTTAAATCAGGTGGTCGCGGACGGTTATCATCCTTTACCAGCTGGTGTTCTTCTTCTGATTTTGGTGGTGGTGATGGGCGATATGGTGGCTGTTATTCCCATGGCTGCCTTGGTGGCGATCATGATCATGGTTTCCATTGGAACATTTTCTTGGTCATCTATCAAAAATCTTCGGGAACATCCTAAATCATCATCCATCGTCATGCTTGCCACCGTCTTTTTTGTTATCACCACCCATAATTTGGCCATTGGTGTGCTGGTGGGTGTACTTCTATCAGGGATTTTCTTTGCGTGGAAAATTTCTCAACTTTTTCACGTAAAATCAGAAATCACCCCCGATGGCCTACACCGAACCTACACGATCGTAGGGCAATTATTTTTTGCCTCATCTGAGACCTTTATGGCCTCATTTGACTTTAAAGAAGCCCTCGAACATGTCACGATTGATCTGAGTCGTGCTCATATTTGGGATATTTCTTCCGTCACGGCCCTGGATATGGCCGTACTCAAATTCCGCCGTGAGGGGGCTGAAGTGGAGATCATTGGCCTCAATGAGGCATCTGAAACCATTGTCGATCGCCTTGCGCTACATGACAAACAAGGCGGACTTGATAAATTGATGGATCATTAAGGGGAGAAACCTATGCAGACCAACAGATTGATTGCGTTGGTGGATAGCTCAAGCTACGCGGAAAGTGTATGCTATTACGCTGCTTTTTTGGCCCGCAAACAACATCATGCCGTCCGCCTCTATCATGTTGTTGCCAAAACCAATTCCCAGACAAACCAGGACCTCAGTGGGGCTATAAAACTCGGCGCACGAACGGCTTTATTGGAACAATTGACCCGTTTGGATGAGGCACAAGCAAAACTTGCAAATGCTCAGGGACGTGCGATTTTGGACGATGCCCGTGACATCCTCACCTCCCAAGGGGTTTCAGACGTAGAAACCCGATTACGCCAAGGTGAGTTGGTTGAAAGCGTGATCAAAGAAGAGACCCAAGGCGACATCATCGTCCTAGGCAAACGTGGGGTTGATGCCAGCAAGGCTATGGATCATATAGGATCCAATCTCGAGCGTATTGTTCGGGCAAGTCACAGACCAGTGTTTGTAGCCAATAGGGCCTTTCAGCCTTTTGATGATCTTCTCATCGCATATGACGGTGGAACTTCATCTCAAAAAATTCTTGATTATCTGGTACATAATCCATCTTTTAACAAACATAAGATCACGCTTGTTTATGTTGGCCACAGATCAGATTGGGTTGATGGATTGATGAGGAATGCCTGTCAACAATTGGAGAATGCGGGTTACATAACGGGCATTCACCTGCAAGATGGTGAACCTGAAAACGTCCTTGCAACCATGACAGATGCAAAGCCCCAACAACTTCTTATGATGGGTGCCTATGGGCATAGCCGCATCCGCAATTTGATCATTGGTTCCACAACCACAGCCATGATCCGTTCATGCAAAGTACCCATATTCATTATCAAATAACTCAGTTGATATGATACCATCAACATGAAGATACCGCAGGGACCCTCAGCAACCGAGCATCCCATACGCCTACAAAAACAAAGGTATTGAGAAGATTTGAAACAACTTAATGCGCAGACCATGATCGCAATGGGTAGGGTATATTTGGTGACAAAATATTTTTGATGAAGCCTGTAGGTTTTTTAAAAATGTGACATGACACAGGTAATGATCAGTGAGGTGAATGGGGATATGGCAAACGATTTTTTCCACGAGGGGATGCGGGGCTTTCAAGAAGGTTTTGATGGCACAAGGGTAGCGGACGCCATAGCCAAGCATCGCGTCCATCACAAGCTATGGGAGCAAGATAAAGCGTTGATATCATCATCACCTTTTTTCTTCATCGCCACCAGTTTTGCAGATCATGTTGACTGCTCCATCAAGGCAGGGGCACCAGGATTTGTAAAAATCATCGATGATACATCCATTGAATATCCTGAATATGATGGCACTGATGTACCGCACCTTGGGCAATATCGCGAAAAAACCATCATGTTGGACTGTTGTTTATTAATGTAACTGAGCCAGGAACGAAGCTACGCATCAAAGGGACCGCAAGAATTTTTACAGATCAACATCATCTCTCGCGACATCATGGCGCCAAAGCAGTTGTGCGCATCACGGGAACATTTTTTCCAAATTGCCCTCGTTATCTTCCAACGCTTCAGACAGGACCCATCTCTGTCCATGTGCCTAGTGAGGAGAACCCTTCACCTCCTCCACCGGAGTGGAAAACAAGGTCTTATATTAAAGATATTCTTCCCCAAAATGACCCCCATAAGGATACCATTAAGGACTGAAATCAACCCATTACTTGTTCAATACAAATGGCCAAATTGGTGCATGATTTTGCATGACCAAACAGATTGACGGGGACAGACGAGACAATGGGACAAGCTTAAGCGCGTATCTGTTTAACCATTTTTATTTATATGAAGCCCTGGTGGAACGAAACCGTCCAACTCTTTTTCGCCAGGCACGATAACTTCCCGACTTCAAACTGCGGCGCATGACCTCTTTCACTTCATCTTCACGCAACCCATATTGATGATAAATGTCGGCAAAGGTGACCTTATCAGACAACGCCATCTCGATGATTTCACTTCTTTGATCAACCAACTCCAATGCCGGCTGCTCGTCTGCTTTATTTACGACCCATGCCCTTCGACCTCGACCCAAACTAAGATCGTTCAAAGATTAGGTAGCCCACCAAAGAACAAGTGTGCAACATTATGAAACGTTATTCAGCAACCCGCTCCCCAAACCCTCAGCGACCAAAGCGTGGAAATCATCTTCCGAAACACCCAAACGGTTGATAAGAATATCTTTGTTATCACCCCCAAGGGTCGGACTCGCTGTTGGCGCAACGCGCTGATGTTTTGAGAAATCCAAGGGCGATCCTGCGACCCTGTATGAACCAATATGGGGCTGATCAACCAGCTGAAACATTGGGTTCTCCAATGAAGCATATGGGTCTTCATCAACAAGCTGTCGCACTGTTTGGTATGGTCCCCAACAGGCTTGGTGCTCGTCTAAGAGTGCACCAATAGCCTCCAAACTTCTTTGGGCAAACCATGGTTGTAAAATTTTCTCTATATCATCGCGTAAAAGATATCTGTTTTCTTCTTTCTTTAAGTCCACACCCATGTGATGCGGCAAGAGCTTGCATCTGTTCTTTGTTTGGCGGCTACCAATGCAGTCAATGCCTTGCTGTGAAGGCTGTAATCATGACTTGACGACCATCAGCAGTCGCGAAGTTACATCCAAAAGTACCATAAACATGATTGCCCAACCGAGGACGCTCCTCATCATTGACCATGACTTCTGCCATCAACCCTAGATTGCTGACCACAGACATTGCTGCGTCAGCAAGGGGAATTTTTATGAGCTGGCCCTGGCCATTGCTTTCTCGATTTCTCAGCGCAACCAACAACGCATTGGCCGCCAGCATGCCAGTGACGACATCCCACATTGGCATCACATGGTTCACGGGTTGGTCGTTTGCCTCAGCTGGGCCCGTCAACCAAGGGTACCCTACCCGTGCATTTACCGTGTAATCTAGGGCAACACTACCATCTCTGTTGCCCAAAATTTGAACCATGATCAAATCAGGTCTCACCGCACAAAGAGCTTCATATGACATCCATCCACGAGCGCCCAAATTTGTGATGACCATGCCTTGTCCTTGCCCCTTCTGCGCGAGAAGATCCCGCACGATATCTTGGGCCTTTGGGTCTTTCATATTAAGACTAAGAGATTTTTTACCCATATTTAGGGATGACCAATAAAGAGAACGTCCATCTTTGGTGATGGGCCAACGATTAAAATCCAAGCCTCCCCCTATGGGATCAATACGTATGACCTCTGCTCCCAATTGCGCCAAATGAAGCCCTGCATAGGGCGCTGCAATAAAGGCGGAGATTTCAACGATTGTCAGCCCTTCTAGGGGTTTGGAATTTGTGGCCATAATATATTTTTCCATGATGTTTAGCTTGCGAAGACTTGGTCGGTACCGCGTCCTATTTAGATCAACTTGCTGTCCACGCCAACACGGATCGTGACCCAAACCCAACCAAGGTCGAATATGATAACCTACCCACGCGCTCCATCTAAGGTTCTGGTCAATCACAAAGAGTCATGCTTACATACGTCCAAGTTTTTTTCGAACAACAAATAAGAGCCTTGATGAACATATCACTTTTGAAATTTGCCCCTGGATTTGTTTTTGTCAGCTTTTTGGGAATTATAGCTTTTCTTCTTGCGCATTTTTTTACCTTACCGCTGATGCTTATGGCCATCTTCACAGGTTTTTGTTTTTTTTCTCAATATCAATCAAACAGCATGGCTATCCAACCTGGAATTGATATGGTTGGCTCTTTTATTCTTCGAACAGGCGTCGCCCTCTTAGGCCTGCGTATCAGCTTCCAAGATGTTCAAGAGTTGGGTTGGATATTATGTTTGGCAACATTCTGCCTCGTTCTTTTGACCATTCTTTTGGGGGTAGGATTGGCAAAATTATTACGCCAAGAATGGGGTTTGGGAATATTGTCAGGATGTGCGGTTGGCATTTGTGGTGTTCTGCAGCCATGGCTGTTTTGCCCTTGCCAGAATTTAAAAACAAACAACAAAGCTTGACTGTTGTGCTGCTTGAATCGCTTTTCTATCAACAATGGGTATGCTGACGTATCCATGGCTCGCTCATGCCTTGGATCTATCACCCACACAAGCAGGTTTTTTTCTTGGCAGCAGCATTCATGATGTGGCCCAAGTCGTGGGTGCAGGATACACCCTTTCAGAAGAAACAGGGGATAGGGCCATCTTGGTAAAATTGATCAGGGTAAGCGCCTTGGTTCCCATCTTATTATTTTTGGGCACCGCGGTGGCGCATAAACAAAGCCAATCACAATCGACATCAAAAACATCCGCATTGCCCCCTACATTTCTGATAATATTTTTTCTACTGCTACTGCTGAATAGCTTTGTGCCTCTTCCAGCATTTATCACAGATATGGCTGAACAATTGTCTAAGCTTTGTATTTTTTTGGCCATCATCACCGTTGGCTTAAAATTCAAACCTATGGGGATATTTGCTGTGGGTTTCAGACCATTCATCATCCTTTTTGCAGAGACCATGCTACTGGCAGGCCTCAGCATCCTGGTTGTTTTATGGCTAGCACAATAACAAACATCATTCGTGATTTTTATTGAAGCTATAGGATAAAACGTCTGGTCTTTGGGCTTAACATCATGATTTTTGGAAACATTTTCCGATGACTCTTTGGTCACTAGAGAGAATGTTCAGAATGAAAGCCTGTTAAACGCGCAAGAAAGGGAGCTGCGAGGCCACATAAAACAATGCGTATCAAATGATGAACAGCGACATAGGCTGGGTTCACATCCAAGGCAATTGCAATCAACGTAGATTCCGCAATACCTCCTGGCGAAAAAGCCAATAGGGCAGCTGCAAAAGGAATGGACGTGAAGGACGACAGAATGATGGCCAATATTAACCCTATGACCAGCATGATGATCGTGCTCACAACAGCATGGAATGATAATTGCGCAAGCATATGGACGTTATAGCCCACAAATCGGCTCCCTATAGACGAACCTAATACCAACAAAGCCAGCGCAATCAACGGACCAGGAATTTCTACATCTATCCATGAACCGATGTATAAAGGCGCGATCAAAAGCAGTGGCCCCATGAGAGATGGCGCAGGCACCTTCAAATAATGGGCAACATAGCCCCCCACACAGGCCAACAAAAGAACTTCAAGAAGAGGGATTGCATCCACATTCATGCCTTGTTGAAAAAAAGCAATTTGATCCGTGCTGATGCCCAAAAATGCCCAGAACGCAAAGGCAAGCAAAAAAACAGAGACAACGATCCTGAGAATATGAGCAAGAGCAATTCTTGGTTCATCACCACCATATTGGCTTCCCATTGCTGCCATGATCAAAAGCCCACCTGGCATGGCAGAAAAATAGGCTGTGGCCTTATCAAAACCGGCCACCTTGGTATTGTACATGCCCACAGACACGAAAGCGAGGATGATAAACAAAGGCACACAGAGCAAGCTTAACGGCCATATCAAGATATAATCCAGCACATCAGGGGTAAACCGGCTGGCCATAACCGCACCCATAATCACCAGAACTGACATACGAAATTTATGTGGCACTTGCATGGGGTAGCCCAACAAGCTTGCAATCATTGTTGCCACCACCGGCCCAAGCAAAAGTGCTAGCGTGAGATTAAGTTCCACCGCGATGAATGCCCCCAACGCACCAACCAGCATCGTTATGATCAACCAAAAGGATGATGTTTTCGTTTGTAGATCGTTTTTTTCCTGTGGTTTTGGTGTGTTAGGCATGAAGATGGCAGATCCGCGAAACGTTCAGATTGAACGATGATTATGATGGGATGAAGTTTGAAAATTTTTCCCCCAAGGGTCAATGCCAAAATACATAACCTATTCAATTTGCCACTCGTCAGCGTCACAGATTGATGATATGGGTGATCAGTTTACGCTGTCTCAAGAAAACAGTTTTCCCCATAGGCATTATTGATCATGCGTTCTTCATCCCTGACAACATAGATACCAGCCAAGCTAAGGGTATTCTTGTGATCTTGGCCGCCATTCTCATGTTTTCCGGGGTTGATGTTCTCAACAAAGTCTTAGGGCAACAGATGTCTGTTGTTCAGATTTTGTGGGCGCGGTTTGTTCTGTTTGTACCCATCGCCTTATTTTTGGCCTACAAACCGGGTAAATCCATTCGATGGCGCAGCCAAAAACCAACTTTGCAAGGTATACGCGCCTGCCTTTTGGTGGTGGAGATGGGCATGTTCGTGTATGCGCTCAAATTCTTACCCCTGGCCGATATGCAAGCCATTTTGGCCATGGCACCATTGATGGTTGTTGTGCTTTCCATACCTATTTTGGGTGAAAAGGTAGGCTGGCGACGCTGGTCATCTGTTGCTTTGGGCTTTTGTGGGGTCCTTATTATCATCAAGCCAGGTTTTTCAGAAATCAACATGGGAACATGGATCGCTCTTGGTGGCATGATATTATGGTCATTTTACTGTATTCTTTTTTTGCGGATTGTTGGCCAAGTAGATCGGGCAGCTACCACAGCCGTGTGGACATCTATTATTGGCCTAATCCTCACCTCTCTCGTCATTCCTTGGTATTGGGTGACACCAAGCATAGATGGTTGGTGGTTATTGCTTGCGATCGCTTTATTGGGCTGCATGGGACATGTCACTTTTATGCACGCATTCACCCTCGCGCCTGCCTCTTTGCTGCAACCTTTCACTTATGTGCAAATTGTCATTGTAACCTTTTTAGGATGGTTCTTCTTTCAAGAAATTCCCCAGGCGAGCACCTTATTTGGTGCAGGTTTGATCGTACTTGCGGGTATTTACTCCTTCCATCGGAGCAAAGTGCTCGCCGAAGGCGATGATAACAGATGATTGAAAGGTCAATGCTGACCATGGTAGCCTGACAGATCAAAAACCGAACAGCTCTGCCATACATTCTCAAGGAAAGGACCTCAGACATGATCAAAACACGTGCTGCCGTTGCATGGAAAGCTGGTGCCCCTCTCGATGTTGTTGACGTAATGTTGGAAGGGCCCAAAGCAGGTGAAGTCCTCGTGGAAATCAAAGCAACTGGGGTGTGTCACACAGATGAATTTACACTTTCAGGTAGCGATCCAGAAGGCATTTTTCCATGTATTTTAGGGCATGAAGGCGCAGGCATTGTTCATGAAATTGGCGAGGGGGTCACAACCTTAAAGCCAGGCGACCATGTTATTCCGCTTTATACACCTGAATGCAGACAATGTCCTTCCTGTCTTTCTGGGAAAACCAATCTTTGTACCGCCATACGCAATACGCAAGGACAAGGTCTTTTGCCAGATGGAACCACGCGTTTTTCCAGTATGGATGGCACCCCCATCTATCATTACATGGGATGTTCCACATTTGCCCAGCATACGGTTATGCCTGAGATTGCGCTCGCAAAAGTACGGCCAGACGCCCCTTTTGAAAAAATTTGTTACATTGGCTGTGGTGTTACAACAGGCATAGGCGCTGTCATCAATACCGCTGGTGTCGAAATTGGATCAACGGCGGCGGTATTCGGGCTTGGTGGCATTGGTTTGAACGTAATCCAAGGATTACGGCTGGCAGGTGCAGATAAGATCATAGGTATCGACCTTAACGATAACAAAGCAGACATGGCAAAAAAGTTTGGCATGACAGATTTTATCAACCCCTCAAAAATTGATGGATCTGTAGTCCAAGCCATCATCAACAAGACCAAAACAGAGCAAGACCATATAGGTGGGGTCG
Organism: Alphaproteobacteria bacterium; assembly: GCA_038131935.1. Taxonomy (GTDB): domain Bacteria; phylum Pseudomonadota; class Alphaproteobacteria; order UBA8317; family UBA8317; genus UBA8317. The sequence goes on along the minus strand of JAYPQH010000030.1, from coordinate 37,457 downwards.
ACTATAGTTTTGATGCCACAGGAAATGTCGATGTGATGCGTGATGCCCTCGAATGCACCCATAGGGGATGGGGGGTTAGTGTTATTATTGGGGTTGCACCTGCAGGGGCTGAAATTTCTACGCGTCCATTTCAGTTGGTTACGGGAAGGGTATGGAAAGGAACAGCCTTTGGCGGTGCCAAGGGCCGCTCGGATGTGCCTCGGTTTGTAGATTGGTATATGGATGGCAAAATTGAAATTGACCCTATGATCACCCATACATTTGGTTTGGATGATATCAATGAAGCCTTTAAACTGATGCATGAAGGAAAATCCATTCGTTCCGTCATCACATTTTGATGCGCTGTCATCATCAATAAGAAAGGACAAAGTCGTCATGGCAAAAGGATATTTTTTGAGCATCCATCGTTCAGAGAGCGACCCGGTCAAAAGACAAGCCTATTTGGAACTGGCCATTCCAGCCTTAGAAGCGTTTGGCGCCAAGTTTTTGGCAACAGCCAGTGGTGAACAAGTTACGGCGAAAGAAAATGGTATTCAGCAAAGGGTCGTTCTCATTGAATTTGAAAGCTACGACATAGCCTTAGCTGCTTATGATTCACCTGCTTATCAGAAAGCTCTTCAAGCGCTTGATGGAGGGTCGGACCGAGATTTTCGGATTGTAGAGGGTATTGCTTAAGAGGTTTGCTCAGGCATACGCCTACCCACCAAAATGGAAGCACCTTCTGGCCCTGCCTGTTCGGTATGTTCAACCATTGCATGTAGCGAGAAAATTTCACCCTTATGATAGGTATGAGATACTGAGCCTGCTGGCTCAATGGTGAAGGAGCCTTCTGTGACCATACCCCAGACATCCCAAGGGTGGTGATGTTGCCCTAAAGCATGATGAGGTTCGATATCACGTGATACGATCTCGTATCCCCCGAGGCGCAATTGCTCACGAAATTCATCTGGTTTCATCATCCACTCCATCATCCAACTGCACGGCCAAACAAAGAATATCAGAGCGAGCATCAAGAACCAATGGCCTATCTCGAGGGGATAAGCATGCTGACCATGAAATAGCTTTGTTAACATTGAGGGTACCATAAAGATGGAGCCATGTTGATTGCTCAGGAAAATTCGTGCCAACATATGCCGTCATCATTAACCGTTTAAAGAGGGACGCCCTATGACGGACTTTATTTTTCCTCCAAGTAATCCTGTTCATATACCCATTCGTGGCATGACGGCGACGTTCCCTGTAAGACGTTTGTATTGCATCGGCCGCAATTATGCAGAGCATGCTATAGAAATGGGCCATGACCCTAACCGCGAGCCTCCATTTTTCTTTCAAAAAAACCCAGACAATATTTTGCTGGATGATAAATTTCCTTACCCATCAAAGAGCCAAGATGTTCATCATGAAGTCGAATTGGTGGTAGCTTTACAAGCTGGTGGTGAGGATTTGAGCATTGAACAAGCGCAAGAAGCTATTTTTGGTTATGCCATCGGTCTTGATATGACCCGACGCGACTTGCAAGCGACGGCAAAGAAAATGGGGCGTCCCTGGGAAATTGGAAAGGCATTTGAAGCCTCTGCCCCTATGTCACCCATTACCCCTAGAGATGGGAAAACCATCCTCCAAGATGGGCAAATCAGCCTCCATGTTAATGGTGAACTGCGCCAAAATGGTAACCTCAATCAGATGATTTGGAAAATTCCTGAAATGATTGTGTATTTATCGGAACATTTTTGCTTAGCCCCAGGTGATTTGATCATGACTGGCACACCTGCTGGCGTTGCAGCAGTGACCTCTGGAGATCGGCTGGAAGCTTCCATAGAAACACTTGGAACCCATGTTGTGACAGTTTTGTGACATTTTGAGGCTGATACCCCCTTTAGGCTATCTGTGTGGTGCGCATCAGGGTTAACAGATCCTATACATTCAAAAACACCGATATAAGATGATTTTATCTTGACGTCTCTGGGCGTTGATGATGGAAAATAAGGTTATTCATGATCACCTTGCCGCAGGGTATGAACCATACCTTGTCGTGAGCGTGTTATATTCATAGGCTACATCATAGACAATCTTGGTCACCCATCACATCAACAATAAGGGTTCTTTAGGCCAAGATAAATCCAAGGGGAGGAAGAATGAGTAACGGTTCGTACATTATGGCGCACTCCACAGATGAGGCTGTGCAAGCTTTACTGGATGCCCAAGGGCAAGGACGTATTCTGGCAGGTGGGACAGACCTCCTTGTCCATATGCGTTCAGGGTCACTCAAACCACAAACCGTGGTTGACGTGAAGCATATTGAAGAGATGATGCAGATCACGTTGCATGATGATGGCAGTTTCACCATTGGCGCTGCGGTGTCTGGCGCCATGCTCAGTGAAAGCAGTTCATTTAAAGCCCACTGGCCTGGCGTTTTAGAAGCCATCAATCTCATTGGGTCTACCCAGGTACAGGGGCGAGCATCTCCTGGTGGGAATCTTTGTAATGCTTCACCTGCTGGAGACAGTGTTCCTGCCATGATTGCTGCCGGAGCGGTGGTTACGGTTCAAGGGCCTCAAGGTCGCCGTGAAGTACCTGTTGAACAAATCCCAGTTGGACCAGGCAAAACCAGCCTTGCACATGGAGAAATTGTTGTCAGCTTTCACTTGCCCAGCAAACCAAATCATACCGCTGATGCCTATATACGCATGATACCGCGCACAGAAATGGACATTGCTGTGGTGGGATGCGCCGTCAAATTGACAATGGACCAAGGTGTTTGTGTAGACGCACGTGTGGGACTGGGTGCGGTAGCCCCAACGCCACTCTTGGTTCCTGATGCCGCTGCAGCGCTGGTGGGCAGTTCGCTGGACGAGAAGGCTTTGGATCTCGCGGCTGAAGCCTGTCGTGCCGCATGTAACCCCATAAATGATAAGCGTGGTACCATTGACTACCGTGTTCAAGTCGCAGGTGTCTTGCTGAAGCGCACGACACAAGTCGCCAAACAACGTGCTGAGGAGGGTCTTTCATCATGAGCAAAGTTCACGTTTCAACAACTATAAATGGCGAACCGGTTGAGTTTTTATGCGAGCCACATGAGAGCATGCTAGATGTTCTGCGCGGCCCATTAGGCTTAACAGGCACGAAAGAGGGTTGTGGCACAGGTGATTGTGGGGCTTGCAGCATAACCTTTAATGGACGTTTGGTATGCTCATGTTTGATGATGGCTGTCGAAAGTAAAGATGGATCCATTGAAACCATCGAAGGAATGGCGCAAGGCACCCAGATGCATCCATTGCAAAGAAAATTCTTAGAAATGGCAGCCTTACAATGTGGAATATGCACACCTGGCATGCTGGTGTCAGCAAAAGCATTGTTGGAGCAGAACCCAAACCCAACAGAAACAGAGGTAAGGTTCTGGCTTGCAGGGAACCTATGTCGCTGCACAGGTTATGATAAAATTGTTCGCGCGGTTTTGGAAACCGCACAGGAAATGCAGGAGGCTGCGGCATGAATGAACTTCCCAACAAATGGATTGGTAAAAGTACCATAAGACCAGATGGTGCAGATAAGGTCACAGGTCGTGCTGCTTATGCTGCGGACACAACCATGCCAGGCATGATTTGGGCAAAGGTACTACGCAGCCCACATCCCCACGCACGTATCCTTCGGATCGATACCAGCAAAGCTGAAGCGCATCCTGGCGTGAAAGCTGTGGTAACAGCCCAAGATATCGTGGAATTCCGTTAGACAAACCTGTCATATTGGGTATTCAAGATATGCGCTGGATAAGCCGTAATGTGATGGCACGAGACAAAGTACTTTTTCACGGTCATCCCGTTGCTGCAGTAGCTGCTATTAATGAAGACGTTGCAGCTGAGGCCTGCGAACTTATTGAAGTGGAGTATGAAGTGCTTCCCTTCGCGATTGAAATAGATGACGCGCTGGCAGAGGACGCCCCCATTCTCCATGATTTTATGCAGTTTGAGGGGAAACCTTCCAACATTGCAGGCACCTTGGAGCATAAGTTAGGCGATGTAGAAGAAGGCTTTGAACAAGCTGATGTGATTGTCGAGCGTAGCTTCACAACCAGACCCGTCCACCAAGGCTATATCGAGGGTCATGCTTGCTTGGTAAGCGTAAGCGGAGATGGCAAGGCAACCATATGGTCTTCTAGCCAAGGTCAATTCATGGTGAGGGCCATGACATCCTACCTCACAGGTATCCCCCAGAGTGATATCAGGGCGATTCCTGCTGAAATTGGGGTGGTTTTGGTGGCAAACCATTGTCTATCTTGAGCCTTTGGCCACCATTTTGGCCAAGAAGTCTGGTCGTCCTGTTAAGATGGTCATGACCAGAGAAGAAGTCATGCGTGCAACGGGCCCAACATCTGCTTCAAAAAGCACTGTAAAGATTGGCGCCACAAAAGATGGGAAAATTGTAGCTGGACAAGGAACCTTTTATCTCCAGGCTGGTGCGTTACCTGGGTCCCCCATCAGGGGTGCTGCAGGATGTTCATTCGCCCCTTACAATATTCCAAATGTTCATTCTAAAGGTTATGATGTCGTGTCAAACCGTTCCAAAGTGGCCGCCTATCGGGCCCCTGGTGCACCTATTGGCGCCTATGCGGTGGAATGTGTTCTCGATGAATTGGCAGAAGCCTTGAATATGGATCCGCTCGATCTGCGTCTCAAAAATGCAGCAAAAGAGGGAACCAAGGCCGCACATGGTCCTGTATACCCACGTATTGGCTATGCAGAAAAACGCTTGAAGCTGCAAAAGAACATCCTCACTACAGTGCACCTCTGGGCAAGTTACAAGGTCGTGGGGTTGCCAGTGGGTTTTGGTTCAATGCAGGTGGTGAATCCAGTGCTCAGGTAAACATTACCGAGGATGGTAATGTCGTTGTTACCACGGGGCATCCAGATATTGGTGGCTCACGGGCAGCCATTGCCAATATCACGGCTGAGTTATTGGGCATTGATTACAACAGGGTTTCTGTTCTGATTGGAGATACCGCCAGCATCGGCTATTCGAACATTACAGGTGGTAGCCGCGTCTTGTTCGCCTCTGCCATGGTGGTCACACAATCTGCAGAAAAAGTAATCACCCAGCTCAAACAACGCGCTGCAATGATTTGGAATATTGATCCTGAGGCTGTTACTTGGGAAAATGGTGAGGCAAGGCCAGCTGGCGACAATGCTGGAGACTTCGAACCTCTAAGCTTGGAGCAACTGGCAGAGCAAGCAACGCAAACAGGTGGGCCTATAGGCGCAGGTGTACAGCTGAACACCACAGGTGCCGAAGGCGGTTTTGCAACTCATATATGTGACGTAGAAGTTGATCCAGAACTCGGCATCGTGCGCATCCTGCGCTATACTTCATTCCAAGATGTTGGTCGTGCTGTTCATCCCGCCTATGTGGAAGGTCAGATGCAAGGTGGTGCAGCGCAAGGCATAGGTTGGGCGCTTAATGAAGAATACGTCTATAATAAGCATGGACAAGTTGATAACCCTGGGTTCCTAGATTATCGCATTCCTGTTTGTTCTGACCTCCCCATGCTTGATACGATGATGATTGAGGTTCCCAATCCTAAACATCCACAAGGTGTAAGGGGTGTTGGTGAAGTTCCACTGGTGCCACCATTGGCAGCGATCTCCAATGCTGTTTATCAAGCGTTGGGACGTAGGTTCTATAATTTACCCATGTCACCACCACGTGTCGTAGCTCGGTTACTCGAAGCTGAGTAAGCAGAGACCCGTTGTTGGTTCGTGATAGAAAATAGGAAAGGCCAGATATACTATCTGGCCTTTTTTATAAGATTGTTTTCTTGCCCTTTTGGAGAATTCAACAGTACTGAAAGCTCAAGCAATCACAACTTGTTTTTTGGCTATACCCGGGCTTGGAATGCATCACGAAACCGGTGACGGCAGGCATTGGGGTCCATATTGCGTTTGTATGAGGATGGATTTGTTGGCAACACGCGTGCAATCAACATCCTTGGTCCCTCTTGTGTTTCATGAAGAAAGGCCCTTGCATTCTCGCATTCATGAGACTCTGCGATGGTCATAACATGTTTGAGTCCACTACCCTTAGCCAACAATTCAAGGTTTGCATGGCTATTGGTATGACCAGTTTGTTTGCCTGTTTCGCCATGCATGGCATTGTCGATCACCAAAATTGCCAAATTTGACGGTGATTGAGAGGCAACGGTTATCAGTGAACCCAACCCCATTAACATTTCACCATCACCGGTAACCACAGCGACCTGCGATTGAGGTGCCGCCAATGCAAGCCCCAGCCCCATGGGAACTGCCGCCCCCATCGTTCCTGCCATGGAGAACAGATTGCCACCATCTTGCGTGAGCTTGGCTGCATCTTTGGATGCACCAGCCAAACCGGAAACAAACAACCAATCATGAGGGGTTGGAAACAATTGTGAGAGTATATCACGACGGTCTAATAAACCTTTACGTATTGTCATATCAGTTGCCCCTTTATCCATCAAAATGCTTTCGCACCCAAAAATTTTTGTCCCACAACAATGGCTGCAGCTTGCGCGCCTGCAGCTGTTGCATGCAACGCCCCTTGAACAGCAACATCCACGTCTGAAGCTTGTTCAATTTTATAGATGCTCACCCCCATGGTCTCCAAAACATCTTCAACAGCTGCGCCCATGGGATATTGCCAAGGGTTTTGTTCGCCATAATCACCACGCATTGTAATCATCATCAGCAGAGGAAATTTACCTGCCTTCACCAATGACAGGTAATTGACACAATTTCCCAAACCACTGGACTGCATGCATAAGATTCCACGTTGATGGGCGAGATCCACACCTGCACAAATCGCAATCCCCTCTTCTTCAGTTGTTAACAACACCACTTGGGTATCATCCTGCTGCCCTGCATAATGAATGAGCCTATCATTTCCTGCATCTGGTATATGGGCAAATATTCTAATACCTCCCTCATACAACTGATCAAACATGAATTTAGACCAATCATGGGTCGCTTGTTGCTGCTCAACCATACGCTTAACCTCTCCCTTTTAACCCCATCACCAACCAAAAAAAGTAATGAGAACAGGCTCAGAAATACCGATTTCAACCTACCAAGCCATATCCTTGTGATAAGATGATACATTATCTCACAGCGATTGATAGATGCTTTCAGCATTGAGCTACCGATCAACACACCCCCAAAATCACATGTTGGTTGCCTTATCATTGCGCGCATTAAAGCAATATTTATGCGCCCTATCCCCAATCCATGACCTTGGCTATCAAGGTATGAAGAACAGATCGCCACGTGGCCCATAAAAATGATCTATTGTAAAATCCCTCTTGAATAGGGTTTGCTTTCATCGGCATGATCTCAAAATCTTGGATCATGTTTTTGCATGTCCACTAATTCAACAAAAGGAAAAGACCATGGTAGATTTTGTGACCGTTCCTGGAGACTTGGTAAAGGAACAAATTACATTGGTGTTGCGCGCATGGGGCGTCAGTGAAGCCCATAGCAACATTACTGCTGAAGCCATGGTCACCACGGATCTTGCGGGGATCGATAGCCATGGCATCGGTATGCTGCCCATTTACCATGAGCGCCGAAAAACAGGAATCATCAACGTCAACCCCAATATTCATATAGCTGTGGACTTGGGCGCCGCGGCCCGTATCGATGCAGATCGTTCGTTGGGTCATCCGGCATCTGTTATGGCCATGGATTTAGCCATCGAACGCGCCAGACTATATGGGGTTGGCGTGATCAGCGTTGGCAATTCCAATCATTTTGGGGCAGCCGGCTACTATGCCATGCGTGCCACAGAACAGAATATGATCGGCATGGCCATGACCAATGCGCCGGGGCCAGCCATGGTTCCAACCTTTGGACGTGATGCCGTCTTGGGGACCAACCCATTAGCTTTTGCAGCGCCTGCCTGTCAGGATGCTCCATTTGGACTTGATATGGCCACCACAACCGTGGCTGTTGGCAAATTAAACATCGCAAGACGTGCAGGTAAGTCTATACCTGAGGGTTGGGCTTTAAACCAAGATGGGATTCCCGAGACAGATGGTGCAACAGCCTTCGCAGCAAGACGACTTACCCCATTGGGTGGAAACCGTGTGTTGGGAAGCCATAAAGGACATGGACTCGGCATGATGGTAGAAATTTTGTGCGCCACCTTATCCAATTCATGGACAAGCCACCTGGATGAAGATGGTCAACCGCAACGAACCACATTTGATGTTGGTCATTTTTCATGGCCATCGACCAAGATCGACTCCGAGGTGACAAGGGTTTTGGGGTAGACCTTGATGCATTGCAAAACTTTTACGCGACACAAAGCCTGTAGACCCCGATCACAAGGTCATGATCCCGGGTGATCCAGAGAGATTGGCTTATGCACAACGGGCACATGAAGGCATTCCCATATCGGCAACCTTAATGGATGAGGTTCGCCATGTTGCTCAGGAATCTGCTGTACCCTTCGTGATGACACAAAAAACTTGAGTTCTTTTTGTTTTCAGATCAATCTTGGCAAGATTTTAACAACAGAGGTATCATCAGGGTTGATCTGAATATCTCCACGACCATCTGATCCAAATTTAGGAGCCAACTTTATGACTTATGCAATCCAAATCCATGCCCATGGCGGACCTGATGTCATGCAATGGCAAAAGATTGATGTCCCCAATCCAGGACCGGGTGAAGCTCGGATCAAACAAACCTGTGTCGGCTTGAACTTTATTGATGTTTACCAACGAAAAGGTATCTACCCTCTATCATTACCAACTTCTATTGGCATGGAAGCCGTTGGGATCGTGGAAGCCGTGGGATCAGATGTATCTGAAGTTATCCCTGGGGACAGGGTTGCTTATGTCATGGGGCCGCCAGGAAGTTATGCGGAGGCAAGGCTCTATCCCGCGTCACGGCTTATCAAATTGCCAGAGGATATTTCTGACCAGCAAGCTGCGGCTATGATGTTAAAGGGTTTGACGGCCTCTTATCTTATCCACAAAACATTCAAGGTCCAAAAAGGACAAAAGGTTCTTGTACATGCTGCTGCAGGAGGCGTGGGCCTCATTCTCTGTCAGTGGTTGGACCGCTTAGGTGTGGAGGTTATTGGCACAGTGGGCAGCCCTGAGAAAGAAGCCTTAGCAAGACAATATGGTTGTCACCATGTGATACGCTACAATGAAGAGGATTTTGCTGAAGCTGTTTTATCACTCACTCATGGCGAGGGTGTTCCTGTTGTTTATGATGGTGTTGGCGCCTCGGTTTATGAACAATCTCTGGCATGTTTGGCGCGATTTGGTTGCTACGCCAACTTTGGCGCAGCTTCTGGAGCGGTTCCTCCTGTTCCTGGAAGTGCCTTGGCAGCAAAGGCTTTATACTATACCCGGCCAGGCCTTGCGGCGCACACGGCAACACCAACACTCACAAATGACATCGCGCAACCATTGTTTGACGCTGTCCGCCAGGGTGTAAAAATTGAGATCAACCAAACCTTTCCCTTAAAAGACGCCGCTCATGCGCATGCCGCCCTGGAGGGGAGAAAAACAACAGGTTCAACCATTCTCACCGTTGAGGCCTAGATGTCCTTAAATCCTGATCTGACCATAGCCATGGGGGTGAATGATCGCGTTCTCCCCCTAATGGCAGGGCTCGTGGAGATGCAGGGTGTTTCCCCACGGTTTATCACAGCACCTCTTGAAGAAATTTTTGCCAACGCCTTTGATCATCAACCCTATGATATTTCTGAATTGTCATGCAGCAATTTCATATATCTTACCACGCAAGGCAGCTGTCCTTATGTGGGGTTGCCGGTATTTCCGTCACGAAGCTATCGTCATGGAGCATTCTACATAAGGACAGACCGGGGCATCACCAAACCTCAAGACCTAAAAGGAAAACGTGTGGGTGTTCGGGAATATTCCATGACTGCAGCCCTCGTCGCGCGGGGTGTTTTGGAAGATGAGTATGATGTAAAAGCACAAGATATAGATTGGTATATGGGTGCTGCCGACCATACTGATACGACGCCCATCAAGCGTATGCATCCTGCAGGCATTAGCTTACAGAGCATAGATGCTGAACAAAATCTCTCTGAAATGTTAGAAGAAGGCTCCTTAGACGCACTTCTTGCTTACAAACCACCGCTGGTTTTTGTACAAGGACATCCTCTGATCAAACGATTGTTTGATGATGTTATGGTGGCTGAACGCGATTACGCAGTGCGGTCAAATATGTTTCCCATCATGCATGTTATGGGGATAAGGCAGCCTTGGTACGAACAACATCGTGACAAAATTTTGCCGATCCTTAATGGATTTGAGGCTGCAAGGGCCTACAGTTTTGCCAAATTGTCTGAGCAACAAGCTCTTTACAGCATGCATCCTTGGGGTGTTCACGCATGGCGAGAAAGTTTGGAGCTTTGGGGTGCAGACAAATGGCAATATGGGTTTGAGGAAAATTATTCTGAATTAGAAGCCCTCTGCCGCTATGCTTTTAACCAAGGCATCATCTCGAAAGCCATCACACCAGAAACATTATTCCCTGCAGATATAAGAGCCTGGACACCAGCTCTTAATCATTAACTTTCTTAATAAATTTTTGTGAGACCAAAGATGAAATTGATCATTGCCACGCCTAGTCCATTTGCCAGAAAAGCGAGGGTGGCCTTGCGGGAAAAGAACGTCCCTTTTGAAGAGATTATTGATGTTCCTTGGAACAAGAACACGATCACGAAAGGGCTAAATCCATTAGGGAAAATTCCTATTTTGCTGGAAGACGAAGGACAATCTTTTTTCGACAGTAGAATTATCGTTCAGTATCTTGATATAAAATTCCCTACAGCTTTGATGTATCCTCAAAACCCCGAAGAGAACCTTAACGCGCGCATCATTGAAACAGCCGCTGATGGCCTTTGTGATGCGGTTGTCCTTAATTTTCTTGAACATGCAAGGACAACTGACTTGCGCAGTCAGGACTGGATTGACCGACAGCAAAGAAAAATAGCTGAAGCCACCCATTTTCTCTCCAATAAATTGGAGGATCGCCTTCATTTTGTGGGCGATCATATAACGATTGCAGATGTTGGCGGGTTCTCCAGCTTAGAATATCTTGATTTGCGTTATCCTGAGCTTGACTGGAGATCAGCGTATCCCAACCTCACGCGTTTTTGGGAACATCACAAAGACCGCCCCTCTTTCCTTACGACCCAACCCACAGCGCAAACCATCGAGCCTCTTGCGCGCTGAACATAACTAACCCATAGCCTCCCCCAGCGCCAATGCAGCTTGGTTGATGGCCTCTGTTGTATGTTGCAGATCTGCCTCGGTTAAGGCCAAGCAGGGATATATTTTTCCAGGTGATTTAAAAACACCCTTTTGACGCAAGCAGCTGTTCCAGATTTGGGCATGCTGTTGGTTGACCTTCAATGTATCCCTATAATGCCGTGGTTTTTCTGGGCAAAACAGGACATCAAATAGGGTTGGGTCACCTACAATATGATAAGACACACCAACTGAACCAAGGGCGCGATCGATCGCCTCCATGATTGATTGACCAGTTTGCCGGAGTTGGACATAGGCGCCTTCACGGCGCAAAATTTCAAGACTTTTATGTCCAGCAGCCGCAGCCACAGGGTTTCCTGATAACGTACCGATTTGCATTAACCACTGTTGAGAACCTACTTTATCCTTATCAAAATGGTCCATGATTTCTCGCCGACCACCAATGGCTGCAAGAGGGAAACCTCCCCCAATCACTTTACCCAACGTACAAAGATCTGGTGTCACGCCATAATATTCTTGTGCTCCTCCATAGGCCAAACGAAAACCCGTCACGATTTCATCAAATATCAAGAGAATACCGTATCGATCACAAGCCTCCCGTAAATATTGTAAGAACCCATCAACGGGGGGAATAATTCTTTGCAATGGCTCCACGATGATGGCAGCAACTTCATCTTGAAACTTTGGGAGAAGCATTTCGAGGTATGAGATGTCATTAAATGGAGCGACGAGGATGTCCTGCGCTACTTTTGCAGAAATTCCCGCACTATCTGGGATCGCTTCTGGAAATGGCACAGATCTTTCTGGTGCAAGGCTCATCTGAGCCTCTGCAGACATCCCATGATACCCACCTTCAAATTTAATGATTTTCTGTCGTCCGGTGTAAGCTCTTGCTAGGCGCATGGCATACATATCCGCCTCTCCACCTGAAGACACATAGCGCAACTGATCTATGCAAGCCACAGCCTCACAGATTTCCTCTGCGAGCATGATACCCCATCGATTATTGGCAAAAAATGTTTGGCCCATGGAAACTGTTTCAAAGATAGTCTCAAGCACTTCGGGATGGCCATGCCCCAAAAGCATAGGGCCAGATCCAATCAAATAGTCTACATACTCGCGACCATCTTCATCCCAAATCCGAGCCGCTCGACCTTCCCGGATAACAATATGAGGATCAAAGTTGCCAAAGCCCCCAGCTGGCAACACTTGTCTTGCACGTTCAATCCAATCTTTCTGAGAAGCTATCTGTTTCATCGCGCCTTCCCCACCAACATAAAAATAGGTTTAGACTGCACAGTATGCTCATCTCCGCAAAAATTGACCATATCACTTTTTGCACCAATTTTACGCGAGGAAGACAGAATGTCTGTTGATCAGGTTGAGCGAGATAAGATGGCAAGGGTTAAGAACAACAACATCTTTAAACAGGCTCTGAATAAACAAGAAGAGTGAATACAAAATGGATTTAACAGCATGACCATGAAAATACTTTTATTTATCGTTGTTGCTCTTATCCTTGGCGCCTTTTTGTTCTGGTGGCTATTGCCTCACTTTTTGGAGCAACCAAAATACAAAGTCATCGACAAACAAGGTAATTTGGAAATTCGTCAATACCAACAAATGCTGCTCACCTCGATTACGACAAAAGGTGCACAACGCGAGGCATTGGGAAAAGGTTTTGTTCCTCTGGCACGTTATATTGGAGCGAAAGACCGAGATGGTCAGAAAATTTCCATGACGGCACCTGTGATGCAAACCCAAGGAGATGAAACAGGGGAATGGATTGTTTCTTTCTCCATGCCCTCACAATATCATTCACGAACCCTACCCACTGCGAAAAACACAGATATTTTCATGCGCGAATTTGATCCGAACCTCACAGCAGTCTCTCGGTTCTGTGGACGTGCAACTGAGCAAATGTTCCAAGAGAAAGCTCAACAATTGAACTTATGGCTACAAGAAAGAGGCTATATAGCAGCCTCTAAGCCTTATTATCTGTTCTACAATGATCCGAGCACGCCCGGTTTCCTCAGGCGTAACGAAGTGTTGTATATGGTACAAAACAAATGATTTCACCTGCATCATTGTCATCACAGGAAGAGAAATGGGAGGCTTCATGGATTCTAAAACCTTGGCAACGAAGGCTTTGTTCACATTTATTGATGCATTCAACAGCATGGAAAAAGATAGGATTATAAACCAGCTACATTTTCCACATGCCACACATTCTGATGGGTTGGATCCCATTATTTACACAGATCCTGATCAATTTTGGACTGCGTTACAGCCCCAATTGGTGCGTATGAAAAAATTTGAGTCATGGTCATATTCAACATTAGATCAACATGACATCATTCATGTAGCGCCTCAAACCGTTCAATTCATGGTCACATTCTCGAGAAGGCATGCCGACCACCAGGCTTATGGAACCGCCAAAGGGCTTTGGATTGTTACCTGTAAACATCAATATTGGCGATTACAAATGCGCTCGATGTTTCCTGCATCAGGGACAATTAGTGCGCTGGCTGGGCAATCGGGATAGGCAGCGGGTAGAACTACAGCTATCTTTTTTTATTTTCTTGTCTTGTTGTCTTCTTTCTGCATCTCTTCCAACAATATCTTTCTCCTCATATGCGCAATATGCTCCGCCCGCAGCTGCTGGGTTAATTGTTTATTGTCATCCAACAATTGTTGAATAAGGTCTTCCTTCACATGTTGCGCATGAATAAGGTTTTGATCCACCATCATGATCTCGCAGAAAAATGGCCAAATGATACCTGGATCATCTTCTAAGGCATGAGAAAACCAATTGTTAAATGGATGAGGTGAGCGCCGCAGGCATTCAAGAGAGCTACCTTGGGTAAGAAATTGTGCCAATTTATCATGAAAACTTGCATAGGTAGGGTATATGATTGCGTTTTCTAATGTTAAATCCGGCATGCTATCCAAAAGGATTTCTTCTAGAGGTATAACGCCACCTGTCATTGCATGTAAGGTTTGCATCGCTTTCAAAAACCCTAAATTGTCCAATCTTGTATTGAATTTTACAAGTCGGCCGCTGACAAATGGAACATAATCTCCAGCGCTTCTGAAGACGACTTGATCCACCGAAGCTTCCATAAACAGCGCAAATAATTTTTCGGATGACATTTCCCAACGAACATCCATTTGGTTTCGACCATTGTTCATCGCTGCCGATAGAGAAAAATCCAATGTCAAATTTTCTTTAAGACCCGTTGCCAACTTAAGGGCTTCCCATTTGGGTGTATTGAAAGCCTTGAGCTGCAAGGTGGCCTCTTGAAGTTCCAGACCAAAATTCATATCGACCTCTGGTCGAAGCCCTATCCCCGTTAATCTTAATTGTGGGATGGAAATTGTGGATTGGCACGGATCTGACCACCAACTCTCCAAGCTTTGTTCTGGATTGATCACATACATTCTTGTCTCATGAGAGCGCCCAATACGAATACTTTCATCAAGGCTGTCGAAGTTACAAATCTCATCATGAAGATGGAATTGAAACTGAACATTGTTGATCAAAATTTCATTGCTGCCTGGATCAACAATCAAGTCATCATAGGTTGCATTGATGCCCATGGAACGCAGCGAAATAAGCGAGGTACTGATAAAAGCTTCAGCCATACGCCCACGTGTGTCAGGTTGAATATCAACCAAAGCAAGAAACATGGCAACAAAAGGAGAGAGTAGACTGCTTACCAAGTTATAATCAAAACCACCTAACAACCCATCCTCCTACTCAAGCACCTCATGTGTGCCATCATATTGATCATAGCATAGGATTTGCCAACTGAAAGCATTCGTCTCTTCTATGGCCCTGTTACCTATTTTTTGGTTTTTATTGATTACAAAACCGGCCTAAGGCATCCTGCAATGAATATACAGACTTCAGAGGGTTAAGCCGCAGATAGGCGTCTTCTCTCATAAGTGCAGAGAGAGACTCTAAAAACAATCGTAGCGAGAGACATTGATGGATATGGGACAAAAAATTCCAAATGGCATTCTTGAAGACAACTGCCCACGTCAAATGTGGTGGGTTGCAGCATTTGGAGAGGAAATCACAGAGCAACCTTTTTGTCGCTGGATCTTAGACACCCCTATTGTTCTTTATAGAGATGCAGAAAACAAACCCGTGGCATTATATGATCGCTGTCCCCATCGGTGGGCACCATTATCGCAAGGTTGCGTAAAACAAGGTCACATCGTTTGCCCTTACCATGGCATGGAATTCTCATCAGATGGGAAATGTGTTGCTGCACCGACCAATACCCACCCACCAAAATCAGCGCATGTACGAAGCTTTCCAACATTTGAAACGGGTGCTTTTGTATGGATTTGGATGGGTGATCCAGACATGATTACAGAACCGCCTGTGGATATGGGTTACTCAACCCACCCCAAATGGTCATTTGTTCGTGGTTATTATCATGTTGCGGCCAATTGGATACTGATCAGAGAAATGTAATGGATCTTACATATTCCCTTCTTGCATCAGAACACATTCCGTCAAAATGATTGGGTGACACCTGCTGAAAGTTACCTTGATGGTGATATGGTTCGCTATGAACAAGATTTTGCCCCAAGCACCCTTTCACCTCTGTTTTGTGCTGGCATTGGCATCTCAGAGGATCAACCCGTGAAACGAAAGCAAGTGGGATTGATGCCAAGCTTGGCGGTATCTTTTTCCGATTGGCATATTCACGTCCTTGGTCAACCAACAGACACACGAACAGATTATTTGATGCGTGGTTGCCATGTGGTTACCCCCGCAAAAAAGGGACAATCACATTATTTTTGGGGGGCAGCTTTTGATGTACCCAATCTATCTGAAGATGTCCAAAAATCGACATTTAAGGCCATCAGTCAAGCGTTCCAAGAAGATCGTGTCCTGCTTGAACAGCTTCAAGAAAATGTAACGCAAGATCCTACAGGTTTGCAGTACCCAGAAATCACCATGGCTGGAGACAGTGCAGGCATTAAAGTCCGACAGGTTTTGGTTAAAAAACTTAAAAAAGAGGGACGTTCACTTGATCGTCATGGCTAGATGAAGATGGATGTACATCGGATCACTGTTCTGTTGTTTCTATCTGCAACAAGGGTCGCAATATGTCTGGTTGGGTCAGCATATCTGCCAAGGTTACCTCATCCAAAACATCCAAAAATGCCTTAAGAGCCTTTTTAAACAACCTAGATAACCTACAAACATCGATCAACGGGCAGGTATTTGTAGCAGAATTGAAACATTCCACCAGTTCCATCTGCCCCTCAGTGATGCGTACCACCTCACCAATCACGATAGTTTCTGGTTTCTTTGCCAAGATATAGCCACCATAGCGCCCTTGAATGGTTTTTAGGTAGCCTTGTTTGTTCAACTCAATCGCTGCTTTTTTAAGATGATTGATAGAAATATTGTAAGCATCAGCGATTTCTTTCACTGTTGCTGGCTCACCTTCCTTGAGGGCAACATACATCAACATTCTTAAGGCAAAGTTCGTATAAGCAGTAAGTTTCATTTATGATGTGGATCCATTTCAAGTGCGGGTTGAGCGTACATTTTGGGCAACATTCATGCAACCAACATGCTCAGAGCCCAAAAAGATGGGGCCCTCAGCTTCACAAAGGTAAAGTTTTAACAAAATCAATCATAACGAAGTTCAGTCGCCTTACCACGGAACACATAATAGGCAAGTGCTGTGTACCCAATCAAAACCGGCAAAACGATCAACGCACCAACAAGCATAATAATCAAAGATTCAGGCGCTGCAGCAGCTTCAATGATGGTCATACGCTCTGGCACAATGTAAGGGAAAAAGCTGTAGGCCAACCCAATAAAACTCAAGATAAAAACAGCCATTGTGAGCACAAAAGGAAGCCAAGATAGGCGATCATCTGGCATCGGCATTTTCTTTAAAACCCCATACAACCAAAATATAAGAACAGCTGTGAGCACCGGAATAGGAGCCAGATAAAAAGCTTCAGGAAAAGAGAACCATTTGTCAAAAATACGTTCACTCATCAAAGGTGTTGTTGCTGAGATGGCAACAAGGCCCGCAACGGAGTTTACAAGGTGATACCTTGCCCATTTCACGGATTTTTCCTGCAGTGACCCTTCTGTTTTCATGATGAGCCAACATGCTCCAATGAGGCAGTAAGCTGAGCTCAAGACAATGGCGATGAGACATGAAAACGCAATCCCTGCCCAATCATGCGCAAATCCTGTAATATAAGACCCAAGCATGTAACCTTGCGCCAGGGATGTAAGCAAAGATCCATAAAAGAAGCGGTTATTCCAACGCCATTTATGTTGGTGGGGTACCTTGCGCGAAAGTCAAACGCAACACCACGAAAAATCAGCCCAAACAGCATGACAGCCACGGGGAGATAAAGTTCTGTAAGAATGAGTCCATGAGCCAGTGGGAATGCCACAAGCAGCAGCCCAACACCCAAGATCAACCAGGTTTCATTAGCATCCCAGAATGGACCAATAGAGGCAATCATGCGGTCCTTTTCATGCCAATGTGCGCTGTCAATCAGCATGCCCACACCCAAATCATAGCCGTCCAAAACAGCATAGATCAACATGGATAAACCCATAAGAAACGCAAACGTAAAAGGTAACCAGGATCCATCTGTTAGTGCTTGTTCAATCATCACAAAAACTCCTCACCCTATTTGGCAGCTGTTGGGATAGCAGATAGCCGTTCACCACTTGCTTTGGATGGATTTTCGAGGTCTTTTGCCCCTGCTCCACCCGCTGAACGGGCCAAATGAAACAATGTAAAGACATAGGCAATGGACAAAAAGACATAAACACTCAGATACATAATCAAGGTGGAGAGTACCATGCCACCGGTAACAGTACCCAACGCATCTTTTGTGCTTAAAACACCTTGTACCAACCAAGGTTGCCGACCGATTTCCGTAACATACCAACCAGCGATGGTCGCGATGCAGCCTGCAAATGTCATCCCCACCAATGTCATCAAAAGGTATCTTGGCAGCTCTTTTTTCCTAACGAGGTATGAACTTCCAACCCATGATACAAGCAACATCAACATCCCAATTCCCACCATAACCCTAAAACCAAAAAATACTGGTTTTACGGGTGGATGTTGCTCAAATTCCTCAAGACCTCGAATTTCACCTTGGAGGGAATGGGTAACAATAAGACTCGCAAGGTAGGGCACTTCGATGGCAAAATCGTTGCGTTTCTCTTTTCATTAGGGATCCCAAACAATACCAATGGTGCACCTTTATGGGTGTGCCAAGCCCCTTCCATCGCGGCTAGTTTTGCAGGTTGGTATTCTTTTGTATTCAAGCCGTGCTCATGACCTGCAAAAATTTGCACAGGTATCAAAATTGCTGCGAGATACACAGCTGTTGTACAGGCTTTTTTAACTGATGGGCATCTGTCATGGCGTAAAAGACGATACGCGGAAATACCTGCAATCAAAAATGATGCCGTCAAACCAGAGGCCAGAAGCATATGGGTCAAACGGTAGGGCATTGATGGGTTGAAAACAACATCCCACCAACTGGTGACATGTGCTTGTAAGAGGCCATCGGCGTTAGGGATCATGGTAAATCCATCTGGGGTATGCATCCAGCTGTTTAACACAAGTATCCAGAAGGCGGATGCCGTCGTGCCCACAGCGACCAATACTGTAGCAGTGGTATGCAGCCAACCAGGCACACGCCTGAAGCCGAACAGCATAATGCCCAAGAATGTGGCTTCCAAAAAGAATGCGGTTAGAACTTCATAGGCTAGGAGTGGGCCAGCAATATTCCCTACCCGCTCCATAAAGCCTGGCCAATTTGTACCAAATTGGAATGACATGGTCACGCCACTCACCACGCCAATGGCGAAACTTAATGCGAATACCTTTGTAAAAAAGAAATATGCCTTCATCCAACTTTCATCACGCGTTGTTTCGTAACGGAGTTTGAAGAACAGAAGAACCCAGCCTAATGCAATCGTAATAGAGGGAAACATAATGTGAAACGACACATTGGCGGCAAACTGAATACGGGAGAGGAGAAAGGGATCAAGTTCCATGAATCTTTCCTTTATCTTTTGTGAACCATTTCATCTATGGACAAATAAATATATATTTGCAATATACATTATAACAGAATTTGTCAATTTAAAATTGCATGACCTACCAGCCTTGGAGACAAATCATATGAAAATTAAAGAGCAACCAAATTATCAAACAAAAACCAAGCCTGTAACATTTGCTCCGGATGATCGCATACGTGATGCGCTTGCAGTTATGAGCGAGAAGAACATCGGATCTATCGTTGTGGTCAACCCGGATCAAACCATTGCTGGGATTGTTACAGAACGGGATATGATGATCCGTGTTTTGGCCAAAGGCATCAATGTAGATACAACAGCACTAGCAGACATCATGAGTACTGAAATTCACGCAGCCAATGAGAATGACGAGCTAATTGATTGGCTCAAGGTCATGTCAAGCGAACGCTTCAGGCATCTTCCTATTGTGGATAATGATCAAAAACTTGTGAATATGATGAGCCAAGGTGACTTTGTTGCCCATACCTGGCCAGACCTAAATGAAAAGATGAAAAATGACATCAAGGGACGATTAGGTTGGTCATTACAGATATTTATGGTTCTTTTCGGCTTAATCACACTGGGATTGATCGCATTTAAATTTTGATTTTAAAAAATTTCAAGTTTTTAGCTTAATGCCATCTCTCATCAAAATATCCTGAAAACGCCAGATTTGTTTGTAAAATATATTGTTCCTACCGACAAGAAATGGTTGATTATGAAGATGACCAATGGGAAATATTGTTTATGAAAAATACCTTTGGATTGTTAGGCGCCTGCCTTTGTGGTGTGGTTTTAAGCTGCGTGCCAGCACTGAGCCAGATGCTGGGACATCATGGGCAAATACATCAGCACCACGAGCATGATATGCTGCGCATGCCTGGATTGCACGGAAGGGATACCACCGTTGAAGAAGTGGCTGATATGGCCAAAATGTTTCGCAACTTTTCCAGCCTTTCGCGGCAAGTGACATTACTATCAAACGGTATTCGCACTGAAACCACAGCCACAGAACCTATCCTACGAGATGCTCTTTTGCGCCATGTCATTGGTATGATCGATAGGGTAGAAACCGGGCGTGACCCTGAGGTGCGCATTCAAAGCCCAACATTGGATATCATCTTTGCAAAGCGTGCGAAGCTAGATACCCAGATCGATATCACTGATACTGGTATTGTGGTTATGCAAACCTCAGAAGATGCGGATCTGGTAACCGCATTACATACCCATGCCGCTGAGGTCAGCGACATGGTGAAACGCGGCATGCATGCCGTACATGAGGCTATGGCGCAACGAGCGCAGAGCCATCTGCACCGTTTGCCCCCAAAAACCAACCCCAAAGAAATGAACCGTGACCGCTAGAGCAGCATCTGTACCCGATGGTGATATTGGGGATCGGGTTCATCGGGCTTAACAGATTTGTAAAGAACGCAAAGTTACGATCCTAAATGGCATAAATACGGGACTAGCTGTCGCCTATGACCCAAAGTATTTTTTGCTCTAGAATGCGACCTGTAACCCAAACAGCCAAAACAGCAATGATCATTAGGGTCTGATCAATTCAAGCCTCGACCCACCCCAGTATAAAGCTAAGTAGTTTGATTGGGATTCGCTTCAATCGGCATTGTCGGGTTTTAGGTCACATAGATATCTATCCCACCATAACGATACCTGAGCTAAAGACTTAACAAAACAATTAGTGTGCGCGTGTTTTTTCCAACAAGTCTGTCCATGCTTGAAATTGGGATAGGTAAATCAGGCCATTTAGCTCTTCAACCAAATGTGATTTCTTCAATCTATCCATAACTGGACCTTTTACCTCCGAGAAATGAAACCCAACATTCATATCACGCAACCGTGTATTGATAGCTTCAAGGCTCTCCATCGCGGAATAATCTACGTCATTTACAGCCGAAAACATGAGAACAACATGTTCAACATCACAACCATCAGATACGCGGGATTGTATCAAATCTTCCAAAAAGCGCGCATTCACAAAGTAAAGACTTTCATCAACACGGAGGGTAACAATTTTGGGGTCTGTCTGGACATGGTGTCGATTTATATTTCGAAAATGCTGTGTATCTGGCACCAATCCCACCTCAGCCACATGGGGGCATGATGTCTTATAAAGATGGAGAAGGATAGAAATCACAACACCCGCCGCAACACCAACTTCAACACCCAAACCTAGCGTCAACATGATTGTGGTGGCCACAGCTATAAAGTCAGCACGGGAGTAGTTCCAGGTTTTTTGCAGTATGGAGAGATCAACAAGAGATAAAACAGCAACAATGATTGTGGCTGCAAGGGTCGCATTGGGAAGATATAAACAAGGGGCGTCAATGCGATTGAGGCAATGCCAAGACCTAACGCTGTGTAAATACCGGCAGCAGGTGTTTCTGCACCAGCGTCAAAATTCACAACGGAGCGTGAGAAACCACCGGTCACAGGAAACCCACCTGTGAAGGCCGCACCTAGATTTGCGCTACCAAGTCCAATCAATTCTTGATTTGGGTCGATACGCTGGCGTTTCTTTGCAGCTAAGGTTTGCGCCACCGATACGCTCTCAACAAAACCAATAATTGAGATCAAAATTGCAGGCCCTATCAGGCTTTGCAACAAGTCTGGGGAAAAGCTAGGCAAAGTAAATGGGGGCAAGCTTTGTGGAATATCCCCCACAATACGGACACCTTGCACATCAAGTCCAAAGACCCACACGAGAGCTGTTGTGGCGGCAACGGCAAATACAGGACCCGCTTTTGCCAACAAATCCGTAAGCACAGGACCGAAACCTAGACGCTTCAGGAGCGGTTTAAGATGACCACGAACCCAAAATAAGAACCATGTTGTGGCAAGACCAATAACAAGTGTAAATCCATGTAGTTGATCAATATGCCCGATGATAGACGCAACCATCTCAGGCAATGTGTGGCCATGGGCGCTCACGCCAAAATATGCTTGAGTTGACTTGTGGCAATCAAAATACCTGATGCGGTTATAAAACCTGCAATCACAGGATGGCTCAAAAATTGGCTAAGAAACCCAGACGTAAGAACCCTAACAACAGAAGGAATCCACCTGACAAAAAAGCCAACGTAAGGGCTGCCAAGGCATAACCTGCCGTACCTTGTTCTGCCACTTGACCGACAACTGAGGCTGTCAGAAGGGATATAACTGCGACGGGTCCAACTGCCAGAGCACGACTGGTTCCAAAAACCGCGTAGAGTATAATAGGAACAATTGATGCGTAGATCCCAGCCTCAGGCGGTAGTCCCGCCAAAAGCGCATAGGCCAAACTTTGTGGGATCAGCATGATGGTTACAATCACCGCAGCAACCATATCATGGGTAAAAGCGGAGCGGTCATAAGACCGCCCCCAGGTAAGAATGGGTAAATATTGCTGTAAATGTGTCATGAATTATATTGTGACCTTGAGGTGACAGGACGTCATGCGGAGATACTTATTTGACTTATAATTTTTCTGGCTTGGCCATCCACTCTCGACCTTTGAGCATGGCCTGCCAATAAATAGGCGGCAGTATTTTTTCCTTCAACAACCAAGATATCCGAGAAGGCTTCGTACCATTTACCAAAAAGGAGGGGAATGATGGCTTCAGAACCCCGCCATAGCCAAATTCTGCCAACACAATCTTGCCACGCTCTACGGTTAATGGACAAGATCCATAGCCATCATAAGCGACAGCCGGGGAGCGATTTGAAATATCTGCCATGATATTTTCAGCGACCACAGGCGCTTGCTTTCTCGCTGCCGCCGCGGTCTTCGCATTGGGCGCGTTCATAACATCACCAAGACTCCAAATATTGTCGAAGGTCTTATGCCTTAATGTAGCTTGATCAACATCCACCCAACCTGAGGCATCTGCCAAGGGTGAATATTTAATGAAATCTGGAGCTGTTTGCGGTGGGCAGACATGTATCATGTCAAAGTCTACCGTTACATGGCTAGGATCGGTATCGGGCGTTGCAACTTTAAACGTCGCTTTTTTTGCAAACCCATCGATTGAAACCAAATTGTGAAAGAAATTTAGCGTTGCGCCATATTTTGAAATATATTGCTCAAGTGCTGGCACATACTCCTTAACACCAAACAAGACCCCACCGGCGTTCATAAACTGAATATCAATATCTTTGAGTCGCCCATTACGGAACCAGGCATCACCTGATAGATACATCGCCTTTTGAGGAGCTCCTGCACATTTGATCGGCATCGGGGGCTGGGTGAACAATGCCCTTCCAGACTTCATTTGCTGTACCAATTGCCACGTATATGGGGCGAGGTCATAGCGATAATTGGATGTAACGCCGTTTCGGCCTAATGTTTCTTCCAACCCTTCAATGCCAGCCCAATCCAATTTTAGTCCTGGACAAACAACAAGCCTCTTATATTTGATGACCCTGCAACCTTCTAAAACAACAGCATCATCGTTAGGTTCAAAAGCAACAACTGCAGATTTAATCCAAGCAACATCCTGAGGGATAAGAGAACCCATGGTTTTTGCTGTCTGCTTGGCTTGAAAAATACCGCCACCTACCATGGTCCAGCCAGGCTGATAATAATGTATGTCAGCTGGGTCAATGATGGCGATAGATTCGTCACAATTGCGTGCTTTCAAGCTCGCTGCAACAGAAATACCTGCCGCACCACCACCAACAATCACCACATCATATTGCGCATCAACTTCATCGGTTGGTGTTTTCCCACCATTGGCAATACGACGGGCCACGGCACTCATATCATAGCCCGCAGCTTTTGTATGAGAGAGGATCTCGTGGATCGGACGCTTCGTACTTTCATGCAGAGACCATAATGTAGCCGATCGGGTGCCTGTACGGCAGTAAGCCAAAACGGGATGAGGAAGTGTTTCCAAGGCCTCAGAAAAAGCTGCCACATCTTCATTACGCACCATTCCTGAGATGACAGGCATGTAAATTATTGGCAACCCAGCCCCCGTCGCCGCAGCCTCAATCTCTTTGAAACTAGGTTGATCAGAGGCCTCACCATCCGGGCGATTACAAATAATCGCTCTGAATCCAGCTTCTTTAATAGCTGCGACATCATCGACGGCAATTTGTGGACTGACGCTAAATTTATTTGTAATTTTTTTGATTTCCATAAGTTCTTCCTCCCAAAAATTAAAAGCCATTCACAGGTATTTTGAGTGTTGGTTTACCCTCTTGATCTGTGGGAACCTCTCCAGCCCTCATATTCACCTGAAGCGAGGGGATGATAAGTGTTGGCAAACCAAGTTGAGCATCGCGTGTGGTACGAAATTTGATAAAATCTTCTTTGGTCTTTCCGCTACCTACGTGAATATTATGTGCTTTTTCTACACCAACGGTTGTTTCCCAGCGTATATCTCGGCCATTCGGTCCATAGTCATGGCACATAAAAACCCGCATTTCGTCAGGGAGAGACAGCAATTTTTGAATGCTATCATAGAGATCTTCTGCTGAACCGCCTGGAAAATCTGCACGGGCTGAACCAGCATCAGGCATGAATAATGTATCACCTACAAAGGCCGCATCACCCATAACATGTACCATGCAAGCAGGCGTATGACCTGGTGTATACATAGCAAATGCCTTCATCGTTCCTACTTGATAAACATCACCATCCTCAAACAACGCATCAAATTGAGAACCATCTCTCTGGAACTCAGTCCCTTCATTGAAAAATTTGCCAAAGATATCCTGTACCATTGTAATCTTTGATCCGATCCCAATTTTACCACCAAGTTGCCCCTGAATGTATGGGGCTGCACTGAGATGGTCTGCATGAACATGCGTTTCAATAATCCATTCCAAGTTCAACCCTTGAGATTTAACCTGTCGAATGAGTTCATCAGCATGGTCAAAGGTGATACGGCCGGACACATAGTCAAAATCCATCACAGAATCAATGATAGCACAGGATAAGCTGGCCGGATCCTTTACAATATAACTGATTGTATTGGTGGCATCGTCAAAAAATGCCTGAACAATAGGTTTTGTCATCATGTCAACAGGATAGTTCATTTGCTTTGCTCCTTTTTTCTAAAAGATTTCACCCATTGGGCCATAACTTCGTCATCAACTTATGAGCACAAGGGATGTTCCATGGTCTGTGTAGTGCTATGAGGGTGATTGGGTTTTTGATTGATGGCACAGCCAAAACTGCTGTTGGTCTCTGCATCGCTTGTATGAATGAGGTCAGGCCTTGCCATGAAACTTTGATGCTTGCGCTTCCAGGTACGAAGAGATGTTGATGTAAGCGAGCAAAACCCTCTGTTTGTTCAAACCGCCCCACCTCTTGTGTAGCGATCCTTGGCCAAGCATTTATGGGGTAGACAGGCATAGGATATACGCAGCCGAACAATGTTACCTGGCAAAAATGTATGAACCCTTTGCTCATGATAGGGCACGCCTCACTATGTTCATGCGTGTGGAGACCCGACGAAGTATAAGTCCAACAACAACCGAGAGGAGGAATAAACCAACCTCCCAGCGACCCGTTCCCAATGCTGGTATAGCTGCGCCAGGACAAAAACCGGCAACACCCCAACCAAGACCAAACAGCATCGCCCCAAGGATGAGTTTGCGATCAATCAAGGTTGTCACTGGCAACTGAAATTCCTTGTGAAATAATGGGGTATGAAGCCTCCAAACCAAGCGATAACCCAAGAATGTAACAGCCAGTGCGCCACCCATAACAAAGATGAGACTTGGGTCCCAACTGCCCGCAATGTCGAAGAAATTTAAGACTTTTGCTGGATTCATCATGCCAGAGATGGCAATGCCTATTCCAAAAACCACACCTGTTATCAAAGCAAAGAAAAGCCTCATCTTTCAAACCCCCACAATATGACGGATGAAAAAAACAGTAACGGCTGCCGTGGCCATAAAAACAGGAACCGCCATCAGCGACCTTATAGAAAGACGAGATAGCCCACAGACGCCATGCCCGGAGGTACAGCCTGAACCTAGGCTTGCGCCAAAGCCAACAAGAATACCGCCTACGACAATCATCTCTGGGCCAATAGGAACGTCCAAAGAGGGCATCGTTCCGGTCAATGCATACAACAATCCAGGGGCCAGAATCATACCCAAAACCAGAGCCACGCGCCAGCTTTGCTCTGATCTGTTTTCTGGAAAAACAATACCTGAGATAATACCAGTGGCGCCTAAAATTCGACCTAAACCTAGCATCAACAAAACAGCACCCAGCCCAATAGCTAAGCCACCTTGAAATGACGTGATGGGGGTGAAGTAGGTATCCATTTACTTGATCTCACAGGTCTTAAAACCAAGGATCGTGTAGAGAGGACAAAAACCTATACTGGCCACAACCATCATCACCAGGCCAACAGCCACCACGATAGACCTTATCAAGGTTCCTTCAAATGCTGAAAAGCCACTGAGCAAGCCAAGATATAAGAGACCGAGCCCAACGATGGTACGCACAATACGGTCAAGGGTTCCTACATTTCGTGTCATAACATCCTCCATCTGATCAATGAAGAAGTCATAGACGTCTATTCTATTGTCATCAGTGACAATGTCACACAAAAGGCAAAAAAATTTAATGCCGCGAAATATCTTTATGAATGGGGCATTGATCTATTACCAATCTCAATAAGCCCAATGGCTCTTGTAGACTTGAACAGGGATTACCTTTTCTTTCCCGCAAGAATCCTCAAAGCATTATTATTGGTTAGAGAGATACGTCCTCGGGTTTGATTGATCAAATCACGCTTCTGGAAATCCGACAAAACACGGCTCACCACTTCTCGTGCGGTTCCAAGTTCACTGGCCAACAGCTGGTGCGTTGCAGAAATCTCCCTGCCATCCCCCGCCAGTTTCAAGAGTCGTTCTGCGAGGCGCACATCCATATGTCCAAACACAACATCTTCCACCACGCGTAACAAATCAATTAAGCGTTTTGAGTAGGCTGAAAAAATAAATTTTCGAAAAGCTTCTTCCTCGGCTACCAAGCGATCAAAGTCATGCTTTGGAAGGGCCACAACGATAATATTGCTCTCTGCCACACCCTCAGCATTGTAGGCTTCTTCATCCATCATACAAGCAGTGGTTAAAACACAACTTTCCCCTGCATCAACCCGATAAAGTGTAATTTCACGACCATTTTCTGATATTTGTGATACGCGAATACAGCCTTCATATAAAAAAAATAGACTATCTGGAACCTTGGTTGGGCCAAAAACTTGAGCTCCCTTATCCATATGAATGACGTGGGCAACATTGATCAGACGATCCCTCACATGCCTTGGAAGCATGGCTGTTCCTTGAAACCGTTCAGTCCAATCCAGAAGCATATGACATTTCCCTTGATCGATACTTCACCAAAATTTGAACCCTCATTCGATCAAATCCCATAGCCAAGAGCATATGTTAAGCATCAATTTTACAGCAAATGCTATTTCACGCCTTACGCAATTTTTTTGTTGCCTCAAGACAGCTGCTGACAGCCTCTGCCCGTTGGTTGATCATTCCAAAACCGCTGACAAAAATTGAAGTATATGTTGTTCAGCACGTATCCTTGCTTGATCATTAGAGCCCAACAATACCTTACGTCCCCCAGCAACTGTAATCTCCCGTAACGGCATATCTGGATTGTCAAATCCATGATATGCCCCAGGAAAAGTTACCACGCTCATGCGGGCAACACCATTTTTGTTGCTGTCACGCACAAGCCGTTCACAAGGTGCGGCATACGTCCAGTTATCTTCCTTAGCCAGCAATAATAAGGTTTCGGCACTGGGCTTATAATGTGGTTTTTCTCGCAGTATTTTTTTACAACCGGGATAGAATCCAAAGGCAGCTTTAAAAAAAGCTCCTGGCTCGCTTTGCTTATTAGCCATTGTCCACAACATCGTCATGGCACCGTTAGACCAACCACCAAGGACAATCTTTTGGGGATCAACACGCTGATCATTCTTGAGCCAACCTAGCCCAAGCAAAACATCTTGTGGACGCTCAACATTTGCACGTGCGACACGTTCATGATTTTTTACCTTGCACTGACTTGCCGCATTTCTTCCCGTAAAGCTGTCGAGTAAGAACACATGGTAGCCCTGTTCAAGAAATAAATCGCGCCATAACTTGAAGCGAGAACCAAGCGTCCCATCATCGCGCCAGAGCCCACCACAACCATGCAACATGAATATCGTTGGTGCTTTACCCAGACTGGTTGTTGGATAGAATTCTCCCAAGACCAAATCACCATTTTGCGCCCTCAATTGCACATATTCTGATGGGGCAGATGCCAAATTTGTAGGCCCACCCAGAACACAGAGAAAGAAGATAGAAAAGAAAAACAGGACCCGCACAACAGCCTCTCAAAAAGTTTTGAAACATTCACAATTTTGTTAAGAAAATACAAACGAAAATATTGCGATTAGGAAATCAGCCTCTACGTCACCTATTCATATCGCATCTACCAATATCCTAGAAATCGATTTGCTAGGCAAACCAAATCGTTAGCAAACATTGGGTCTTGTCATAAAGAAAATGATATCATCAAAACACAAAAGAAAGGAATGGATCAGAACTGGTCACCATCACAAGGCGCACATCATTCGTTGAGAAAATAACCAACATGAATTATTTATCGTTTGTTGACGTTGGCACTTTCAAACGTTTCCATGTGGCTGAAGCCACTGCCAACTCGGTTCCCTCGGCGTCAACCAACACCGATTGCAGGAAAGCAATAGATTTGCCCGCACGGATGAACCGTGCGGTTGCTGCGACTGGACCAGATTTTACAGCGGCCAAGTACTGCACTTTCATCTCCAATGTAATGCCAGGGCCATGATGACGTCTCAGCAAATGACCCATTGACACATCCATAGCCGTGGCAATGACCCCACCATGCAAACTGCCCTGTGGATTTCCCAAAGTGGGTCCAGCGTCAAATTGCACGGTACAACTATCCTCACCATAGCTGATGTCAAATCCCATCAGCCGAGCCAGAAAAAAATCACCAAAATCCTGTTCAGACGATGCCAACGCGCGCTGCATCATAATCATCGCATCCTCAGCCATGGGGTGCTCAAGATAACCGCCAGAAATTTCACCATTATTTTCCATGACCCTTGTCCTTTCCATGGATGCCGAATAAGTGCGTAACAAGTCATTAACACAACGAATCGTTTGGTTTTAATGAATCTGCCAAAACGTCACTGAGTAAGAAAAATAAATCAATCAAATGAGAATAATGGGACCAACTTTAGCAACAGGCTAAAAGCTATGTTTGGGAGACGAAGAAGGAGAATAACGAGCAAACAACCATATCCAGAAGAACCTGTTATGAAGTTACTTTAAATTGAGATGTTGATGGAGCAAGTTATAGCCGGTGTAGATGCAGTCAGACAGATTGGGGGTTTTGAGCAATAGCTTTCATTTAGAGCCATCTAAACTTACGCATGAGATACAGTTGAAAGCTTAAAACCAACAAAAGTAAAAGACAGAAAAAACCAAATGCATAAGATGAACTTACGCCAGGCATACCACCGATATTTACACCAAGAAGGCCTGTGAGAAAGCCCAAGGGTAGAAATATCGCTGACAATACGGAAATTCTATATAAGTTTCTGTTAAGTCTTTCTTGCGTTTGCTTTGCCACTTCATCATCTGAAAGGCGCAATCTTTCATTATTTAATTCTAATTCTTCTGACAGGCGCAAATATCCTTGGTAAATTTCATAGTACGACGTTTTCTTTTCGGTATTTATCCAACCAACATGACTATTATGGATTTGCTGGATTACGTCCTTCTGCGGTCTTATAAATCTTTGCAAAATTATATTTTTTCGCCTTTCCAAACTGATTTTTTCAACAGCCTGAACCTTACCAGTTTCAAATATCTCATCTTCAATATCATCCACAGCAATTACGCGCGTTTCTATTTCAGCAGATGCTTCCTTTAGAAGCTTTAACAATAATTGATCTATAAATTCAGCACTATTCTTTGGTGCCGATCCAGACCGTATATCTTCACACAATTCCTCTACGGCCCTGGAGGCTCTCTTTTGCACTGAAATTATTCTATGACTATCTATCCAAAGCCGGATTGAGACCATGTCTTCTGGATTAGAACCAGAGTTTTGATTTACACTCCTTAAAATGATAAGAAGGCCGTCTTTATAAACGGACACCCTGGGGCGTGTTTCCTCCGCTAATAATGCCGATAAAAGAGGGGTACCTAGGTATCCTACATTTTCAGACAGCCATGCTAAAATTGTAGGCGAATTTAGGTCAAGGTGAACCCATGCTAGCCTATCATCCTTGAGCATTTGACGTATATCATCACCGAATAATTCACGTCCCGTACTTTGTTCATCTAGTTCATAGGAAAAAATAACTGCCACGTGACAAAGCTCCTATTTGTTAAAGCACGCTAAAAGAAGGGAAAAATTCTATTTTTTTCTTTAACGTGAAAAATATGATCTCCGTAAGTATTTTTATTAATATTGAGCTGAACCATTCGATATAAGAAAAAATTTTGGGTATGATGCGGTTTCCATAAACGCTCCAAGCTGGTTACACATGGGCCGCTCCCGGACATCCCTGTGCTTCGCGGCATTCGTACTTCCTGTACATCACGGCTTCAGAGGGGGAGTTAAGTCAAGCGAATGAGGACGGTTGGTTTGAAGATCGCTGAGTTGCGCAGAAATGGCTCTTTGAGCGGTACTTTGACGGAGACATTGCTCCTCATACGCCTCGAGATCCTGCTTTCTGCAAACAAGCCGTCCATGCAGCTTCAGGAAAACAGATCCTACTCCCTGCGATCGCCAGCGCTCTAGGGTCGTTTCACCTACCTGCCATCGCTCCGCTAGGGTCTGTTGGTTGAGGTGTTTAATCGCCATGTGTACCTCCTTCTTGGTTTTTGTTGGCAGGAGGCATGAACGCTCTGAAGGAGTTGGATAGCAAGTGGAAGGTGACTGAGGTGGAATGGGTGTCGCCGTAAAGCTGCTCCTGCGTTTTCGGCATTTCCGCCATCCTTGGCGGTCATTGGGTGTATTAATGGTTTGGTGGCAAATAACATCCATCCAAACGTGCCCTGCAACATTTACCCCCTTACACAAAGAATTATAAAGTATCGAATTAGTTACTCTAAGTCCAAAATGCACCCTTAATGTAACCGTTTTAGCATTTTATAAAATGAATTTGACAGAAAGTCGCGCAAGGTCCTACATTAGGGACATAAACAAGAATATTTGCCTTAAAGTTACTTTTTAGGGACCTTAAAATGAAAGAAATTACTGCTAAAGCATTAACAGAAGAGATAGGTGACAGACTGAAGCAAGCTCGACTAAATCGAGACCTAACACAATCTGAAGTTGCAACGCTTGCAGGCATAGCCCGCAAAACAGTTCTGAATGCTGAAAAAGGAAAAGTTCAGCTGGAAATCTTGGTCGCGATACTAATAGCCCTGGACCTCACTGAACAGCTAGATATATTTCTGCCTAAACAAGATATTTCCCCTACAGCTAGCTAAATTACAAGGTAAGAAAAGACAGAGAGCCTCAGGCCTTCGCAGTAACAAGGATGAGGAAGCACCAGAATGGTAATGGAAGTCATTAAGATAAGTTACCAAGACGATGTCGTTGGCGCCGTGAGTTTGATACTGAAAAAGGATTCGGGGCATTTGAATATGATCCTAACTTCGTAAAAAATGGCGTCGAACTATCCCCTATCAAAATGCCATTATCGAGCCGTATCTACAGTTTCCCTGGGCTGGATTTTAATACGTTCAAGGGGCTGCCTGGATTGATTGCGGATTCATTGCCTGACGACTTTGGTAACGCAGTTCTCAACGCTTGGGTTGCAGAACAGGGCCACTCTGTGAACGATATTACGCCATTGCAACGCCTTCAATATACGGGAAAGCGAGGAATGGGAGCGCTTGAATACGCGCCGGCTACAAAGTTAAGAAGCCTGAATGCTTCACAGAAGGTAGAGATCCAATCCCTCGTTTCAATTGCACAGGAAATTTTAGATTCAAGAGGTAATTTTGAAGTAGAATTCACGCAAAATGGCAAAGATGACAGAGAGGCTATGATGTCTTTGCTATCGGTTGGCATGAGTGCTGGAGGTGCAAGACCAAAAGCCGTGCTGGCATTTAATGAAGATTTTACTCAAGTTCGTTCAGGCCAAACAAACGTGCCAAGCGGTTTTAGTCATTATTTAATGAAATTTGATGGAGTTAGCGAACATAAAAAGAATCAGGAAACCTTCGGTGATCCATTGGGTTATGGTGCAATGGAGTTTGTCTATCATTTGATGGCTACGAAATGCGATATCGATATGATGACGTGCCGCTTACTTAACGAAGGAGATCGACGACACTTCATAACCAAGCGGTTTGATCGAATAAACAATAGAAAGATACACGTACAAACGCTTAACGGCCTTGCACACGTTGACTATAAAAAGCCTGGTTCATTCTCTTACGCAGAATTATTTGGCATCGCTAGACAACTCAAGCTCTCGGCGATCGAAGCTGAGCAACTTTTCAAGCGCATGGCATTCAATATCATTGCGCGAAACCATGATGACCATTCAAAAAACTTTGCCTTCATAATGAACAAAGGCAAGTGGTTTCTAGCCCCTGCTTATGATTTAGCCTACAGCTACAAACCAGGAAGCAAATGGGTTAACAGTCATTGGATGAGCTTGAATGGCAAAAGAGATAACTTTACTCGAAGTGACTTCTACAGCTTAGAAAAGCTAATCCCAATTTTTACCAAAAGAAAGATCGACGACATTATTGATACAACCATCGAGCAGGTATCAACTTGGCCTCTACTTGCTCGGGAATGGAGTGTACCCAAAACACTGATAAATGAAATACAAAGCAACTTACGCCTAGATATTTAATCGATCAAGATCCTGAAATTAGACGATATCTAAAATTTATTTAAAAATGGCACGATTCATTAATCCGTCTCCTATCTACTGACGGACTCTACTTTATTTTGGAGGAAATTAAAGGCTCAGGTCAGAGATATTCTATGATAGAACAAAAACAAACATTAATAAAAAAACCACTTAAAGACGCAATACAAGCGTTCACTGAAAACCTAGTTCTATATTCGTTCATAGAACTAGGATTAGATAGACGAAAGACGGCTGAATATTTAGACATACACTATAGTCAATTATTACGCCTATTAAAACGCATCAAATCAAACCAGCCAAACTGTTGTTTATAACGCTAGCGAAACAATATCTTTTTAAAACAATCACAATATGCTAACTTTTACCTAATCGGCAACTGTTATGATATTAAAACTTGAAAATGGAAAATCCAATATCTTGTTTACGCATTAACGAGTTATTCAAAACAAATATCTCTGATGAAGAATATAGCCATCTTGAATTAAACATCTAAAAACGTTAGTAACTGTGAAGATAGTCTTTGCGGAATAACGTTACACTATTCAGATTTTAAACAAAAAAAAACTACGAGACGAATTGATATACTGTCGCTAATACCATCAGAAGATACAATTGTTGCTTATTGCCATCTCAGAAAGGATGAACGGAATTTTAAATTTTCTAGACTAATTTTTTCAATTATTGGCTCTCACACTTTTTCACAGGACCGATTAAGAGAATATTTATTAAACCATTACATGGAAGTTGGCTCGCTTCAAGAAGACCTATATCGCGCAAAAGAAAGAATAAATTTTGAAAAAGAAAGAGAGCTTATGTTTGATGAAGACTCTCTTCGCAGAATCCCAAACATAATATTTTATGACAAAACTTACTCACGTTCATAATTGCATTCAAGTACAGCATCTAAAATTAAAATATTGTGGGCGTTATAAGCTGACAAATGATGATGAAATTAATATTGAATTTTACTTAAAAAAGATTGACCCTGATCAAACATATGCACTGGTAGAGGTGCGGAGGAAGGCTTAACAACTTTTTAGAAATGTTGCTTTAAAGATTTCAAACATCTTCATGGTGTACGATATTTTAAATCAAACCGACATTTCTGACTTTCAGGAACATGTGGCAACCATCTGTCACGCAAGCCCTTACCATATCAGCCTTCATTATAAATCAAAATTTAAATCAATTAAATACTGTGTATTAAGTCGCTTTTCAAAACAACAAAAGAACTTACTTTACGAGTCGCTGTCACCATTGTTGTGTGTAAAAACAAATTTGTCACTTTTACATTCAGAGCTTTTTTGGGATTTAAAACCACCATCTTCTCTACAAGCATTTAAATCGGCACTTCAAAAATCCAAAAAAGAAGTAGCTGTAAATCACCGAAAGTCACTGCTCTTACTTTTAAAGAATCTAAATAAATTAAATGTACAATCTAATGATGAAGAAACTAAAAAATTGATGCAACGTTAGAAACCTCTTTAATAAAATTTCAATAACAACATAAAATTATATTTTAAATATGGTGTATTTTGACAGTTTCAAAATTCAAAATATAGGAAGGTTTTCACTACTCAAATCATGGTGTAATCTTTGATAATAACTCCTGCAGAGGTGCCAAATGAGACTCGTTGTCAGTATAATAGTTCTTTTATTAGCAGCTTGCGGAAAAACGCCTATTACAAGTCTTGATGCTTATGATATTTGTAAGGGCTACGCACAAATGAAACCTCCGTCAGTGGTTGAACGTCTTGCCTACGGTGCTATGTCTCTAGGTACTACAGAACTAATCATCGCAATGAATAATGAAAGCATGAAAGAATACGACGACGAGCTCCAAAGAAGGGGCATAACTGATTGTTCAGCTAAAGGTTTAGCAAAGTTTGAATGTGAGAAAGTACTTCAAAATACATCATCTGATGCTTACTCTGCTTGCGTCTTAACTAATACAAACTCATTCGCAGCAAGAATAGCTAGTGATAATGCAGCAGCAGCAGCGATAGCAGCCACAGCTGCAGCCGCATCCGCTGCGAGAAGTGCACAACAGCAGCAATGGCAAAATCAACTGAACACGTTGCAAAATCAAAGACTATATTAGGGGCAACTATTTAGACTCAACTAGCAAACTTTGGACAACACACATTTAATTTTTAAATGTCCAGATACGCAATTCTGATATGAGCACAAACCTAACACAAAGCTTTACAAGCCTTTACTTATTATCATCTAGAAAATATTAAATTATCTTCGGTACAAATTCGGTACAAAACAACTAATAAAATTTTAAGCAACTGTTTTTAAAGTATTTTAATTTTATGGCGGACAGGGAGTCCGTATAATTTTTATTCCAAAATATTCCAATAATGTTTATTTAAAACTATTTTTGCTTGATATTATCAACTATCTATTCCAAGATGTTCTTGTATAAACCAACGTATTCCCGATAATTTGTAGGGGTTATTGTGGGGTTGATCAAGGAGGCAATGTTGGCAAAGAAACTCAGCGCCCAATTCCTAAAGACACAATCTGAACCAGGACGGTACTATGATGATGGTGGGCATGGGTTATTTTTCACCGTCAAGAAGTCAGGCGCGAAGAGCTGGGGACAGCGGATACGACATAATGGAAAACAGCTCGAACTAGGCTTAGGCAGCTTCCCCTTAGTAACATTAGCTAATGCCCGTCTAAAAGCATTTAATAATAAGCAACTTACTGCTCAAGGCATAAACCCAAAAAAATGTACAGACAGAGCCAAAAGTTATTCCAACTTTTGCTCAAGTAATGGAGGATGCGTTACCACCAATTATGGAAGAGCTTTCAAATGCAAAGCATAAAGCGCAATGGTTATCTACCTTACAAACATACGCCCTACCCTTTATCGGCTCAAAACAAGTCAACGAGATAACCGTAGATGACATACATGAGCTGCTAAGACCTATCTGGATGGAGAAAAATGAGACTGCCAGGCGTCTCAGAGGCAGAATTGAACGCATATTGAATTATGCTGCTGTAAAGAAAATGATGTCCCTACCAAATCCTGCAGCATGGCAGGGTAATCTATCTGTATTACTACCATCCAAGGTTCAAGGTAGGAGAATAGAGCACCACCCATCCTTGCAGTTAAAGGACACTCAGAGATGGTGGCATGACTTACAATCCAGAGATGGGATGGGTGCTAAAGCATTACAGTTTCTAACGTTATCCACTTGTCGATCTGGTGAGGCTAGAGGCATGCGGTGGGAAGAAGTTGAGTTTTTCAAAGGGGAGCAGATAGAAAAGCTTGGGTTTTATGGCCTATGGACAATACCTGCCGAGCGCATGAAGGCTGATAGGGAGCATGTAGTTCCAATTATCAAACCAATGAAAGACATTTTAGAGCCCATGCAGAAGGATGAAGGATTGATCTTTCCCTCACGCAAAAATACGGAGCTATCTGATATGACGCTATCTGCGCTCATGAAGCGCATGCATGGCGCTGATCAGCTAGGATTTGTTGATGCTGCATGTGGCCGTCCTGCTGTCCCCCATGGGTTACGCTCTACCTTCCGCAACTGGGTGGCTGAGAATGCCCACTCCCGTGAAGCAGCCGAACTACAACTTGCACACAAGTTTGGATCAGACGTGGAGCATGCATATCATAGGACGCGCCTTCTGACCCAACGTGCTGAGCTGCTCCGGGCTGTGGTATGGGTTTTTGCAGATAAGACAAGATAATGCCTGTTGTTCTCATCATTGAAATAAGGTGTCTATTCAATGAACTGAATTGCTCGGATGAGTAATTCAGTAAATTTAATTCCAGGTGCTATTAACACGCGTGAAAAGCACAAGGTTAGTCCAACAAAGCAGTGTTTTGTCATTTATACGGCATTAATAGCCATTCCAAACACCGTATTTATAACAAGCTTTGCTCGACGAATTTCTCATCATATATTTACCAAAGTCTATCACATTGATAGAGTAATGCCCAACAAGTAGGTCGTTAGTTTTAGCTCCCATAAGTTCACACGTCATTAGCATTCCCCTGAATTGCTCTTTGTATGATATGCTGTTCCGTTAGCTTACCATTTGGCTAGATGTTCATATTTTTCCCACGTTTCTTGTTGTTCCATTGATCGGCAGCTTAGCAATACGTAACTGAAACGCGCTATGCTTG
>JAYPQH010000029.1:0-27196 GCA_038131935.1 Alphaproteobacteria bacterium | reverse complement strand
ACAAAACGCTCAAACAAAACATCAATCTTCTCTGGATCAACAGCAGTGATGCCCAAAAGAAAGCAAATAACAGAGTTTGCAGCTGACCCGCGTCCTGGCACAAAATACCCTTATCGCGTGCAAATTGTACAATATCATGAACCGTAAGAAAGTAAGGAGCAAACCCCAATTGCTCAACTATGCCCAATTCATGCTCTACAAGCTTAGCCAAACGCGTGCGGTTTGCCTCGCTACGTCCTAAGGCGTTCTCTACGCGCCGCACAAGTTCTTCTTGTGTACTATGCTTCAATGACCCAACAGGATTAGGGTAATGATATTCTAGTTCAGATAAATCAAATTGAAGCTTATTTGCCAGTTCACGTCCTTGAGCTAAAGCATCGGGGTAAGAGGCAAATAGGCGGGCCCGCTCAGATCCTGCTAACAATCTCTTTTGACCAAGGCGTTGACGATTTTGACCGAGTTCATGCAAGCAACAGCCTTTTTGTATAGCCTGCAAAAAATCAGCAATTGGTTGACGTTCTTTGGTATGCATAATTGTGTGGTTACAAGCAATCAAACCAACAGCACGCGTACGTGCCATATATGCTTCAGTGGCTATACGTTGTTGGTCATTACCATGCCCACATGTTCCAATACCGACATAAAAATGTGAACCCCAATGCTTAACCCCCCAATCTATAAGGGAAGGCATTTGTGTTGTATCATGCGCATATCCAGGTAAAATGAGTATGACATCACGTAGCATGGTTTCCATGACAGACGCTTCAAGATGATATGAGCCTTTAGCGGCGTGACGACGTGCCCTTGTAATAATTGTGCTGATTTGCCCATAACCTTGAAGGTTTTTAGGGTAGGCAAGCATATGAACATCATCTTGCGTGACAAGCTCACACCCCACCAAAATCCTTGTGTGACAGTCTTTTCTTTGACTTTCACGATAAGCTCTTACCACACCAGCTAAGCTCATTTTATCCGTAATACCAAGAGCTTTGTAGCCTAGTTTTGAAGCTTGAACGATAAGTTCCTCTGGATGCGAAGCTCCTTCAAGAAAAGTAAAATTGGTTGTGACATGAAATTCAACATCTTCACCAACCATGAACAAACCAATGTTCGCCATTGCCTTCTGTTGTTTGATATAGCCAAAACCACAAACCTTGATCATCTTGGACCCACCAATAGGAACGTGTACCGTCACGCCATTGAGGCAAATCAAGCCACCATTCAGGCACATACAGGTCTGGGCCAAACATATCTCTTCTATCATGGGCTTGGCCTCTCCAACGCCAACGCATAGGTGGTTCTGCATAAGCTGTTGGGACAACAGGGGTAATCTGTTCAGGTTGTTTCAGCATCACAACAGGTGCCAAAAAGACATCATGATGGTGAGATGTATGATGATTTAATTCACCAGCATATACAGCTGATACATGTTGTGTGCGTTGATCAGGCAATTGTGATAAGCTTGGGAGAAGTTTTATGACATGTTCAGCTCCCAATCGTTGAGATAGCCTCTCAAGCAACCACATGCGACCATATTCTATCCGATCAGATGTAAGTTTTCCGGTATGACCTGGATGCTTAACCACATCGGCTTCTAGTGTTATCTGGCTTATCAAACCAGGTGGTTCCGTTGAAGCAAGAGACAGCCTCATCAATTCCGACCAATGGGAATACATATTGCTAGGGGTTTGTGTGCGTAATGAACATTGTACAGATGCTGCGCGTCCCTCATTCTGTAAACTTTCAAGAATAATATTTAATGTCTGCATGCGTACGCCGTTAGCGTCTAATTTTTTTAGTAAATATGGTAAAATATGCGTGGCAGCCTGTAACCAATCTTCTTCGCGCAAAGCAGGTTCATATTCTTTACTATAGTGTAAATCATCTTCTTTATATTCACTATGTATGGGTATGCTAGGTATTTCTCCACGAAAGCGCTGTAATCGCTCCCATGCTTGCAACCCAAAACGCTTGGCAAAATCTTGCCCTTTTATGGGCTCAAGAGATGCAAGATTATGACAACCTAATTGATGTAATTTATGGGTTATGTCTTGCTTAAAACGAACGGCTTCAACTGGTAATGTACGCCAGTTATGCTTGGTTGCAATGTTAATATGTTGCATACCATAAATAGCCAAACCCCAAGCTTGTTCATAGCTATCAGCTAAACCTATGCGATGACGATGCCCTCTCTGGGTAATATTATTGGATAGTCGTGCCAATAAGCTTTGCATATCAGGGAACAAAGGAATACAACCTCGGATATTCATATACACCCAAAAACAATCCATGATGTACTTGCTCAACAGCAAAAATAGGGGTGAATTGAGCCCACAAAAGATGCATATTTTGTAACGATTTTATCAATTGGCTGTTATCCTGAGAAACAAGATACAATGCAGGACATCCAGCGCGTGCATCAGCTACATTCATACCTATTTTTACACCACAGGCTGTTGCTTGTGGATTGACACAAGTGATCACTTCACGCCGCCCAGAAAATTGATGGCTGGCTGCAGGAATATGAGCAGGAGGAGGGGTGCCGCAGGATTCAAGTGCCCACTGCGGCAGCCAAATGAATAAATGGTTGGACAATTTTTACCTCATGACACCAGTTCTTTGGGGGAAGACGACGATGATAATGCCGCATGATATGAAGGTGCCGCTGATCATAAGAACCTTGCTTCATAGGTTGAAAGGTCAGTCTTGCATCCATCATAGGTAAGGCTTCTTGTTGGTTCATAAAAACAACAAGGCTATGACTTTTTTCTGCCGCCAGACGTAATTTTCTCATATATTTATGGGCATGATCGATGGGAACATGGATCAGTAATACCGCACGAGATTCATAAGATAAAACTTCGGCAAGGGCCCAAATAAGATCATGCTGTGTGGTTGATTTGATACGAAAACATTGATCCCATGGTAAGCCGCGCTGCCATAATCCATAGCCATCT
Organism: Alphaproteobacteria bacterium; assembly: GCA_038131935.1. Lineage (GTDB taxonomy): Bacteria > Pseudomonadota > Alphaproteobacteria > UBA8317 > UBA8317 > UBA8317. Next base: position 24,239 of record JAYPQH010000029.1, on the reverse strand, counting down.
GGAATATAGTCAGTATCCGCGCAATCAAACCAATATATGGGGCCAGCAAGCCGACGTGCTATGGCTATAATATAGTCCAAGCAAGATACCCCTGAGCATTGCCAAAATGCTGGTAATGATAAAGGTTCTTCCCAACCAATATGGTCCTCCATATCTAGATAAAAGCTATCCTGACCAGCACGTTCCAAATGTTGAATGGTTTTTCTTAAATTAGAGATATTCATATCAAAAACCCTTTTTGTTCTCTTTATGTTCTCTTTTTGTTCTTTTTTGTCAAGGCATATGAAAAGGGTTTTTAATGTCGCCACATAGAAAATTTCTTGGCTATGGTAAAAAATTCTCAACCCCATAAAAAAACTTGACCCTAGAAAAACTGAGTACCACTATCATTTTGTAGCCAAATTAGACTTGTGAGAGGCCAGTGACCGAAGACAAAAACGCTTCAGATAAAATACGAAAAGCAAGCACGAAGCCTGGCATATTGGCGCGACTGCGAACCTATTTTTTTACAGGCCTAGTGGTCTTCACCCCCATTGCGGCTACATTTTATATGGCATCCAGCATGATCAATCTTGTGGATGAAACCATAAAGCCATGGATACCCAGCGCGTACAATCCTGACACCTATCTACCGTTTTCCCTGCCTGGCTTTGGTTTGATCTTACTGGCAATATTTTTTGTACTTTTGGGCATGATTACCGCCAGAGCATTTGGACGAACATTGTTACGTTATGGCGAGCGTTTGGTAGATAACATGCCTGTCATTCGCACCGTTTATTCAGCACTTAAAATATTATTGAAACCGTATTTAACAACAGCGACCAAAACTTTGAAAAAGCTGGATTAATTGAATATCCCCGAAAAGGTATTTGGGCGATGGTCTTCATCACGTCACCAACAAAAGGCGAGGTTGCCCAAAAATTGCAGAATAATATGGTATCCGTATTTTTACCCACAACACCAAACCCCACTTCTGGCTTTTTACTCTTTGTTAACAAAGAAGATATTATCGAACTAGATATGAGTGTAGAGCAAGCCGCACGCATGATCATCTCAGGGGGAATTATTAACGAAGGCATTGACAAAAAATCTATGAAAGAAGGTGATCATCCACATCCTGACGCTCAGAAAAAATAAGATCAAGCAATCTTAATTTTTCATCATCCCATGACATACGTGCAAATTTTTGTGCATCCACCAGAAGATCTGAATCAGTCACAAGGTTTGCAAATCGGAAAAAAGGAACACCTGATTGTCTCGTCCCAACGAGATCACCAGCGCCCCTGAGCTTTAAATCTTCTTCTGCAATCAAAAATCCATCCTCTGTATCACGCAATACAGCAATACGTTCACGTGCCACCTCACCGAGTGGAGGGTAATATAACAGCACACAACGGCTCTTTACATGACCACGTCCAACACGCCCACGCAGTTGATGCAATTGCGCCAATCCGAACCGCTCTGCATGTTCAACCACCATGACCGACGCTTGTGGAATATTCACGCCAACCTCGACAACCGTGGTAGCCACCAAAACCTTGCAATCACCATTTGCAAAAGATGCCATTACCTGGTCTTTTTCATCACTTGATAATTGCCCGTGAACAAGCCCCACCAATCCAGGATAATGCGGCTCAAGCATCTTGGCACGCGCCACAGCAGACATAAGCCCAAGCTCAGAATCTTCTTCAATAACAGGGCAAATCCAAAAGGCTTGTTCACCACGACTCAGAATACGCTTTAATCCTTGACAGAGATCGTCAAGGCGTCGAATAGACGTTGCTATTGTTTCTATGGGTAAGCGCCCCTTGGGTTTTTCCCTGATTTTAATGACATCTAAGTCGCCATATAAAGTCATGGCCAATGTTCTAGGAATTGGTGTCGCCGTCATCGCCATAAAATGAACGCATTTACCTTTTTGAGTCAGGGCTGCGCGCTGTGCGACACCAAATCGATGTTGCTCATCAATCACAACACAACCTAAGGCCTTAAATGCCACATCATCTTGAAACAACGCATGGGTTCCAATCACAATACCAACTTGCTCACTTATAGCGTTCAAAGCATCACGTCGCTGTTTGGAACCAAGTCGTCCGGACAAATACATCAAGGGTAGGCCCAAAGCATTGGCTAAGGGCGCTATGGTGGCTTCATGTTGTTTGGCCAGAATGTCCGTTGGCGCCATCAAACATGATTGCCAACCATGCATCACCATGTAGGCCATCACGCAAAATGCTACCAATGTTTTTCCTGAACCTACATCGCCTTGCAACAAACATGACAATGGCTTGCCAGTTTTTGCCTTCTCTAAACACTTCTCTACCGCAGAAAATTGATCATCTGTAAGGGTAAAAGGTAGGACTTTTAAAATCTTAGGTAAAAAATCTTTTGGGCACACAGGCGCCTGAACGCTTGCGGAAACATCAAGGCTTCGGAACCTGAGCAATCTTCGTTGATGAGCGAGCATTTCGTCAAACGCTAACCGGCGTCGGGCTTGCTCCAACAAATTTTCAGAAACCTCATCTGTGGCATGTAAGTGATTGAGAGATGTCCTTACATCTTGCCATCCTTCATTAATGAGCATTTGAGGGGGTAACCATTCTTCAATATCTGGAAGCTGCGCCAGGGCGGATTTTATTAACCGCTGCAACCGCGGTACCCTTAACCCCTCTGTGGTTGGATAGATAAGTCGAACAAGAGAAGGCTGATCAGCGGGAATAGGTTCTGGATGTACGACTTGCAATTGCCCACGTTTAAGATCTGGCTTACCCCAAGCCATAACGAATTGATCAAGTGGAAATTGACGGGCTAAGGTTTGAGGGTATGCATGGTAAAAATGAGATCAATATTTTGTGTACCTATGCGTGCTTGTATCTTGTAGGGATAACCACGCTTTCCAGGACGATGTTGCAAAATAAAAAGTTGCATTGCCACTGTTTTTTCAGGAAGAGGGATGCGTCCTGGCCAAAGCTCTATCGCTTCTCTACGACTTGGCACGTGAAGACTTAAATCCAGCAATGTCTTGATATTGAGTTTCTCAAGCTGAGCTGCCAAATGAGGCCCAACACCAGATAGACTTGTGACAGGCTCCATGCCTCGATATGACAATTCTACCATATTTGCAGTGTCATTTTTTTTCATCTGTCTGGGCTCAATTACGTGAATGAATGTATATAAAGGAAAATTTGATAATGGTCACATCTCAATCACAGGAAAATCTAGAACTTCGCATTAAAAGGCTCCGTTATCGTTCTTGGCATCGTGGTATCAAAGAAATGGATATCATACTGGGCCAGTTTGCCGATGCACATCTACGTGAACTCACAGCCGTGGAGTTGGATGAATATGAATCGATTCTAAGCCATAATGATCACCAATTATATGGCTGGATCACAGGCCGAATCGAGACACCAGAAGAGGTTGATTCTATTTTATTTCAACGCATTGCCTCTACCAAACATGTGCAGCTTTGAGTTTGGAATAACAATATGTCATCACTTTGGACAGGCTTACCAGAAGGTTTTGATGCGTTACTGCTCGCTGAGCGTCAGCAGAAATATGGTTCAAGATCACTTCTGGTAACCCATGATGGCACCCGTGCTGAGCGTTTGGTTCAGCAACTTCAATTTTTTTGCCCAGAATTACAGGTTCATCTGTTTCCCGCATGGGATTTATTGCCATTTGACCGTGTGTCTCCATCTCCAGATATTGTATCACGCCGCTTATCGACCCTCGAACGTATTACCCGCCAAGAAGAAGAGCCTCTGTTTCTTGTAACAACAATCAATGCGCTCTCTCAGCGTGTGCCGACAAAAGATTTTATAAAAGAGCATATTCTCAAATTAGCAGTTGGCCGCGAAATACGTGTAGAACGATTGCTACGTTGGTTGGCAAACCAAGGTTATTTAAGAACTGGCACAGTCAGAGAAAGTGGCGAATTTGCAGTACGTGGAGGGATCATTGATATTTTTCCATCAGGTCGTTTGGCGCCAATCAGAATTGATCTTTTTGGTTCACAAATAGAAAGTATGCATCGCTTTGACCCAGAAAGTCAGTTGCGAACCAAGGCTATCAAGGGATTTATCTTACTACCTGCAACTGAATATGGCTTGATGGTCGAACAACAGCGCAATTTCGTCAAAAATACCTTGCTCGCTTTGGGGCGAGTGCATCTGATGACCCGATGTTGGAAGCCATAAGTGCGGGGCAACGCTTTCGTGGCGCTGAGCATTTGCTTCCCTTGTTTCATGATCATCTAACAACTTTAACGGATTTTACCTCTTTTTCTGAAATTTACATGACAGAATTAAGCCTCGCTGCAGCCGATGAACGTCGCGGGGAAATCACCGACTATCACCAAGCTCGACTTCACCAGGAGGGCCGTGGTGATACGTACCGTCTTATTCAACCGAAAGAACTTTACCTCAGTGAAAATGATTGGACACAACTGCAGGATCAAAGCACCATCTTAACAGCTGATATACGCCCAGAGGCCGATCATATTACCCAATTTGATGGGAAGAGAACCAAAGACTACACATCTGAACGCAAACAAAAAGGCACAAATATTTTTTCTGTTTTCGTGCAGGACCTTTTGGAAACTCTTTCAACAAAAAAAGTAATTCTTGCCTGCCATACTGAAGGATCACGAGATCGGATGATGGCTCTGCTTCGAGATCAAGGTTTTGAACGCGCCGTTGCGGCTGATAGTTGGTTGGATGCCCATAAGCTCGACAAACGGCTTATGCCTGTTATTGTCCTGAGCCTTGAACATGGGTTCGAGACAAAGGACTTATGCGTCATCGGTGAAGCTGATGTTGTTGGAATGCGCATGATCCGCAAAGCCAAGCGACGCAATGCCGAGCGCTTTCTTGCTGAAGCGTCAAGTCTTCATCCCGGTGACCTTGTGGTACATATTGATCATGGCATCGGCAGATATTTAGGGCTTGAGACCCTTGAGGTCGGTGGTGCACCACATGATTGCCTTCATCTAGAATATCATGGCGGAGATAAACTTTATCTGCCTGTTGAAAATATTGACAGACTAACCCGCTATGGCGGTGATGATGTCATGGCTCATCTCGATCGCCTCGGAGGCGGTGCTTGGCAAGCAAAGAAGGCAAAATTAAAAGAAAAAATTGCAGAAATGGCGGAGGGGCTGATGAAGACAGCAGCCCTAAGAAAGCTCAAACAAGCTCCTCAATTCGATGGGCACGACGCCATTTTTCATGATTTTTGCGCTCGTTCTCCTTATGATGAAACAGAAGATCAATTGCGTGCTATTGGTGAAGTTGTATCGGACCTCCATCGTGGCATACCTATGGACCGTCTTATTTGCGGAGATGTTGGATTTGGCAAAACAGAGGTTGCACTACGTGCAGCGTTCCTTGTTGCCATACAGGGTAAACAAGTTGCTTTGGTCGTGCCCACAACATTATTAGCACGGCAACATACCAGAAATTTTGAGGAGCGTTTTGAAGGCTGGCCTATCCGTATTGGTCAACTCTCTCGGATGGTAGGCCAACGAGAAAGCAACGCCGTTAAGGAAGGGCTTAAAGATGGCCGTATCGACTTGGTGATCGGAACCCACGCTTTGTTTTCAAAAGATGTTCAGTTTCGTGATCTTGGCTTGGTGATCATTGATGAGGAACAGCATTTCGGGGTGGCCCATAAAGAAAAACTCAAACAATTGCGCGCCGATGTTCATGTGCTTACCTTGAGTGCCACACCTATCCCTAGAACCCTGCAGCTCGCCTTATCAGGTGCTAGAGACTTATCTTTAATAACGACACCACCCGTGGACCGCTTGGCCGTACGGACTTATGTTTCACCATTTGATGCCGTTATGATCAGAGAAGCACTACTTCGTGAGAAATACCGTGGAGGGCAAAGTTTCCTTGTTGTACCGCGGATCAAAGATCTTCGAGACTTGGAAGAGTTTCTTCGTGAGCAAGTCCCTGAAATTACATTCCGAACAGGTCATGGCCAAATGCCATCTGGCGAATTGGATGATATTATGAATGGCTATTATGACGGCCGTTATGATGTTCTGCTCGCAACGACTATTATTGAGTCCGGACTGGACATCCCCAGTGCCAACACCATGATCATTCATCACGCGGATCAATTCGGCCTGGCACAATTGTATCAGTTGAGAGGTCAGGTAGGCCGATCCAAGTGAGGGATACACCTACCTCACCACCAGCCCGCGCAAAATGTTAACAACATCAGCGGAGAAGAGGCTTCAAATTCTTCAATCTCTTGATTCTTTAGGAGCTGGATTTACGTTGGCCAGCCATGATTTGGATCTTCGTGGTGCAGGAAACCTACTTGGTGATGACCAATCAGGTCATATTAAAGAGTTGGCTTTGAATTGTATCAGTCAATGCTTGAAGATGCTGTTGCCGAATTGTCATCACAAGATGGTTCAACCGAACATAGCTCTCATCAGTTTTCTCCATCAATAAATCTAGATTTGTCTGTTCTTATCCCACAGAACTATGTGGCGGATTTGGACCTTCGCCTGAGTCTATACAGACGGTTGGGTGAACTTGATGATCATGAAATGGTGGATCAATTTGGTGCGGAATTGATAGATAGATTTGGCCCTTTACCGGTAGAGGTTGATCATCTTCTACGCGTTATCAAATTAAAAAATAGTTGTCGCCAAGCAAAAATCGATCGAATTGATGCGGGTCCTAAAGGTGTTCTTCTTGGCTTTTTAAATGATCAATTTGAAAATCCTACCGGATTGCTCTCCTTTATTGATCAATCGCGTGGCAGTATCCGTGTTAGACCAGATCATCGTCTCGTCATCACAAAAACTTGGACGAGTCCCTTAGCAAGACTTAAAGGATTGCACCAAATCGTCAATGAACTCGTCAGCATTGCACAGCAAACCAAAGGTTAAATAATCATTTTTGGTTATGATGATTTACTCCCTTGAGAGGGATGACCACCATGTTTCTAATTGATAACCGCTATAATGGAATTTCTTAGGCAAGGCATAACGCGAATCCACAGCCAAAAGGTCATGACTGTCGAAGTAGAATGGGATAATAGCATTTGTTGATTGAATACCAACCGCCAGATCATACATGGCCTCACGAAATGCACCTTTGGTATCCGCGCTCACAAGTCGTGTTATGGCTTCGTCAATACAAGGTGACTTGATACCAGCATAATTTCGGCTACCCTCAGTATCCGCTGCATCTGTCCCCCAATAATAGCGCTGCTCGTTGCCAGGTGATAAAGAGGCATACCAACGCCAAATTGTGGCATCAAATGCAAACCTTTGCATGCGATCGGTGAATTGAGCACTATCCACAACACGAACCGTTGCATTTATCCCAAAACGCTTCAGTTGATGAGTGTATGGAACCAAAATACGTTCACTCGCCCCATCACGTATCATAATTTCAAAGCCAAATTGTTTTCCTTCAGGGTCATACCACTGACCATTCTGAAGTGTAAAACCTTCCCCCTTTAACAATTGCATGGCACGTCTCCAGCGTTGTCGGGTGGTTATATTTACCTGGTTTGAATTTTGTTCCAACATTGCATCACTTTTCATGCAGCGTTGCATGGCAATAGAGGGTTTCGGACCTAGGTTAAGGGGAGAAAAATAATGTTTAATTGGTTGGCGCAAGCCACCATATAATGTTTCACCGATGTTGTTTTGCTCAAACAAAACCTTCAAAGCACCTCGAACCCCTTCTTTATCAAACGGTGGCTGGCGCATATTTAAGACAACACCTTCTAATCCCGATGGACGGCCATGGGAAATTTGATATTTTTTACATTTCCATTTTTGCACACGAGAAGTCATAACGATCTTGCCACTGCACTGGGTCCGTTTCATGGTAATATGAGACAAGACCTGCTTTAAAGGCTTCAAATAAAGCCTGACCATCTCGATAATATTCTATTCTAATGTGATCAAAATTAAATCGGCCCTTATGTATCATACGTTCCCATCCCCAATAACCAGGGCGGCGTCTTAATTCTACAAATTGTCCGACTTGATAATCTACAACTTCGTAAGGACCGGTCCCCATTATTTCAAACAGATCGCCCCGAGCAAACTGCTCAACTGATACAATATGTTTCGGCAAAATGGGCATGAGAGACAAGATAAGTGGTAATTCTCTATTACTAGCAGGTATATGGAAGGATATCGTCTTGTCATTAACAATGCTCACCTCATCAACCATTCCATAGAAGCTACGATGGTTTGGCCGGCCATGTTTTGCCAACAAATGAAAAGAAAAAGCTACATCGTCTGCCAGCACTGGCTCCCCATCGGCAAATGTAGCGTCTTCGTCCAACGTAAATGTAATAACATCACCTGCTTTGTTGAGAAAAATTTTGGAGGCTAAGTTTCCATGGACGCTAAATGGTTCATCCCAATCACGTGTTCCTAATGATTCATGGACGTAAAGACGTAATTCGTATGGTGCGTGTCCTTTTATATGAAAAGGATTGAGATTGTTAAAGCTTCCCACATGACCAATGACAAACGTACCACCTTTCGGTGCATTTTGATTAACATAAGGTAGAGCCGCAACACCATTCCAGTCAGGTTGTCCCAACATGGCCAAACCTGCCAAGGCAATCGAAAATGGTGTGATTGAAAGCACCGCAACAGATAAAATCAATATGCTGATAAACATATATCCTCTCCACAATCAAACAGGACTATAAGCTACCAAACAAGCCCGTCGTGCACAGCCATACACAACTTAATGTTATCTTCAACAGGAAATGATATTAGCAAACTTTAACCAATAGCATCAAAAACGAACGAAGGGGTTAAAGTGTCGACCAATCACACCAGTTAGCTTAATGCGTCCCACGTTCACGGCAAGAACGTAACAGGGTCCATCTGGATCAGCGACAGGGGCATGATCAATGCGTTCGTCAGCAAGAGAGATGTCACCTGGACCAAAATGCATGTTACCGTCTGTGTAGCCGCCATGAAGCACCAAAGTAACTTCCTCACCTTCATGTGTGTGAGAGGGTATGCGTGCACCTGCGTGAATTTTTAACAAACGTGCTTTATAGCCATTCGCACTCTCGAGAAGAACAGTTTCTTCTAGTGGGCCTAGTCTGCGCTGACGGCTGTCGCTTTCTGCGCAGAAACGCTGCACAACATTGGGTATAGGAAGTTTCTCTTCCAAAAGCATCACATCATCATGCTCACATGCAGATGAAACAACATTATAATCTAATTGATATTTACGCCCATCCATTGCAGAAATAATTTCGAGGCCAATCTGTTGTGCTCGTTTCAAGTCCTCACCGCATTGCGCACAAAGTTCAGCATGCGCGTCAACAACAAGTTCTAAACATGGATCCAAAGTGCCTGCAGCACGTTCTAAAATCCAATCTCGATCCAGATGATGTGCATGACTGTTCATGGCACCTACCTCAACAAATTTGGCAATGTTATTCGTTAGTATGCAGCCCCCAGACTGGGGCATCAATACGTCCCATTGTCACGGTATAAATGTACAATAATCATTTTCGTATAAATGAAATAGTCACAGTATTCTGTAATTCAAGGTTGTTATTGAGTTTTGTCATCGCCATGACACCTGAGAGGAATGACTCATAGACGTGACGTCAAACATTGGTCCATAAGCAATAAAAGTTGAATTGCTGGTATGGAAAAGCATGGAAAAGAAGCAACGAATAGCGATTGTTGGCGGTGGCATCACGGGTATGGCATGTGCATATGCGCTTAGCATAAAGCATCATGTTACATTGTATGAAGCCTCCCATAAATTAGGTGGTCATGCCGATACAGAATTTGTGAATGATGGTGGCAAACCAATAGGAATTGATATGGGCTTCATCGTGTTAAATGATCGCACATATCCTGCTTTTTCAAGATTACTTCAAACCATTGGCGTCACACCTGTGCGCTCAGATATGTCCTTTTGCGTTTCACGTCGCACAGACGCAAATTTTTTTGAGTATGCGGGTCACTTTAAAGGTCTTTTTGGACGGCTAAGTCCTTGGCTTGATAAGCAATATCGCAGCATGTTGGCTGATTTGATACGTTTATATCGACAAGGTCAAAAAGATTCATATGTGAGCCATAAGTTTTCACATATGAGTTTGCAACAATATGTAGAAAATTTGCGTTTAGGTGAGGAAATTTATGAGTTTCATATTAAGCCCATGGTGGCAGCTATATGGTCAACACCACACCGAGATGTTGGGGCGTTTCCAGCCCAGGCATTCTTGGATTTTTTTCGTCATCATGGATTATTTCACTTCTTTGACCGGCCCACTTGGTACACCATCAAAGGAGGTAGCCAGGCTTACGTCTCACGCTTAAGCAAACATATTGATCATATCCAATTAAACACGAAAGTTCATGATGTCATAAGAGACCCAAATGGTCATGTTGTGGTCAGGGCAGGGGGGATATCGACAACTTATGACATCGTGGTGCTGGCTGTTCATGCTGACAACATACTATCAATGCTTGGAGACAGCGCGCTTGACGCGGAAAAAAAATTATTGGCTGCCGTTCAATTTTCATCAAACAAAGCGGTTCTACACACAGACACATCACAAATGCCCTATTACAAGAATGTATGGTCTAGCTGGAACGTCCTTCAACATGGAAATCATTCTGGCGTTTCACTAACCTATTGGATGAATAAGTTACAGCCGTTACGAACCAACAAAAACTATTTTGTTACCCTTTAATCCATCATCATCCCTGGATCATTCTCAAATATGCGCCCAACGAACATACAAGCATCCCTTAATGAACCATGCCATGAGGTCATTACAGGAAAACCTTTCTGACCTCCAAGGACACGGTGGCATTTATTATGGCGGGGCTTGGTCGGGATATGGCTTTCATGAAGATGGTGCTGAGGCAGGATTTGCCATTGCAGCAAGGATAGGAAGTGCACCGGAATGGTGGCATCACCTGCAAGTTAAATCCAGCGCACGCAAGCATATAGGTTCGTAATGTTTGAGTTCCAAGACGGTATTGTGGTGCATCAAAGAGAAGGTCAGGTTACCCATGAACTCAGACATAAAGTCCTATCTGTGACATGCGACGTTGACGAGTTAGATCAAAAACAAATCGTCTCATTTTACAATATTGGAAGATGGCCCCTGTTAACATTTCGTCGTCAAGATTTTGGCCCAAGAAATGGAACAGAACTAAGACCCTATATCGAAAAGATCTTGCAACATGGAAATATTTCATGGACGCCTGAGTTCATAGAATTACAAGCGTTCCCAAGGTTTATTGGGTATGGTTTCAATCCAATGGCTACCTTTAGATGTTGGTATAAAGATGAAATCGCAGCGATTATTTATGAGGTATCCAATACATTTGGCGAGCATACCCATTACGTTTTTCCACACCCACCAAATATGCGTCATTCAGGTGTTAAGTCGTTTCATGTATCACCTTTTTTCTCGACAAAGGGTGTTTATGTATTCTCAAGCCGTCAAAGCAACATGGGTGGAAGTATGGTCATACGCTATACCCATGACGGACCTTTTGGATTATTGGCAACACATCGTTGGAAAAATATTGGACATAAAATTTCATTTAAACTCATCATTCAGAGATTTCCGCATAGCCTTGGGGTCATCATGGCTATTCATTGGCATGCGTTGCGCACTTTTTTGAAAGGCGCAAAATATCACAAACGTCCAGAAAGAAGAGGGATTCCCATTCATATTCTGTCAAAAGATATGTCATCTCATTAGATTTACTGCGCCAATATCTCACGTTACACCCCCTTGACTTTATGTCCCATCAGCAAGAATTTAAAACAAATTTTCAAGAGGATTACCCATGCAAGAACATCAAGAAATTCGCGAATCCGTTGCAAAATTGTGCGATGATTTTCCCGGTACCTATTGGCAACAGCTTGATCGGGATCAAGAGTATCCTCACGAATTTGTTAATGCATTAACAGCATCTGGATTTTTAGGGGCATTAATCCCAGAGGAGTATGGTGGAGCTGGCCTGGGCATTGGTGCAGGGGCAGCTATTTTGGAACAGATACATCAATCCGGCTGTAATGCTGCGGCTTGCCATGCACAAATGTATACAATGGGTACGGTCTTACGTCATGGAAGTGATGAACAAAAGAATACCTATCTTCCACAAATTGCTTCTGGAAAGCTACGCCTCCAGGCATTTGGTGTGACCGAACCCACGAGTGGTACAGACACCACCGCATTGCGTACAACAGCGGTTGCTGATGGTGACCATTATATCATTAACGGCCAAAAGATTTGGACATCTCGTGCCCAACAGTCAGATCTTATGCTGCTACTTTGTCGGACAACCCCCGTGATCAAGTACAGAAAAGAACAGACGGTTTGTCTGTATTGTTGATTGATATGCGTGAAGCTGATCCAGCAGCTCTATCTATTCGTCCTATTCGAGCCATGATGAATCATAATACCAATGAAGTGTTTTTTGATAATTTAAGGGTGCCAAAATCAACACTCATTGGCGAGGAAGGCAAAGGTTTTCGGTATATCTTGTCCGGCATGAATGCAGAACGCATTCTCATTGCTGCCGAGTGCATTGGTGATGCCAAATGGTTTATTGACAAAGCGTCAGATTATGCAAAGACCAGACAGGTATTTGGTCGTCCCATTGGTCAAAACCAAGGTATTCAGTTCCCAATTGCAAAAGCTTATGCACAAATGCGGGCTGCAGAATTGATGCTTCATGAAGCCATTCGATTGTTTGAAAAAGGTGACAATCCAGGTGAAGAAGCAAACCTTGTGAAAATGCTAGCAGCCGATGCCTCCTGGGCTGCTGCAGAAGCCTGTGTACAAACCCATGGTGGATTTGGCTTTGCGGAAGAATATGACATCGAACGAAAATTCCGCGAAACCAGGCTTTATCAGGTGGCGCCTATTTCTACCAATCTTATTCTCAGTTATGTCGCTGAGCATGTTTTGGGGATGCCTCGTTCCTATTGATATTGCTAAATTTGAGGAATTAGGATGAAAATTGTTGGCAACCCAAAAAAGGCCATCATCCATGTCATTACCTCTTCAAACGCGATTGTTACTCAATGCTGCCCATGCTGTTGACCATTTGGTATTGTTGATATTTGCATCAGCGGTTTCTAGCATGGCAGCTGAATTTGGTATGGAGAGTTGGCAAGATTTAATGCCGTACACAGCAGGAGCTTTCCTGATGTTCGGTTTGGGGTCTATTCCGTCAGGCCGCCTTGGCGATTTTTGGGGGCGACGCCCAAGCATGCTTTTATTCTTCTTTGGAACAGGACTTAGTTGCATGCTGGTTCCTTTTTCTCCAACCCCGATCAGCCTTGCGATCATTTTAACCATAATGGGAAGCTTTGCGTCAGTTTACCATCCTGTAGGCATACCAATGCTTCTGAGAAGCGCTGAAAAACCTGGGCGAGCCCTGGGATGGAATAATCTTGCAGGCAATCTCGGCGTTGCTGGAGCCGCTATCGTGACAGGATATTTGGTGAGTTGGTTTGGGTGGGAATGGGCATTCATTATTCCTGGCGCTTTATGCATTGTCATGGGCATTCTATTTCATCTGTACACGCCCAAGGATATCGCTCAGGCAACACCGCCAAAAGGCCATCAAGGGCGTAAACCCATGAACAGACAAGTAAGCCGCATATTGCTCATCACCCTGCTGGCCGCATGCTCCACGTCGATCATTTTTAACATCACCACAAACAGCAATACAGAACTATTAAGAGAGCGCCTCATTGGGTTGGTGGAGTCACCAACTGATTTGGGAATGATTTTGGCTGCAATCTATGTGGTGGCCGCTTTCACGCAGGTCGTGGTTGGACGTTTATGTGATCGCGTGGATTTACGACCACTGTTTCTATTCATCGTGTCTGCCCAGTTTTGTTTGTTGCTATTGGCATCACAAGTTGAAGGATGGTGGTTTATATTGGCCGCCATTGGATTTATGGCCTCAGTATTTGGGGTGATACCATTCACTGATATTGTTGTGGTGCGTTACGTTGACGATTCCATGAGATCACGGGTGACAGGCTTACGTATTGGCGTGGCATTCGTTATTGGCAGCAGTGCAGTGGCTTTGTTAGGGCCTTTGGTTAAGAACCATGGATTCACCATTATGTTGATAGGCATGGCATGTATTTCACTATTAACCTGGGCTGCAATTTACAGTCTCCCAGAAAAAACGCGCCTCGAGTTTCTTGAATTCAAGCGGTTATAAAAATTTTTGAATTTCGTGGGCAATCATGAGGTCAAGATGGGCACCGCCGCCATTTTTGTATAATGTGATTTCTTTTTCATTGGTACGACCACAATATCCATGTACCAAATCATAAAGGTCGCCCAGAAGATAATCTGGAGTAATGATCCCTTGCGCGATAGGGATGGCCAACTCACCAATATGTTCCAAAACAGTTTCGCGTGCATCAACAAAAACTCGAGAGCGTAACAATGCTTCATCATCAACTTCGCGCATATCTATCTTAAAGGCTCCAATCAAATCTAAATGCACGCCTGGTTTTAACCATGCCCCTTAACAACCGGTTGTTGGCTGGTGGTTGCGGTAACAATAATGTCCGCTTGCCCCACAGTTTTGCGAAGATCATCAACAGCACAAACCATCGGCTGGTTACGTGAAACGCCTTGAATAAGCGCCTCAACAGAGTTTTTGCTTCGCGCGTGAACAGAAATTTTTTCAAGATTTGGAAACATGTGTAGATAACCAGATATGGCATGCTGCGCTACGTGACCAGCACCAATGACAAGGAGATGTTTACTGTCAGGGCGTGCCAAAATTTTTGCCCCTAACAATGAATCTGCTATCGTTTTCCATTTTGTCACCAATGCAGAATCTATAACTGCATGGGCGGATCCTGTTTTTTCCTCAAACAAAAGCATCGCGCCTTGCACAGTAGGCCGATCCTTTTGAGCGTTCTCAGGAAATACGGTCACTGACTTAACCGCGATACCCAACCCGTCAATCCATGCCGCGCGCGACAATAACGTGTCATCATCACGCCGAATAAAATGATCAGAAATCTTGGCTTTGGGAAGCTCTTGACCTGATTTTAAGGCCTGCACCATAGACGACCAATCCAATTTGTGATCCACATCTTGATAACGTATAAACTTCATTATTTATCCTAAACTGGTTAACTACATGACAACCAAACATGGATGTTTTTTGTGGTAAAGAGTGAAACGGGAAGGGCCAGCATGTTAGAATTTGAAAAATCAGGGTCTGAAACACCTCAGAATATTGTCGTGATGTTGCATGGCTACGGAGCAGATGGCCACGACCTGATGGGTCTTGCTCCACCTTTAGCACCTTATATTGAAAGCCCTTTATTCATATGTCCTCATGCTCCTAATCTGGTTGCTGGTATGGGGCCGGGGAGAGAATGGTTTGGTCTGACCCAATTACAGCCAGAGGAATTGGATCAAGGGGTAAAGACAGCAGCGCCAATTTTGCGATCTTTTCTTACACATCTTTGCAAAACATATGAAAAAACCTTTGAAAATGTTATCTTAATTGGGTTTTCACAAGGCACAATGATGGCGCTCGAGGTGGGTTTGCGTCTTCCCAGCAAACCAAAGGCTATCATAGGTTTTTCAGGTGCTTTGGCTGGACCAGATCGATTAAAAACAGATCAAATAGTTCATCCACCAGTCTTATTGATCCATGGTTCTGATGACCCAGTCGTGCCTTGTCAGGCAAGTTATCTGGCACAGGCAGCACTTAACGATGAAAACATTCAATGTGATTTACATGTTTCAGATGGCTATCCCCACACTATTGCGCCAGATGGCTTGGTTGCCGCAGCAGAATATCTAACCAGCTTGAGATAATTCCCTATCCAAACGTCAAAATTTACGGCATGATAAACATAACATGATCTTTTATCACAAAATTTTTGACCCTCTATCTCCTGTTTGGCGTGGCATGCTTTTGATGGCTATTTCATCACTTGCATTCGTATCCATGCACGCGTTGGTTAAACAGCTCTCAGAAAACTTGCCTGCGTTTGAAATCGCGTTTTTTCGTTCTTTTTTAGGTTTTCTTCTCCTTGCACCAACATTTTTATCTCATGACACCTTTCCAATGCGCACCACACGGTTCGGACTTCATGCGATACGCGGCTTGATTAACGGCGTTTCAATGCTGGCCTTCTTTACAGGCGTCACGCTGACACCTTTGGCTGAGCTGACAGCCTTGAGTTTTACCGCACCCATCTTTGCAACCATTTTGGCAATATTTTTCTTAGGGGAAAAGGTTGGGATCCGGCGATGGAGCGCGATATTAATTGGGTTTTTGGGAACCTTAATTATCCTGCGACCTGGTTTTAGCAACATTGGCTTAGGTCCCATGCTCATACTTTTTGCAGCCATGTTCTGGGCTATCGCCATGATGTTTATCAAAATTTTAACCAGAACAGACAGCTCACTAACCATAACGTTGTATGCATCTTGTTGGTTGAGCCTCATAACTGCCATACCAGCCTATTTGTATTGGGTCACTCCAAGTTGGTACGAGATGCTGTTTCTTATTGCGATCGCAGCTCTTGGCACCATAGGCCAAACCGCCATGAACCAATCTTTTCATGAGGCGGATACATCTGTTGTTTTGCCTGTTGATTTTTCAAAGCTCATTTGGGCCAGTTTACTTGGCTTTATACTATTTGCGGAAATCCCAGATATTTACACCATTGCAGGAGCGCTGCTTATTTTCGGGTCAACCACATATATTGGCATTAGAGAATCTTACTTACGCAAAAGGCAACTAAGTACAACCCCGAACATCACACCAAATACGTAAAGGAATAGCGCCTTTGACACTTACTTGCACATTTCAAACCATTGTAGATAACCCAAAGGTGAGGGTGACACGATTTGAATTTCGACCTGGTGATGAGACAGGCTGGCATCGTCATGAGCATGATTACGTCATCACCACGTTAACCCGTTGCGTCATGAAGCTTGAGCATGAAGATGGGACCACGACTGTCAGTGATTTGCAACCTGGAACCATATACTATCGCGACGCAGGCATACGCCATAATGTCATCAACGGTGGCGACAGCAACATGTCATTCGTCGAGGTAGAACTTTTATCTGAGAAGGCCTCTGTGTAAAGGGGTCTAAAACATCGCATTTTAAAAGTCGCATAATTTATATTATGTTAAATTATGGATGACATAAGTTATCAACTCAATGTGATCTCTAAGCCGTCATAAGCTGGTATAATGTTATCAGGACAAATTGCACGAACTTCCTCATAATCAACATCAATATGCATGTTGGTTAGAATACCTTGTTTGGCGCCAACCTTTTTAATCCAATCAAATGACTGCGCGACATGGGAATGGCTTGGATGAGGTTTGTATCGTAACGCATCCACGATCCATACATCTATATTTTCCAACAAGTTAAAACTTTCTTCAGGCAAGTCGTGTAGATCAGGAGTGTAAGCTATCGATTTGTTGATCAAATAACCTGTTGCTTTGATGCGTCCATGATGCATCACAAACGGCTCCATCAACAACTCATGGCCAGCTTCACCTTTTAACACAATTCTATCTTCAAGTCCCTGCATGCCTAAAATAGCTGGATAGTCGCCAAACCCGTTAAAACAGTAAGAAAATCTACTTTCTAATGTTTTTCTCGTGGCTTGATCTGCGTATACGGGCAAAAGCTTGCGGCCAAACATTGCCAAAACCCTCAAATCATCAATACCGTGGGTTTGATCAGCATGATCATGGGTATAAAAAACAGCATCAAGACCTTGGACATTGGCTGATAGTAGCTGCTGCCTAAGATCTGGAGACGTATCAATCAAAACCGAAATACCATGATAATGAATATAAAGAGAGCATCTGGTACGCCTGTTTAATGGATTATTAGGTCACAAGCTCCCCAATTGTTTCCAATCCTAGGAACGCCAGTGGAAGAACCACAACCTAATATGCGAACATAGTTTCTCATGATTTTGGTTGCTGAACAGCAAATATGCGATGAGCGTTGGCTGTGGTGTATTGCGCCAGATCAGAAAGTGACTCCCCTCGCAAATTTGCCAAATATTCAGCTGTATACCTTACATAAGAAGGCTGATTTACCTTTCCCCGCTTAGGTGTGGGTGCCAAGTAAGGCGAATCGGTCTCCACCAATAAATGTGATGGCTTAATTGTCATCGCCGTATCTTGCAAAGCCTTCGCATTCTTAAAGGTAAGGATACCAGACAATGAGATCATACAGCCCATTTCTTGTACGGCATCTGCCAACCATTGGCTGCCCGTAAAACAGTGAATAATCACCGGAAAAGATTTTTTCTTTAGATGTGATTGTAAAATATCAACAGTGTCACGTTCAGCGTCACGAGAATGTACAATAAGCGTTTTGTGCGCATCTGCGGCAAGTTCACAATGTGCATGGAATAATTCTGCTTGCGCGGCACGATCTGAATTTTCGTAATAATAATCGAGGCCTGTTTCACCAACTCCTACAATATGCCGCTGATGCAACAAATTTGACAGCCGTTTGGCAACATTTTGCGATTGATGTCTATGTATTGCCGTCCCCTCAGGATGAATACCCACAGTAGCGTAAACATTGTCCCAAGGCTCGATAAATGATGCCATATTCTCAGAATTGTTAAGTGACGTACCAATGGTCACCATCCAAGCAATACCTTGCTCATGAGCAATTGATACCGCCTCATCAGCAGAAACTTCCATGCGCTCATGGTCTAAATGGCAATGTGTATCAACAAGCAAATTAAGATCGGTCATAAATATCCATTAAAACTCTGAGCGCTGAGCGCCGTCGATCAAGGTTAAATTTCTTCATGTTGTCCGCCACAACTTCCACATCTTCATGAACCTTCGCAAGCCTTAATGCACGCTCTCGATCATCCGTTGCGATCGCCTCCATAGCATATTTATGCAGCATATGGCGAAGACAATGGAAAAAAACATTTATAGACTCAAGGGTTTTATCTTTCTGTAAATTTTGCAGGTAATCTAGGTCTTCTTGAAGCAATTCATGTGGATTTGCAGATTTTGTAACAATCCTCTGACAAAGTTGAAATGCATAGGTGCCAAAATGGTGCGCCAACCATAAGAATTCACCTGGTTGTGAAGTAGATAAAACATTCCAATCCTCAGAAAACTCCTCAAACAACTGCAAATTGTTCAGGACTTCCTTAACTTGCGTTTGAGACAGTGGTGAAAACTGCACATTATGAACACGAGACAAAATTGTCTTGAGCAAGGCACCAGGTTGCTGAGTGATAAGAAAGAAAGAGGTAAAAGGTGGCGGCTCTTCTAATATTTTCAAAAGCGCATTTGCAGCACTTTGATTCATTAATTCTGCAGGATCTAATATACATACCCTACGCGTACCAGGATCTGTAGCATGGACAAACAGCCGTCCTAACCTCTCACGGATCATATCTACGGTAATCATCCGCGTGTCACCATGTTGTTCTCTTAACTGATCAATATTTAATTCGACATAACGCGCTTCTGAACCAGCTTCCATACGACGAACCAGATTGTCTTGGGGAAGCTCATGGATATCGGAGGGTGGAAATTCACCAAATTCAAGCAATTGTCCCGCTAAAAATTGTGCCGTGGTGGCTTTGCCACAACCGCGCGGACCAACAAAAAGATGGGCGTGGGGCAATCTTTGCGCGCGCCAATCTGCGTGAAATGCTCTGATAATGTCATCATGACCTACGGGGTAATGTATCATGATGCTCGATCCATAAGCTCCGCAATAATTTGTTGGTGAATACATTCAACTGATTCGCGGGCATCGATGACAATACGAGATGTTGGATTTTCATTTGCATATTGAAGAAAGCCATTACGAACGCTTTCCATAAATAGCAAACCTTTGGATTCAAAACGATTTTCGTCATGACTCCGATCTTTTATACGCTCCAGGGATACCGACACGGGTAGATCCAAGATAATTTCCACATCTGGTGTGAGTGGACCAAGAACGGTTTCATGGAGTTGTTTAACTGTCTCAAGCCCTACCCCTCCTGCAAAGCCTTGGTAAACATAAGAAGACCCTGAAAAACGATCGCAAATCACCCATTTGCCATCCGCCAATGCTGGTTGAATGATATTTTTCACATGCAGGTGGCGAGCCGCATACATCATTAGCAACTCACTCATACCGTCAAAACGATCGACCTCTCCTGAAACCAACAAGTTCCTTATTGCTTCAGCTCCAGAGGTTCCACCAGGTTCCCTCGTTCGAACATGATTGATATTGTGCCGATCAAGATACGCACAACATTTGTCTATTTGAGTCCCCTTCCCGGCACCATCTACGCCTTCAAAGACAACAAACATTAATTTGCCAACTTTGGTTCAATTGAGGAGCTCATTCCTAAAAAACGCCAAGCTCTTTCCACAATACGCGCATAAAACCCAGCTTGTGCAACATCTTCCAACGCAACGAGTGGGAACTGACCATAGGTCTTTTGCGCAGTTTTCACGGTGAATTGACCCACGATATCACCCCGTTTGATGGGCGCCAAAATTGGGCTATTAAATTCAACAAAACTCTCTAATTTATCTTGTTGGGCAGTGGGTATTGTTAAGGTGACGTTTTGTAAGGCGCCAAGCTCCACCATGGGTTGAATGCCTTCTCCAACGGGCGCACGCAACATCACATCACCATTTTTAACAGCATCAGTGCGCACAAATGAACGAAAAGCATAATCTGTTAGCATTCTCGCCACTTCAGCACGCTGTTTTTTTGAATTTAAGCCTGTAAATGCCATAACAATACGGCGTCCGTCGCGTTCTGCTGAGGCTGATAAGCAATAACCTGCCTCTTCAGTATGTCCTGTTTTTAAGCCATCTGCGCCTATGTTCATGCCTAGAAGTGGGTTTCTATTGCTCTGCTTTATACCCTCCCATGTAAATTCCTGCTCTTTAAATAGCGGAAAATAATCTGGAAAATCTTCTCTGAGATGTTCTGATAGTTTGACAAGGTCACGTACAGACATTTTATGTTCAGGATGCGGCATACCTGTTGAGTTGGCAAAAGATGAATTCGTTAAACCTAATTCTTTTGCTTTTGCGTTCATTTTTTGTGCGAAATTTTCTTCGGTTCCCGCCAAGCCCTCTGCAACCACAACGCAAGCATCATTACCAGATTGAATAATGATACCCCGCAGAAGATCAATCACGCGGATGTTGTCACCCTCTCGGGTGAACATCTTTGATCCACCCATCTTAGACGCGCGGCGACTCACATAAAATTTATCATTTTGTGTAATACGGCCTTCCTTCAGAGCTTCAAAAACCATGTAAATTGTCATCAGCTTACTCATGGATGCGGGAGGAACCGCAGTGTCAGCATCTTTTTCTACCAAAATCGTATCAGTATCGGGATCAATAATAATCAGTTGTCGTGCAGGGGTATCAATGGCGTGAGCCTGATTAACCAGACAATAAAGAGCAAGAACCAGGACGCTTAAGACTGATTGTGGCCAATTGCTCATTGTTATCTCCTTTTTCCTCCTGTAATTTTTTACAAGGCGCGGTCTGAAATCTCTTTAGAGGTTTGGGTACCACATTTTCTATATATATCTGCCGCCCTTCTTCATCATCCAACATTTTTAATCTTACCCTGGCAAGGCCATCATGACGAAAACCTAAAACTTCAGAGGCTCGTTGAGAAACATCTATGATACGTTTTTGACAAAGGGTCCACGATCATTGACGCGCAGAACAACAGAGCGATTGTTTTGTAAATTTGTCACCAACACATAAGATGGCAAGGGTAAGGTAGGATGTGCTGCTGTCAGCTTACCCATATCGAATATTTCACCGCTTGCGGTCTTTTTACCATGAAACTGCCTTCCATACCAACTGGCGACACCTTCTGCTTCAAATTGTGTGTAGGCACGAGGTTTAAAGGTTTGTCCTCTAATTCTATAGGACGCACCAATTTTTTTGTCTTTCATGCTATACTTTGGCGCCACAGCAATTTTCTCAAGTTTTGGTGGAGATATCCGAAGTTGGGGGCGTTCACTAAGATCATAAGGTTGTGTGCACGCAAGGAAAAATACCGAGAGCAACATATTGCTAAATCCTTAAGGCAAAATCATACAGACAGAGCATCCGCCAGTAGGCCTACTGATGCTGCAAAATAAGTAGATCGGTTCCATTTCATAATAACATCAAAGTTTTTACCCACCAAAAAACAAGTTGGCGCGATCATTATCAGGTGCAACCAATTTAGCAACTACTCCTATTTGTTCACTTTTTTGGCGCATCACCAATCCAGTAATCATCTCTATGCCATTCGGAGATATCCCGATACTCTTTTAAAGCAAGCTTGTCATCCTTCAATTGATCTTTATGAAGTTCAATTCCCCAATGCAGTGGCTCTTCCCAGCCAGCCTTTGAAAGGTAATTGGCCATGGACGCAAAAACATCCTCATGCGAAGACCAAATATCCCTTCTGCCATCACCATTATAATCAACAGCACTCTCTAAAAAAGATGACGGCATAAATTGACATTGACCCATCGCCCCCGCCCAAGACCCTTTGAAGGCTGATCTTTCAATATGACCTTGATCTAAAATGACAAGCGCATCGATAAGTTGTGCCAAAAAGAACGAACGCCTTCGCCCATCAAACGCTAGGGTTGCCAGGCTTTCAATGATGTCAAAGCCACCTGTAAAACTTCCATAACCAGTTACTATATGCCCCATAAAGCCAAAATAATAAATTTTGATACCCCAAATTCTCGCGAAACTTGATCCAGCAATTTATTATGTTGCTTCAATTTCTTTCGTCCTTGGTTTATGCGGTAACCATTGACGATTTTTGAGCGGTATTCTGGAAAGGTAATTCGACCTTCTGGCTGCCGGTTATCAAGTCGGATGACTTTTTCATTAACCTGCAAACCGGCTAATGCGCTGTTCACCACGTCTTGCGAAACACCTCGCTCAGAAGCCTTTTGTCGAACAAAATCGATGAATGAAGTGAAGTCATCAGCAAAAACAGTATTTGGCACGCACGCCACCAGGCTAACACCACTACCAGTGAGCAAAAATTCACGGCGATCGTAGGACATAGCGGCAACCCCAAGCAGAAAAAAAAGATCATGCCATAAGAAAAACTCAATTTACATCTTTTTTCTTGGATCAAATGAAGCAGACGAACACAGATCGTCTATTAATCGCTATAAATATTTTTAAGTGGCTATTGGTGGAGAATGTTATGACGGTTATAGATTTTGCTTCATATCAAAAAAGAAGCACCATATCTCATCCAGAAGATGACATTATACAAACAGCCTCTGAACTGGTCGCGAGTCTCATAGCCAAAGCATCACCAGATCAGCGCGTCGACATTGCAAATGCACTCCTGCATGAAGCCATTGCAATACATGCTCATGCACAGACGGGTACTGAGGAGGTCGCACAGCGCATTTTGGTGGCTGTTCAACAAATTGCGCACCAACAATGAAACGTTCTCATTATGCGGGTTCCATATCCGCCCAATAAATGACGTGGTCCTCATAATCCTCAACTTTTACATCTCGCTCACTAACTACTTTGCCTATGATCGACATGTCCTCCTGGGCAGCCTTTTGTTCTTCGCCACCAACCAGTGGATGCCAAAAAGCTAAACCTCTCCCTTCTGCAGGCGCCTGTAGGCACAGGTAATAGGGATCCAGGTTTCTTCTAAGATATTTTGAGGTGTAAGTTTGATACAGCCAGGAACCTTTTCCTCCCTTGTTTCATAACAACCACATCGGCGATTTTTTTGATCATATTCACGGCAAACAATATTGGTCGTGTAGATCTCACCATCATCAGCATCTTCTAAACGTATGAGGCAGCATCGGCCGCAATTATCACACAAAGACTCCCATTCAGCATCCGTCAACTGATTAAGATCTGAATTCTCCCAAAATGCGTCTGGCATGAAATATTCTCCGTATGGCCGCTTGACCATCGCTCATAAGACATTATACGAAGACACTTCAACCGGGAGATGGCTGAGCGGTCGAAAGCGGCAGTCTTGAAAACCGTTGAGGGTTACCGCCCTCCGGGGGTTCGAATCCCTCTCTCCCGGCCACAATTTTTTAAGTCCATAAATAAGTGTTGCCTGAGCGCTACCTGAGAGGTGGTGCCCCGCGCGAATACTGGCGCGTTGTCGCGCGGGTTTTACAAATTGTTAACTTACTT
>JAYPQH010000028.1:0-33166 GCA_038131935.1 Alphaproteobacteria bacterium | reverse complement strand
GTTGCCGTATTACATCTCTTTTTCATTTTCTTTACTTCAACAGCATACACCGTTGCTTTTACCGTCGATCTTAAGGCCTGCCTTGATTCTTTTTTGATAAAAATAATGCCCTACGGGACTATCAAATGCTTTATAAGTGTAGACGCCAGCTTCTTCCCATGCTTCTTGTAGCGCAGCTTGAAGGTCGCTTTTCCCGTCAATTGGCCAGCCTTTGGGGAGAATCCACCGGCCAGTATCACGACTCGTTATGAGTAGGAATTCATTTTTATTATTCTCTAACGTTCGAAAACATAGTGCCGCTACTTGCATGTCACAAGGGCGAAATAATGCCAATTTGAAAAGATTTATGAGGTTAAATATAAATTGTATTTTCAAGTTTTTACTTTCTTTTTATTTAATAAAACGGTGCTGTTCGATTCTATAATGTGATATTACACTTCGACAGTTATTTAAAATACATCACACATTGAAAGTCGAATGGATACGCAATTATTCGAGAATAAACCTGTGTTTTAGATTAAAAGCAGGACTTCGTGAGCTGGGATCTTTGATCAGCTGAATTTCCGTGATATCTCACATTGAGTGGATGGTGGTCACCCAAATTCGCAGCGTAGGTTTCTCGTGAGAAGCGGTTCCACTTGCTACACGACACATTGGTTCCACCAATTGCTTCAAAGCCAATGCGTAAAACTCCTATACCGGCGAAAAGATCGGTGAAGCTGAAACTGAGTGGTGTTTTAAGCATGTGTGCACCCCCAGTATAGTTTCCTATCAAGCTGCCGATCTAAATGGAACAATAAGAAACGTGGAAAAATATGAACATCTAGCAAAATGATAAGCTAACGAAACAGCATATCATACAAAGAGCGATTCAGGGGAATGCTAATGACGTGTGAACTTATGGGAGCTAAAACTAACGACCTACTTGTTGGGCATTGTTCTATCAATGTGATAGACTTTGCAATGATATGATGAGAAATTCGTCGAGCAAAGCTTGTTATAAATACGGTGTTTGGAATGGCTATTAATGCCGTATAAATGACAAAACACTGCTTTGTTGGACTAACCTTGTGCTTTTCACGCGTGTTAATAGCACCTGGAATTAAATTTACTGAATTACCATCCGAGCAATTCAGTTCATTGAATAGACACCTTATTTCAATGATGAGAACAACAGGCATTATCTTGTCTTACCCCACGAAAACCCATACCACATCTCAAGCAGTTCAGCACGTTGGGTTAGCAGGCGCGTCCTATGATATGCGTGCTCCACGTCTGATCCAAATTTGTGTGCAAGTTGTAGCTCAGTTGCTTCTCGGGGTGGGCAAAAGTATTCCTAAAAAATATCTGGTATCGCCATTTGCGCAGTTCGAACATATTAATTTTGTTACGCTTTCCAGCAAGTACACCCTTACCAGTTCATGCAAACGTTATATTTCTGTGCCCAGTGAAGTGACCGTGTCAAAATTTATTATAGAGAATTCTACATTGATTTTAAAATATTTTTGAATAAATATGCGCACCCGAGAGATTCAACCTCTGACCTCTGCCTTCGGAGGGCAGCGCTCTATCCAGCTGAGCTACGGGTGCATACCAAAACCTATATCACTGAACCCACGAGTAGCAAAGCTCTAATCGGAAACCCCTTTTGGTTTTCGAACTCTATTTACATCTACAGCAGTCGCATCCAAGCGTTGCATTCCCACTCCTGCCGATTTTTGTTTAGGCGCTTTATGACAAAAAGGGCCTGTTGTTAAATGGTAGCTCGGTATCAACTGCATGTCGTCCCTAACACCCACTGCCAGCGTGATCTGTGTTCGGATCTTCATGGGGCATCTTCGGATGTATAGAGCCTGTTACTGATACATACAGGATATTCAACTAAGCCATCCTGTAAGTGTAGTTATCATTGAAGGAAAAAACGGCGCAAAAACGATGTGCAAAGGGATAGCGATCAAAAATTGACGCTATAGCGTTTTAGCGTTATGGCGACATCTGTAGGAAAGGGGTGTTATCGTGGCTCAATTATCTCAACGCTCCACAATTTACTTTGATCCAAACTTGCGCAAAGCACTTAGGCTCAAGGCTGCACAAGAAAATCGATCGGTTTCTGACATTGTCAATGAAGCTATCGCTTTGCTGATTTCTGAAGATGCCGAAGATATTGCTTAATATGATGCGCGCAAAAATGAGCCGTCAATGGACTATTCGAGCTTTGTAAGTGAACTGAAGAATGACGGAATTATATAACATCCGTTTCAAGTCGCCGGTTAAAAAAGACTTACGATCCCTCCCAAAGTAAGATGTGTTAGAATATTGAATGCTTTAGAGCATCTTGCAAAAGACCCAGGCCCGATAAATTTAAAGCCATTAACAGGACGGGATGCATGGAGAATACGCGTGGGGCAATATCGCGCGATTTACACCATCATTGAGCAAGAAATCGTGATTGAAATTATAAAAATTTCGCACCGCAAAAAAATATTTACCGATAGAAACGGTTTGTCTTTGATGGTCCAAATTTTTGGGCAAACATGAGCGGCAGTGTTTCACTGCTCATGCAATCTCAAAAAATAAATGGGAAGACATCAAGCGAAGCACATGGAAAAAATTTAGAATTAACGAAGTTGATCCGGCTCTATCTCAATCATTGAACGAGAATGTTTCCTTTAAGAGCTTCAATCATGAAGATCTCATGGATCTCGTTATCAAATAGGAATTTGTAACCGCGTTCAGTAATACCTCATTTTGATGAAGGTTTGTAGCGTAGTGTATTGTGCAACGCTATAGAGCACCAAATAATGTCCAACTCCTTTTGTTTGTGCTCTGGTATCAGCGCGCCTAGCATTCTAAAGTTTTGGAAAATAGATTGTTTCGAGGTAATCATGACACATATCAAACAACGCGATCTTGTTGAGAGTATTTACAGGGCCTTCCAGTTTGTTTCCTACAATCACTCTGTTGATTTTGTAAAAGCTATGTCTGCTGCTTATGAGCAGGAGAAAAGTGTTGCTGCTAAGATGGCTATTGGGCAAATTCTCGTGAATTCTCGGATGTGTGCAATAGGTCAGCGCCCTATTTGCCAAGATACAGGGATCGCTAATGTTTTCATGAAAATTGGTTTGGGCGTCACTTGGGAGCTTCAGGGAAGTTTACAGGATGCTGTCGATGAGGGGGTACGGCAAGCATTTACCGATAAACTCAATCCTCTTAGAGCATCAGTTATTGAAGATCCTTTATTCAGCCGTCGTAACACCGGTGACAACAGTCCAGCGATGTTACATGTAGAATTGGTTCCTGGCGACAAGGTTGAAATTTTTTGCTCTGCAAAAGGCGGTGGGTCAGAAAACAAGGCTAAGTTTGTGGTGCTAAATCCTTCGGATAATGTCGCTGATTGGGTTGTTGAACAGATGAAGACTTTGGGCGCAGGTTGGTGTCCACCAGGCTATCTTGGTATTGGGGTGGTGGTAGTTCGGATAAAGCGATGCTTTTGGCAAAAAAAGCCCTTTCAGAGCCTCTAAATATGCTGGAAATTCAAGCAAGAGGTCCCCAAAATAACATTGAGGAACTTCGTTTGGAAATATTCCAAAGGGTAAATGCGCTTGGAATTGGGGCTCAAGGTTTGGGAGGAATGACATCTGTGTTGGATGTCAAAATTCAACATCTACCAACACATGCAGCCTCTATGCCTGTGGCGATGATACCCAATTGTGCAGCAACGAGGCAGGTTTCATTTGTATTAGATGGGTCTGGCCCAGCTTATTTTGATGTACCTGAGAGAAATCATTATCCTGACATAGTTTTGGATCATACAGATGCAAAATCAAAAAAAATTGATCTTGATAACCTAGATCATGACATATTAGCGGGTTTGCAGCCTGGTGATATGTTGTTGATAACTGGGCATTTGTACACAGGACGTGACGCAGCCCATAAAAGGATGGTTGAAACCTTAAATTCTGGACAGGCTTTACCTGTAAATTTGCAGGATAAAGCTATTTACTATGTGGGTCCTGTGAACCCAGTGGGAGACGAAGTTATTGGTCCCGCAGGCCCGACAACATCTACAAGGATGGATAAATTCACCAGAGATATGCTGAAAGATGCAGGGCTCAAAATTATGATTGGGAAAGCGGAGAGAGGGCCTGAAGCCATCGCAGCTATACGCGAATTTAATGCGCTTTATTTGATTGCTATTGGTGGTGCCGCCTACTTGGTTTCAAAAGCGATTAAAACTGCACGATGTGTCGCTTATGAGGATTTAGGTATGGAGGCTATCTATGAGTTTTACGTCGAGGATATGCCCGTTATGGTGGGGGTGAACCAAGCTGGGGAAAGTATACATCAACTTGGTCCCGCAGCTTGGTCGCGTTAGAATGTTGATTGAATTATGATTGATGGGCATCCAACCAGTTGTATAATGCGATGCCCCCATCAACATTGAGAATGCTTCCCGTCACATAGCGGCTATGGTCATCATGAAGTAATGATAATGCAGGTCCCACCAAATCCTCGGCAACACCTGTTCTGCCCATGGCAATTTTCTTCTCTAGGGTGCTCACGTCAGCCTTGAAGCCCCCACCTGCAATTGCACCAGGTGCTATACCATTAACCCTAATATTACGCTTAGCCCAACAACGTGCAAATTCTTTAACCAACATGACTTGTCCAGCCTTGGATGCTGAATAATGTGGTAAGTTTCTTGGCGCATAGGAATGTAACGAAACAATCATAACAATACGACCAGCAATATTGTTTTCAAGCATATGCTCACCAACAGCCCTGGTGAGAAAAAAGCCTGTGCGCAGGTTGGTGTTCACCATGCTGTCCCATTGGTCCTCCGTTACAGCCATGACATGCTGGCTTTCTGGACGGGGTGGAGAGGCTGAGTGCACGAACAAACCAATTTGCTGCCCTTTGGTTTGCACGTTCTCCCAAAGTGATTTCCAGCCATCTTTGGTTGATAGGTCGCCAGGAATGAAAGACCCTGAGCCGCTGGTTTTTTCGATTTCTTCAAGAAGGCTGTTTGCGTGATCATCGCCAATTCCTGTAAATAGAACATGAGCACCTTTTGCGCCAAGCCCAATGCTATCGCGCGACCAATGCCTGTTGTCCCTCCAGTTACAAAAGCTGTTTGTCCTTGAAATGTCATATGGATTCTCCCAATTAAACCTATCCCTAACTTGCCTAAAATTTCTTCCAAAGTTCAAGGTAACAGTTGGGTTTTTTCATATTTTTTATTTTCTTTCATTGATCATTTTTGAAAAACAACCTTATTCTTTGCCATACAAAAAAAGGAACAAGAATGACGGATGCTTTTACACCTGATCCCTGCGCGGATTATGATGAGATTGGTAAAACTGCCAATATCATCGATGTACCAACGAGCATTGGTAATGTGCGCTTTCATCAATGGGGTGGAGGAGAGAAAACACTTGTTTGCCTGCATGGCGGCTACGGTACCTGGGCCCATTGGATTAAAGTCGCGCCTTCATTGGCAACATTTGGCAATATCCTGGTCCCTGACATGCCAGGATTTGGCGCGTCAGCAACGCCACCCGAGCCTCATACGGCGCAAGGTGTTGCAGGGCCATTGCGTGAAGCTATTGAGAAATTAGCTGAAACTGGGCCCATCGTGGTGACAGGGTTTTCCTTCGGAGGCGTTATTGCCGGACATCTAGCATCACTTTTGAACAGGAGATTGGCAAGGCTGGTTCTTGTTGCTCCAGGCGGATTGGGTGCACAGCGTGCACCAATGGCAGAGCTGGTGAAACGGCATAAGCATATGAGCCGTGATGAGGTCGTCATGGCACACCAAAAAAATTTAGAAATATTGATGGTGAAAGACCCAAGCTGTATTGATCCTTTGGCACTCTACATCCAAGAAACCAATACCCTACAGCATCGTCTAAAAAGTCGGCCTATATCTGCAACAAGCACCTTAAGGGACGTTTTATCCAAGGTTCAAGCACCTGTGCTTGGTATTTTCGCAGAACATGATGCTGTGGTTGGGGAGTATCTCCAAGAGCGAAAAGATATTCTCTCTGAAGTATGTGAGTCTGTAGATTTTGCGGTTGTACCCGAAGCAGGACATTGGGTCATGTGGGAGAAGCCACAGGCGATGATTGGAATTCTCAGATCTGTTCTCGAAGATCTGGACTGAAACTATTGAGAGATCATTAAACAAGAGGCTTAACAGTCGAAATGTCCAATATTTCGCTTGGGAGATCGCTTATAATGGCGTCACAGCCCCATTCTAATAGATCATGAGCAATAGAGGCTTGATTTACAGTATAGCATCTTAAAATGAGATTCTGGTTTTTGATGAACCCTACACTGTCTTTGGTGAGGTGATGTCCATTCAAATGAATGGCACCTGCTCCAATCTTGTTGATGAAGGGGAGGCATGCCGCGTCAAAATGATCAAAAAGTGGTGCACAAGGATATGAGGTTGAAGAGAGAGACAGCCGTTCCATGATATCCATATGAAAACTTGAAAACATGATATCGCAGTCCGGAAAATTTCGCAGAATTGATAGCGTATTGTTCACCAACTCATCACCCTCTTGGGCATGCACCTTTAATTCTAAATTCAGGGACATTTGATTCTTAGAAGCCCAATCAAGAAGTTCATCAAGCCGAGGAATACCTACATGTGCATATCGCCCATCTTTATGGCTTCCAGCGTCAGCACCAGTGATATCCGGCCATGAGTAATCAAGTAACCGGCCCCTCAAGGCAACGGTTCTTCCAAATTCTCCATCATGGTGAATAACCACCGTGCCGTCGCCCAAAAGGCTTAAGTCACATTCGATATGATTGAGGCCTAAATCATGCACAGCTTGAAATGCCACCATGGTATTTTCGGGGTAACATGATGAATAACCCCGATGTGCACATAAATTGTTTTTGTTAAGTTGCATGGCTGGTCTTTGTCGTTACTGCTCAAAAAATAAGAGATGTTGATGATCTATGGAGACATGCGTCATGGAACCAATATCTGGTATAAGCTCATGTCGAGGTGTTTTTACAATACAAGTTGATCCTGAATGGTGCTGGAGATGTATCAGAGACTCTGCGCCTAATTTTTCAATCAATGTGATTGTTGCGTCAAAACCAAAATCACCATGAGTAACCAACTTTGCAAGTTCTGGCCGAAATCCAAAATATTTTTCGTGTAACCCGAAATGTTTGCCTTCCATGATATTCATAGGAGGTGTACCGATAAAACCAGCTACAAAACAGCTTGATGGAGCATCATAGATTTCTGTGGGGCTACCTATCTGTTCGACACGCCCATTATTCATGACAACAATCCGATCAGCAAGTGACATGGCTTCAGTTTGATCATGTGTGACGTAAACAAATGTTGTGCGAAGCCGCTGATGGAGTGCTTTGATTTCAGCGCGCATATGACTTCTGAGTTTTGTATCCAAGTTTGATAGCGGTTCATCAAGCAAAAAGGCTTTAGGTTTGCGTACCAGCGCACGGCCCATGGCAACACGCTGTCTTTGGCCCCCAGACAATTGCGCTGGCTTTCGGTCGAGGAGGTCAGAAAGCTGCAAAATATGCGCAGCTTCCTCAATTCGTTCGGATATAATTGCTTTCGATAGCTTTTGATTTTTAAGGCCATAGGCCATGTTGTTTCGTACGGTCATATGTGGATAAAGAGCGTAAGATTGAAACACCATAGCCAGGTCTCTTCGTCCTGGTTCTTGTCGACTCACGTCGACACCATCTATCTCAATGCATCCACTGCTTGCCTCTTCTAGCCCTGCAATGAGCCTTAAGGTCGTGGACTTTCCGCAGCCAGAAGGACCAACAAGAACGAGAAATTCTCCATCTGGGATTTCTAAATCAATATGTTGAACAGCTTGACTCCCACCAGGATAAATCTTGCTCAACCCTTTAAGTCGTAAATGCGCCATCCCTATTTCTCACTCTCGACAAGACCTTTAACAAATATTTTTGCATGCAAACAACCACCAAAACAGGGGGGAGAAGTGCCAATGCAGCAGTGCTCATAATGTAGTTCCAAACAGGTAAGGCCTCACCAGAGTTCACCATTCTTTGAATACCCATGACCACCGTTGTGTGGATGGATCGGTTGTAATCAGTAGTGGCCATAGATACTGGTTCCAGCCATAAATAAACAAAATGATAAACATGGCAGCTATGTTTGTTCGTGATAATGGTAAGACAATGTCCCACAAAAAACGTAGTGGGCCTGCACCATCCATTCGTGCGGCTTCAATGAGTTCTGGTGGAACAGTGAGATAAAACTGCCGAAAAAGGAATGTTGCGGTGGCTGAAGCGATGAGGGGAATACATAATCCAGCATAATTGTTCAGCATGCCTAAGCGCGCGATAACGTCAAACGTGGGTAAAATACGGACTTCAACAGGCAACATCAACGTGATGAAGATGAGCCAAAAACATAGTGATCGAAACGGGAATTTAAAAAAAACAACCGCATAGGCTGCTGTGATTGATACAGCTATTTTGCCAATGGTAATTCCAAGAGCCATGATTAAGGAATTCCACATCATTGTTGAAACGGGTATCCCACCTGCTTCTGGAATGCCTCGGGAAAGCACAGCCGAAAAATTATTCCAGCCTTGGTCTCAAACCATAGAGGTAAAGGCTTTAGAGAGAGTTCTTCTGCATGATGAGTTGCTGCGACGAGGGTCATCCAAAGTGGAAAACATACCGCCAAAAGTCCAACAATCATGACCATATGGGTAAGAATATTTAGAAAAGGGCGTTGTTCTATCATGCATATACCACTTTGCGTTCGACATACCGAAATTGGATAGCGGTCATGGTGATAACAAGCCCCATAAGAATAACAGATTGCGCCGCAGAGCTGCCATAATCTTGACCAATAAATCCGGTGTTATAGACCCGAAATACAAGAATGGAGGTGGCATCAAAGGGGCCTCCATCTGTGGTGGCATGGATTAAAGAGAAGGTATCAAAAAAAGCATATACAAGGTTCACCACAAGTAAAAAAAATGTTGTGGGTGTCAACAGCGGGAAACTCATGGTCCAAAATCTTCTCACGGGTCCCGCACCATCGATAGCTGCAGCTTCGAGAAGGGATTTTGGTATAGATTGAAGTCCAGCAAAGAAAAACAGGAAATTATAGCTGATTTGTTTCCAACTTGCTGCCAAAACAACCAAAATGAACGCTTGATCCCCATTGATATAATGGTTCCAATCAACGCCCAAACCCTCAAGCCAAAAGGCAATAATGCCCAGGGAGGGATTAAACATGAAGTACCATATGACACCTGCAATGGCGGGAGCCACCGCGTAAGGCCAAATAAGAAAAGTACGATAAAATAATGCACTTCTGATAAGTCGATTGGCACAAGCTGCACATAACAAAGCCGACCCCATTGAAAGACTTGTCACCATCAAAGCAAACCAAAAACTTGTTCCAAATGAGCGCAGATAGCCAGGATCCTGAAATAATGCGATGTAATTTTCGAAACCAACAAACTCTTTAGAGAAGCCAAATGCATCTTCAATAAAAATGATTGTTCAAGGGCTTGATAGTTTGGCCATAAGAAAAAAAATGATGGTGACCATCATTTGGGGAAGTAAAGTAAATAGGGAAGGGTTCCAGAACGGAAAACTACACGGGCATGCCGCATCCAAATGTTCCTTCATGTCATCATGATTGGATAGAATAGAAATCCATGCCAAAGCTTGTCTTTGGCATGGATTTATTTTTTTATTTAAGCCCGCTGCAAATTACTTGTTGGCCGTCTCGAATTTGCGCAGCAAAGCATTACCGCGCGTTGCGGCATCATTTAATGCTGTCCGTGCATCTTTTTGACCAGCCCATACAGCTTCAAGCTCTTCATTGATCACATCACGAACCTGAACGAAATTACCAAAGCGAAGTCCTTTTGAATTTGGTGTTGGTGTGTTGAGTGACAATTGTTTGATGGCTGTATCGGTTCCTGGGTTGGTCCCATAAAAACCTTGCTTTTGGGAAAGTTCATATGCCGCAGTTGTGATGGGAACGTAGCCTGTCTCCTGATGCCAGAAGGCCTGCTGCTCGGCTTCTGATAAAAACTTAAAGAATTCTGCAACGCCTGCGTATGCCTTCTTATCATGACCATTCAATACCCATAATGTAGCGCCGCCAATGATGGAGTTCTGTGGACGCTCAGCAACTTTTGTATCAAGTGGAAGCATGGCTTGGCCAAATTCGAAGTCTTTGATGTCTTTTTTGAAGCCGCCATAATAGGCTGAAGAGTTGATCCAGAAAATACATTCGCCGTTAACAAACATCGCGCGTGAGTCCCCACGACGACCGCCATACTTAAATGTGCCATCCTTACCCATGTCAGCTATGGATTGAATATGGTTTACAACGGCGTCATTGTTGAAGGTGAACTCTGTGTCTAGGCCTGTGAAACCATTTTCTTTTTGTGCCCAAGGCAAGGTTATGCCAAGCAGAATAATTTTCAATTTGGGTCCATGACTGCCAACCGAAGCTTAGGGGAGCTCAACGCCAGATTTTTTGGCTTTGTCTGCAGCTTCCTTCAACTCTGCCCATGTTGTAGGTACCGGCAGATTGAGTTCATCTAACTTTGTTTTGTTGTACCAAAGGACTGGTGTAGATGAGTTAAACGGTAGGGAGAGCAATTTGTTGTCTGCAGTTGTGTAATAAGAAATAACGGCTGGAAGATATGCGTTTTGATCAAATGCTACACCTGCATCCTCCATCAATTTGTAGACAGGGTACACCGCACCTTTGTCTTCAGCCGCCATCATGGTTGCTGTACCAACTTCAAAAACCTGAACAATGTGAGGTTGCTGCTTTGCACGAAATGCAGAGATAGCAGATGTCATTGTTTCGGTGTAATTGCCTTTATAGATGGCGTTGATTTTGTAATCATTTTGACGTGTGTTGAAATCATTAGCAAATTTATCAACGATTTCACCGAGGCGGCCACCCATCGCATGCCAAAAATTAACTTCCACAGGCGCGCTATGGCCGCCTGCGTAACCCATCGTTGCCATACTTGCTACAGCAGCAATAGCTGAAATAAATGTACGCATAACAATATCCTGTTAAAAATGAAAATTTATGCGTCGGAATTATATGATTAATATGACGTTTTCATGACGTTGAAAGAAAAATTGTTGAAATTCATTAGCTATTGGATGTTGGTAAAAAATACAGAGATATTGAATTTTTTGAAGAGTAAATTGTCATATCTTCGTCATGAAGACTTGGTATCTAAAATCTTGTTAAGACGAGAAGTCCTCTCACGTTTCATAATGAAAAAGATGTTCAACATGCGCTCGTACCAAAATGACGTTCGATCGTTGGTTTGATCTTAAATGGGATCATGAAGATCAGAAATTGTGAGACTTAGGTGGTGTGTTTTTTATAATAAGTTGGTGAGATGATATGGGAATTGAAAGTTTTTTGGCAGCGGTTCTATTCAGTTTTGCTCTAGAGTTGGCCTCAGAGGTCGTTGCGAACAAAATCACTGCCCCTCAATCAAGTATGATTGAGTTGGTTGAGCCAGTTCAACAGCCTTTAATTGTCTCGAGTTTTGAGGTTGCGTCCGCGTCTGTATCATTCTCAACCTCCAGTTGTTCTGCCGCAACCGGGGATCCGTTGATGGCATTGGAATATTGCTCGGATGTTGCACATGTTTCCATTCAACACTGACATACTTGTCAAAATATACTGATGAAAAAACCATTTAAAAAACACAGCGTACAGGGTTTGAAGGAATAAGAGATCACGTCTTGACAAGAATATGGTCAGCCCAACCACGTACAGATTTATAAAAGAGATTTTTTATGGAACATTTATTGATTTTACCGACGTTTGTCCTGGGGACCTTGCTGGGTCATTTTTACTTGTCAAATCATGATGGCATTGTGGTGGTTGAAGAGAGTTTTTCGACAAATTTAGAACGTGTAGGGCACAGTTCTGAGTCCATCATGAATGACCTTGAAGCGAGAATAGATGAGATAGAGGAAGAGACCGTTGTTCGAAGTCAACTCAATCCCAATCGCGACAAAGACAACACGTATGTAGCTGCTCTTTACAGAGCAATCTTCGAGGAGTTCTCAGATTTTGAAACGGTTGAAAAAATTGTTGGGCTAACTGGTCTCGCACCCAATACATACGGTTTTTCTGCTCAATTTTACAATGATCGCGTGACGTTGGGACTGTCACCTTACAATCGTCGTTTTTTGAACAAAGTGGAGGTCTCTGGTCCCCTCGACAATGTCGATGATTTGGTTGACCAACTCGCTGAGGGTCTGATGTTAGAAAATTACCCACTGACCTATGTTTCTGCAAAGTTAAGAGAGCAGGTCATGGCGTCTAATTCTTCAGCGATGGTCTCTCAAAGCTCAAAAGACGCTCTGGAGGAAGATGAAACACAACAGTTAACAAAGCGTTTAGAGAGACTACTGTTTGAGGTGCCATCAGAGCATGTGGATGATATTTACGTAACCATGGCGCTTCAAGAGATTATCTTGCATCAGAATATTGATAAAGCAAAGGATCATGTTGTGTCCGCGCTCAAGCGGAACGAAATGAATCCGTCTGCGCGTGTTCTTAACGCCTTATTCATGGTGGAGCGTGATGGGTTGGATGCAGCACTGACAGAAGCTCAAGCCATTGCATCAGATGTAGGGTGGCAACCATCAGTTTACATGTTGCAGGCTGAATTGCTTGATCCATTGAATAAAACAACACAGGCCACAAAGCTAATGGCGGATGCCTACTATTGGTATCCCCAGGACTTCAGCGTTGTCTATGAATATGCCCGTCTGCTGATGAAGCAAGAAAATTATGTAGAGGCAGACAAACTATTGCGTGAAGCATTGAGGTTAAGTCCACGTGGTTATCGTGATCATATCTCAGCGAAGCTTCGTTATGTAGCTTCCTTGCTGCAAGGTTTTGATATTCTGGATGCTCGAGCTGCTTATGAAAGATCTGGCTATGATGATGTTACTTCGTGCAATCCACTTTCAGTTTGCGATGTGAAAGAGAGAATTTTGCAATCCGTTCGCAAGGGCTAAGAAAGTCGATAAATTTTCATGTTGGAACTTCAAGCAATTCTAAAAAACTCCAATCACGAAAAATGAAATTGGTAGGCCAAATTTTCATTTTTTAAATCAGTGGAACATTATGCGTATGACTTGGAAAACATCAATCTACCGGGAAGTTATGTATTCAGCGTGGTTATTGATGTTCACGCTTTTATATGTCGTTTCCCCCCTACATTCTAAGTTTGGTTATGCTCAGGAAAGCCAAACAGAATTAACGTTTCTCTCTGGAGGGCTGCTGCAGGATACAGAAAATGATATATACCAGCGCATTCTTGATGAACTTTCAGACGATTTTCATATTAAACAAGAAGTCAGTTTAGGAAGTTATCAAGCCTTGGAGATGGTTTGGGGTCGCCCAAATTCAGTCGCAATTGTGCAGCGAAATATTTTCGATATGTTCAGGCAAGATGTACCCCTGTCCGCGGATACCTTGGAAATATATGGCTCACGTCCGATTTGTCTGTTTGCTGTTCTCAGGAAAAATATGGTCAACAGCCTTACGTCAAATAAAGATAATGAGATAAGCGTGAAAGCTTTTTCATTGGGGCCACGTGATGGTGATACGGCGATTAGTTTACAGCGCGTTATACCCACCGCACCCATCATATCGTCTGCACGCGCTGATTATCGAGGTGGAACAAGAGCTATTTCAGCACTGCGTGATGGGAATGTTGATGTGCATTTTTTTATGGACTTTCCTACCCTGGAGCAGGACAGCATGAGGCGGATTATTGATGATGATAGCCTAGACCTAGCTCCTAATATTCTCACTTTTTTGAAAGGTGCCAACGGGGCTTCCTTGCTTGGATTTTTGCCAACAGAGGTTGAATTGAGAGCAGATGGTTTCTGGGAACCTAAACGGTCAATCCGAACGATTTGTACCAGTGTTGGCCTCGTTGTGAACAATACACTTCCCTATCAGAAATTAGATAAAATTGTTCGTCCTATCAGTGAAGGTTACTTAGAGGAGGGCGTGATTATTTCTTTAGGAAAAGTGCGTCGTTATATAGATGATCTCTCAGACTGGATGAAAGATATTTGGTCTAGATTGGTTCAGGCGTGGGAGGTTTTTTGGGGTGGTCCAATAAAGACCCCTGAAAGTTCAAAGGTGTGACCGATGACAACCCCTGATTATGCTGGTTTTTGCAGAATATGTTGCAGCTGAGTTGGATGCGGGCCTCTTAATCGATAGAGATGTTGAACGACGTTTAAAACGTGAAGGGGTTCGGTCTTTTGGTCTGAAAGAGGCAGAAACAAGCTGGTTTGTCCGTGGGAGTGGCACAAAATAGAGGTGCTGCTGCAAAGTGATTTAGATCAGAGAATTGAGCAAGTTTTGAAATTATACCTTGATAAAAAGGGGCGTTTGAGGCGACGCGACTTTGAGCAAGGAACAGAGATATATGCAGCTTGGATCGGTGAAAAGACGGATCCAAAGCAAATCAGAAAGACACTGAAGGAGATTATGCAGCGAAACGATTGGAAGCCGCGGAGGCATGGTTGCTGCGCCGCAAACGTTGGTACAATAAAATTTGATAGACATATCATCACAAAACGCTGCGGTTTTTGTTGGTTTAAAATTTATCTCTGGCGGGATCTTAGGCGAATGAGTGGCCTCAGAAATATGATCGCAAACAAAAAAATTAAAAAATTGAGTTTGGATGTACTCCAGGCGAGTAGTGCGGTGGTATAAATAACAAGATAACAACTTGTGATGCCTACAGCAAAAAAACCTGCAAAAACACCAAAGAGTTTGCCAGGTGGTGCTATTTTCCAGATAGCAATGGCTGATGTTAATAAACATATCACAATTATTGCTTGCGCTGCGGCACCAAACGGATGGCTCTGTATGAGAAAAATTGTTGATGGGATGTTGAAAGGGTTCACCGGACCAGCGAAAAATTCGGTTAAACTGAGATCCCAGTAAGCTCCTTGTGAAAAAATTACCTCCACATCCATCATGCCTAATCTCTCCGCGTTAAGAAGAATGAGCAGGGCAAATCCAAACCCTATGGTAATGGCAAGTTTGTTAAACAAAGGTACCTCAGGGTAAGGAAATGCAAAGGCCGATTGAATGAGTGTAAGTACAGCTTTGACGATTAATACAGGCAAGAGAAACAAGACGGCACTGGTCAAAAGCCGATCAAATAGCCAAATCAGAAGGGCAGATACCGCAAGAGTTCCATCAGATTGAAGAATTGTCATATCTGAAAATATCATGATGATGTCTTACGTCTTCGAAGAGGAATAGTACTGCCAATTCTTCCTTCCCCAAGCGTGAGAATTAAATCGATGGCATCATATACATCTCTGTTGTCAAAGAAATTCATCATGATAGCATTTTCTGCGGTGGCATCGCGCAGAACATTTCCAGTTCTAGGTGGGGATCCCGGGTAGGAAAAGTATAGAAAATCATTCAAAATCAACGGAGATGCAATATTTATCAATGATATTTTATTGATCAGAAGAGTGGACTCTGAGTAGCCAGTTGTTGCCCCGAATGGTTCCAGCAAATGATTGATAACGCCGAAGCGTTCTATCTGTATGCGTTCTTTATAAATGCGTAATTGGCCTCCAAACATACGCACATTCATGATGATGTCATCGGGTGCATATGAATTATGGATAACCGTCTCACGGTGCGAAGCGCGGCTTAAATATCTTCGAGCAAGCGAACCCATCAAAATAAGGATCCTCCAATCGAATGTGATTGAGTCTGTCTTGAGAGGCGATTGGCAATCCCAGAATAGGAGACACCAATACCAAAAAAGAGTGCGACTCCTAAAGGAAGTATCACTTGTGTTGCTTGAAATGACAGTGGAATGAGACCGAACTGTATCAAGGTCGCTAACAAAGCTGTAATCGTAAGCCCAACAACAAACGAACCGAATATCCCCAAAGCCAACAATGATGAAACGAAAATCATTCGAAACGCCAAGAAAAGCAACAACCCAACGAGGATTTTCGGAAGCAATGTCATAGGGTCTGGCTTCAGTAGCCAATGAAAATAGGAAAAGCCAAAGGGATTATAGGTTCCAAACACCAGCAGTGATGTAAAAAGAAATCTCACAATTACGTTATTTATAGAGAACATCTCTGATCCATAATTTGTGGCTTCAAACTTCCATGTTTCATAAAGGATCTGGCCTTTTTGTGACAGAAAAAAATGCCTATTTGTCTAGAAAGATGCTTCTAATTTTTCCTTGACGTAAGAGAATTCAACCAGTGTCAGTGCTGAATGCCATACCAGAACAAAAGTGAGGCCCCAAATTAATGATCGCGCCGTTGCTCGGTTGATGTCGCGCACATCATTTTTGGGTAGTTGGCCAAAGAATAAAGCAATATAGGCGGCCCCTACGATGGAAGGTATGGATTTGGCGAGTATCCATTCCCATCCCGTGGGAATTAATTGTCCTGCTGGCCAGAGCCTTTGAAAAAACAAGTCTCGCCAAATGTATAATGAATCTTCGGGAAAGACCATCCACCATGTCATCATGGCAACATATGTTGTGATCATCAGAGCTATTAAGGTCAGCGCCAAAGATATAATTGTGGAAGATAAAAGAATATTCACATCATGATAAATGCGATGAGGTATGTTGAGGTTGCGCATGGCTCCAAACTGGTCTGTGTAAACCTTATGACCTGTATCCGCCGAAATTAAAGCTGCATTTCGAACAGAAATAAGCATCGCGGTTGTAAGAGGGGTCATGACACGTAGTTCTGTGAAAGCAAGCCCTGCCAAGGCGTCAGCATAAATGACGGGAAGTATGTAATCTCTGAAGGGAATATACATCAGTACAAACCAGCTGGTAACAAAACCAACCAAGATCGAACCTAGGGCTACGAACAATAGAGCATTGGGGGAAAATCCAAGTTCCCATAGCCTTGTCTGAAGAAAATACAAAACCAATCGAGCTGGACGCTTGGCTTTTTTGCGCGATGGTTGACCTGGGTCTGTGTTGTTACCTGATGGATTCTGGTTGTCTGCGTCTTCCTTGCTTCACGTTTTTGTGGGTTGTCCTGGAGGTCTTTGAGGTATTGTTCAAGGGCGTCTATTTTTGGCGGGATTTCGTCTATAGATGCAGATTGAGGATCAAGTACCAGTAACCTTGATGTATGGTCAATCAAATGCCGAAGGTGATGGGCCACCACGACGATAGGAATATGAAGATCTTTCGCCAATGTCTTCAATAGGTAAGACAATTTTTTGGTGGCTTCGCTGTCAAGGCCAGAATTAGGCTCGTCAAGGAACAGAATGGGATGATTGGCAAGTAAGGTTCGGGCCACAGCAACCCGCTGGCGCTGTCCTCCGCTCGCTGAACGGATAGATAAAGTTCCATCAATATCATCCAGCAATGCTTGAATTGCATCGCGTAAATTTTGGGCAGGCGGTGTGTTGTGGTCTGAGGCAATTGATAAGTTCTGATCGATATTTAAATCATCAAACAACGCGAATGATTGGAATACCATGCCCCCCATACCCGCATGTTGTGCACCGAGGGACCACTGCTGTTTGTCTAATTCTACAAATCCTGTGATCTCCCAGCCGCGTTCTTTGGGATCCATGGTTCCAGCTAAAATATTGACAATTGTAGATTTCCCGCTTCCGCTCGGTCCTGTCAAAAGCACAACCTCACCAGGATGTAGTGTGATGTTGACGTTTTGAAGGAGCGTGCGAGAACCGTTTTTTTGCTTAAGCGTCACGTTCTTGATGTGAATTGAGCTCATTTGTCTTGGTCCTCAAGCCGCATGTCTAACGTGGGAAGGATCGTGAGCAAATGTCTGTTGAGGGTATGATCTTCCATGATGATAATTGCCACCACCTGTGTCCTTTGTAAGAAGAGATTTCGTATAATCCTGATGGCAAGAGGGTCTGGATAAAGATTTGGTCCACGACCAATTATCTGGCTAACGATATGGTCCAAGGTTTGCGCAATTTTTTGTTCTGCTTGTGCGAATATTGCTTTGAATTCTTTATCAGCCAGAACATCTTCAAACAATTTTTGCATATCTGGGTCGTCAAGTAGAGACTTTGAAAACATGCTCACCAAATCAAAACTCAACGTCCATAGTCTTGGGTCATGAGTGATTGTTGTTACATGTTTTTGCAATATCGCGCCAATTTCGGGGTCATTGATGACTTTGTCGCCAAATGTTTGGAGTGGGCGCATATTGATATCGCCTGATGTGATAAATCTTTGTATGCCCTCGAACGTGGGGGTTAAAAGGTCAACGAGAGCCGCGCGCAAATGTGGTGTCATGGCTAAACCCAATTCACTACCCACACGCTCAGCATGCTCGTTTATGATAATTCTTAGAATGCGTTTTGCTTTTGCAGAAAATTCATCACTTTGTTGCAACGCCTCACCCTGTCTCAGCAAAAGTTTTTCAAGCCTGCTGGAATATTCTTGGTGAAATTTTTCCGTTTGCATGGTGATCTTCATGAGCTGAGTAAGATCTTGACCCAATTTCACAAGGTCCTGATTGATTTGCTGTTTCGTATCAGGTGGAACCAACTGCCACAAAATATTTACCGATCCAGTATTCAAATATAATTTTTCTGTACCATTGGCTTGGTTCTCGAGATCAGGAAAAAGTTCCACTTTTGCGGCTTGATCTCGCAAATGAATTCGCCCAACAATTTGGGCGCTCC
The DNA here is from genome assembly GCA_038131935.1 of Alphaproteobacteria bacterium. Lineage (GTDB taxonomy): Bacteria > Pseudomonadota > Alphaproteobacteria > UBA8317 > UBA8317 > UBA8317. The sequence continues at coordinate 14,412 of JAYPQH010000028.1, read as the reverse complement.
CTTGGCCATCCAAGCTATACACAGGAAAGCCTCGAAAATTTTGTTTGTTGTCCTTAAAAATATTTTGTGTGACCCAAAGTGCTCTGGGTTCAACCCAAGGGTTGCCGACAATGGCATAAAAGGATGCGCCTAATGAAAACAAGATGACGATAGCTGATACAAAGTGAGAGGCATGTTCTCGACGATCCATATTGTCCTCACTCCAGATGAAATGGCGCCAACCCCCGCAGGTCGTTGCCATTTTTTATCCATTGACCTGCCAACTCATGGTCGGATTTCTTTTGGGATGGTCTCCAACATTCTGAGTGACGTTTTGACATGAATTGCGGACAATTTCTATCTTTAAATGACGCGTTGTTTCGTAATCATTTTTTAAAATTGGAAGCTCTGTATTTGATATATTTGCTTGCACTCCACGCACCATCAACAATCTTAGAGGAAGGGATAACGGAACATCCGGCGTAATAGTCTGCATAACGGCAGAGATGCTCAAAATATTGGCGCCAAGGTTTCTTAAGGGCATGCCCCCCATAAGAGGAACTTCAATATAAGGGCCCTGAGGTATCGACCAATAGCACATGACATCAGCCAAACTTATATGACGTCTTGGAAAACCCAAATTATCCGCAACATCAAGGGCACCAGCCAAGCCAAGACTTGTATTGAGGGAAAACCGTGCTGCGGCATTGGCTGCGGCATAACCCTGACCAATCATGACGGCATGAATGGCTGTGAATGGCTCTGCAACGTGATGTGATAGATTCACCAAAATTTGTGAGGTATAAAATTCCTCGACTTTATTTTTTGGAACAAAGCTATCAAATTCTCGGATCTCTTGAAACCATGACCATATGCGGATGTTTGCGTGAAAAATAATCCGATTTAGAGGTTCCAAAGGATCGAAAACCTCCTGGAGGGGGCTTATAGACAATAGAGCTATTCTCTTCGAGCTTATTTAAGCGCGCAAAAACCGTTCCATGAGACAAAAAGCAAAAAAACAAAACAACAATGAGCGGTACAATTGTTTTTTTCATGCACGCAGCACCTTCATCAAATTTGTTAATCAGTTTTGATCAGTGGTCAGGGCAAGGAAAACCTCTTCAAGATCTGCCCCTGTCACCTCTAAGTCTTTTATAACAATGTTTTTTTCTCCAACCATTTGTATGATATCTGTGGCATGTACATGTTGGCTGTCATAATGAACAACCAGTTGACCATAGCTATTTATACGAAAATCGGCCTTTTCATGTTTTGGTAACCAATCAGGCGTCACAGATGATTCTATGGTTATGATCATTTTTCTTTTGGTAAAGCGTCCCAACAATTGATGCTTGTCCTCATCAGCAACAATTTGGCCATGGTTAATAATGGCAACACGGTCACATAATTCTTGCGCTTCCTCTAGATAATGTGTCGTCAAGATAACTGTTGTTCCTTGGGCATTCAGCTCGCGTACATAAGCCCATAGTGATTGACGTAAACTTATGTCTACACCTGCAGTTGGTTCATCGAGTATCAATATAGGCGGATTATGTACCAAGGCTTTGGCAACCAATAATCGTCTTCTCATACCGCCAGACAGGGAACGGGCGTATGCATCCGCTTTGTCATCGAGCCCCACAGCGCTGAGAATTTCCATGGTACGTCTCTTACGTGGCGCAATGCCGTAAAACCCCGCCTGCAGCTCCACCGCTTCGCGAGGGGTGAAGAAAGGGTCAAGGTTAAGTTCTTGAGGAACAATACCAAGATGTGCACGTGCATTTCTTGGGTTGACATCCATATCGAGTCCCCAAACATGAACCAAACCGGAACTCTTGGTGACGAGGCCTGCCAAAATATTGATTAATGTTGACTTTCCTGCTCCATTTGGTCCGAGCAATGCAAACATTGATCCAATAGGAATATCAAGGTCGATACCTTTGAGTGCATCCTTAGGGGGTTGTCCATGGCTGCCCGCATAGGTTTTCTTGAGTTGGCGAAGGCGAATAGCGGGTTCCACTATATTAGGCTCCTTGTTGTTATGAAGTCATGTTGTTTATCACTGGTGTTGTGATGACAAATCCTTGTAAATGAGACAAGTCAAACTTTTCAGAAGGAGCGGCTGATGACAGATTTACGTGCTGAAGAAATTGTATCCACCTCAAGAGTGTCGTGCAATGGTGGAGGGGGTGCTTTGGGTCATCCAAAAATCTTTTTAGAGATGGGTGAGGCGCAAACGATTACATGTCCGTATTGCGGACAAAAATTTCGGCGTCAGGCCGAAGAAGGGAACTAAGTTCGTTGGCAGATAGAGGTTTCAAAACTGGTGACTTGGTGCATCTTCTTGATGCAAGTGGTTATTTATTCCGCGCGTATCATGCCTTGCCCCCATTGACCCGAGCGAGTGATGGAACGCCAGTTGGTGCCGTCGCAGGTATGTCCAACATGCTCTACAAAATGCTTGGTGATTTGGCTGGTGATCAACGACCATCCCATGTGGTGGCTGTATTTGATAAAGGATCATATTCTTTCAGAAATGAGATTTATCCGGATTACAAAGCCAACCGCCCGTCTCCTCCAGAGGATCTTGCGATTCAATTCCCCCTTGTGCGGGAAGCAACAGCGGCATTTGGATTGCCTGTCATTGAAAAAGAAGGATATGAGGCTGATGACATCATCGCAACCCTCGCCAGAGAGGCAGCACAGGGTGGGGCGAAGGTTGTCATACTCTCATCTGATAAAGACCTAATGCAGCTTGTTGATGAACAGATTACCCTGCTAGATCCCATGAAAAATCGTCCCATCGGTAGGGATGAGGTTTTTGAAAAATTTGGCGTAGAGCCTTCAAAAGTTATCGATGTGCAGGCCCTTGCTGGCGATAGCGTGGACAATGTGCCGGGCATTCCAGGAATTGGGATCAAAACAGCGGCCAGTTTGATCCACGAGTTTGGCAGTCTCGAAGTGCTCCTCGAACATGCAGGAAGTATCAAGCAACCAAAGCGCAGACAGTCTTTGATCGAGCATGCTGAAAATGCAAGGGTCTCAAAACATTTGGTTACCCTGCGTGATGATGTTCCCTTGGATCTTAATGCAGATCAGCTCAGACTTCATTCCTTTGACCCTGATAAAGCTCTTTTGTTTTGTAAGAAGATGGAATTCAGAACGCTTACCAAGAGAATTGCAGAGCAGCATGACGTGGCAGAAGTGGTGCAGGCGCAAGTGCCTGCGGCACATAACATCCAAGCGCCTGCGTCACAAAACACCCAAGCGCCTGCGGCACAAAATGCCCAAGGTGATATGTTTCAACAGGCTATGGTTGTAGAAGACCCACAGCTGTCAAGGCCAGTGGATGCAGGCGTATACACAGCGTGTTTTTCACTGGCTGAGATTGAAAATTTGGTTTTGAGAGCGAGAGCTCAAGGATATGTTGCCGTAGATACAGAAACAGATGCTTTGGATTCCGTAGCGGCGGGTTTGGTGGGCATTTCGCTTGCGGTTATACCAGGGCAGGCCATGTATATCCCTCTCGCGCATCGGCACGCAAAATGGAAACATCAAGATGTTACGCAACTTCCCATTGAAACCGTCCGCAATGTTTTAAGCCCTCTATTTGCAGACAAAAATGTCATAAAAATTGGCCAAAACATCAAATATGATCTGCAGGTTTTGAAGAGGCATGGCATGCCCATAACCTGTTATGATGATACCATGCTGATGTCGTATGTTCTTGCCGCGGGTCGCCACCCCCATGGCATGGATAGTTTGTCGGTGCGCTATTTTGATCATCGTCCCATCAGTTTTGAAGATGTTGCAGGAAAGGGGAGCAAACAGGTCAGTTTTGCTGATGTTGGCTTAGATGCGGCCGTACCTTATGCCGCAGAGGATGCTGATATTACGTTGCGTTTGTGGCTAAAATTTCGACGGGATATCATGACGGCCCGCAAGAAAAAAGTTTATGAAACAGTTGAGCGACCATTGGCTGAGGTTATTGCCCGCATGGAAATGCACGGAATATGTGTCAGTCGTGAGCGTCTCAAAGAGCTATCAAACATTTTAGAGCAGCAGCAAAGCGAACTGTCCGCTGAAATTTATGGGTTGGCTGAAAAAGAATTTAATATCGGTTCGCCAAAACAATTGGGTTCTGTTTTGTTTGAAGATTTGGGTTTGCCCTCACCTGCAAAAACAAAAACAGGTGGATATCAAACCGGTTCAGATGTGTTGGAAGATCTTGCAATAGCGGGTCATGTGATTGCAGAAAAAGTATTAAGCTGGAGACAAGTCGCAAAACTAAGATCGACCTACACAGAGGCGCTGCAGCACTTTATCAAGCCTATTACATCCCGTATTCACACAAGCTTTTCGCTATCAGCGACATCAACAGGAAGACTCTCGTCATCTGATCCTAATTTGCAAAATATACCTATCAGAACAGCTATGGGGCGAGATATAAGAACGGCTTTCGTACCTGCTGAAGGTTTTCAATTGATGTCAGCTGACTATTCTCAGATAGAGCTAAGGTTGCTGGCGCATATTGCAGATATTCCTGCCTTGAAAGATGCTTTTTATCAAAATCAAGATATTCACGCTATGACAGCCTCAGAAGTCTTTGGGGTGCCTTTAGATGGTATGGATCCCATGCTAAGGCGTCAGGCAAAAGCCATAAATTTTGGGATCATTTATGGAATCTCACCCTTTGGCCTTGCTCGGCAGTTGGGTATCAAGAATGACATGGCAAAACAATATATTGACGCTTATTTTGCAAAGTTTCCTGGTATCAAGGGCTATATGGAAGATACCAAAGAATTTGCCAGACAGCATGGCTATGTCGAAACGATTTTTGGCCGACGTGTCCATACGCCTGCGGTGATGGATAAGCAGCCGGCAACAAGAGCATTTGGGGAGCGTGCAGCCATCAATGCGCCTATCCAAGGCGCTGCTGCTGACATCATGAAGCGTGCCATGATCCAGCTACACCAGCATAGTGAAACCGACGCTCCCTTTCTTCGTATGCTCTTACAGGTACATGATGAATTGATCTTTGAGGTCGCTATTGGCCATGAGCAAGAAGCGCGCCGCTTGGTGCAGCATGTTATGGAACATGCGCATGAACCTTTGGTCAATTTGTCGGTACCTTTAGAAGTCGTCTGTGGTATAGGGCCTCATTGGGGTGCCATACATTGAGTGGGATATCGGTAAGGCGACATGACACATATTGTTTTGATCGATGATGAACGTGCTATCCTTGAGGGATTGACCATGTTGTTAGAAGATGAAGGCTATAAAGTCACATCCTTTGCAGACCCAAGATTAGCTCTTGCGAATTTTGCAAGATTGGCACCAGACCTTGTTATTTTGGATATTAAAATGCCGGGACTAACTGGTTTTGAGGTGTTGCGGAGATTGCGCGTGCAATCCTCAGTCCCAGTCGTTTTTCTAACGTCACGCGATGATGAGCTTGATGAACTTGAAGGGCTTCGGCAGGGGGGAGATGACTTTTTACGTAAACCCTACTCCCCTAATCTTTTGTTGGCACGCATTGGTTCTATTCTACGTCGCAGTCAACCACCAAGAGATGATCAGTTGGTTACCCATAAAGGCTTGTCTTTAGATGGACAGGCCATGACATGCCAATGGAAAGGTGAGAATATTCCCCTGACCGTTACAGAATGTTTGATCATGATGAGCTTAGCCAAGCGTCCTGGTCATGTATGCAGCCGCGAGCAACTCATATATGATGCCTATGAAGATGATGAATATACGGATCCGCGCGCAGTTGATTCTCACATCAAAAGAATTAGACGCAAATTCAAAAAGATTGATCCAAAATTTGACGCGATCACGGCCCTTTATGGCATGGGCTACCGGTTGGATTTGCTTTGATGCGGATAGGCTTGGTCCGTCGCATTATTCTTACAAACTTAACAGTTGTATTTTGTGCAGCGGTAGGATTGGCATTCCTTCATAGGCAAGTTACGGGTCTCGAAGCTGAAGAGAGATCGCTTTTGCAGGAAGCGAAGAGTTTAGCCTTGGCACTAAGGGTTGCTTCTGAGTCCGATGATGTTAGGCGCGATCATAGGTTGTCCATGTTGATGGCACGTGTTGCGGAATTGTCTGGTTTGCAGGTTGGATTGTATGCACAGACTGGTTTCGCTGTTCGTGCGCGTCCTGAAGCCATTACCGTAAGAAGTCCATTGCCTGGGGGAGATGTTGGCTTTTTTACACGCACGTCCAGAGATGTAGGCCGGCTGATTATTTCACGATTTATGGACGGTAGCGGACGCGTGCAGCCATTATCAATGCCAGATCATGTACGTGAAGCATTCACGGGTCGCGAGGTGGCTTATATTCGTAGATTGTCACCAAAAGATGCGGCTGTTGCAGCTGTCAAAGTCACGCTGCATCAACAGGATTTCATCCTTGATGTCACCTTTCCTGAAACACGTTTGTATCAGTTGATGGAGCGTGAGGGACGCGCTTATCTGACTTATTTTGCTGTTGTTCTGTTGGCAACATTGGCCATTTCACTTTTTCTTGGAACCTCAATTGCGCAACCCTTGGCTCGGCTCTCACACCAAGCGCAGAATGTGGCCAAACGCACCCAAGGTCTTGGGGATATTGATACCCTTGCTTTTCAGGAATTTGCTCGCCGAGGTGATGAAATTGGGCATTTGAGCGATGCGATAAGGGGGTTGGTGTTCGCCTTGCGCGAGCGTTTGGTTGCGGTCGACGATTTTGCTGCGGACGTAGCTCATGAGTTAAAGAATCCAATGACTGCACTTCGAACATCCGTTGAGCTTCTTGAGCGCCCACATGATGCGGAAAGACAAGCAAAGCTTTTGACAGCAATGCGTCGGGATTTGCAGCGTTTGCATCAATTGATAGATGATATTCAGGCCTCAGCACGACTGGAGCGAGAGCTAGGTGATGGACCATCTGAACATATCGCACTCATTGAGTTGCTGGAAGAACTTGTGGCTCAAAGGATGGCGTCAGCTGAACGACTTGGTTTCACAATCCAGTTCCTACATGATGATGACAGCCTTTTTGTGGAGGCAAAGGGGCAGCAATTAATCCATGCTTTGGCAAATATTCTTGATAATGCCATCTCATTTTCAGAAGTAGGGGGCAAAATTTTGGTCCAAGTGCGCATGGAGAAACAAAAAGCCCACGTGATCATTGATGATGAAGGTCCTGGTATACCAGAAGCTCTTAGATCGAGGGTGTTTGAGCGTTTTTATTCAACGCGGCTAGGGGTTGAAGGACACTCAGGTCTGGGCCTAGGCATTGCTAAGCAAATTCTTTCTAGGCATGGAGGAGACATCTCATTGGATGATAGCCCTCTTGGCGGGTTACGCGTTGTCATGACATTGCCACTTGTGAGGGCGAAATGATCATACAGGCAAATGGCTTTCGTTATAAAGGTTTGGGGATTTTACTGATGGGGCCCCCTGGCATTGGCAAAACAGGCTTAATGCTGGAGGCTATTCAAAACGGTGCTGAGCTCATCGGTGATGACGGTGTAGTACTCTCATCTCTAGAAAATCAAATTATGATGGCACCTGTTCCTGCAACCAAGGGTTTGGTTGAGTTGCGTGGATTGGGTATCATACAAATGGAATGCTGCGGCTTAGCAAAAGTTGACCTGATCTTGAGCGCGGTTAAAAAAGTAGATGTCCTTGCGCAAGAAAACTGTTACCAGCAATTGCTGGATCAGCGTATCCCTGTGCACCAAATGTTGATGGATCCTTACAGCTTTGTGCGACTGACTTACTTTTTGGAGCAGTATGATCATGAACATGGTTTGTCACATCTAGCTCAGAAATATTAGCAGCTTCATGATGCGTCATGTTATAGATACAGTCGTGATCATTCCAAATGCAATTTTGGGGCAAACGAGATGAAGCAGGTTTTTGTGATTGTAGGATTGTCAGGAGCAGGGAGATCCACAGCACTGCGCGCTCTAGAGGATATTGGGTTTGGTGCCGTCGATAACCCTCCCTTGAGCCTTTTGTCAGAAATTATCAATGCGATGACACCAGATCGTGTGGCCATAGGTTTAAACGTAGAGCAAATTTTATCATACCCAGGTACCTTAGAGCAGTGGCTATGGACTGTTAATCAACAGCAAGAACCTATCCGGTTGATTTTTCTTGAATGTCGCGAAGACGTTGTTGTGCAAAGATTTTCTGAGACAAGACGCCGGCACCCTCTTTCACATGATGGTGTTCCTTTGCGTGACGCGTTTAAAAGAGAGGCGCAATTGTTGGCGCGTATCCGTGAATATGCAGCCATTGTGCTGGATACGACTGAATTCACGCCTCACCGATTGCGTGAAGAAATTCAACGTTTAACAGATGTTCCAATTTCTCATGCCATGGTCCTTACCGTCATGTCCTTTGGCTTTCGCCATGGTGTTCCCCCGGAAACAGATTTTTTGTTTGATCTGCGGCAACTGCGTAATCCTCATTGGGATCCTACACTGCGTCACCAGACTGGTTGTTCTCCAGAGGTTGCAGCTTTTGTTAAGGCAGATCCTCTTTATGCGTTTTATATACAACATATTGAGCAACTGATGCAGATGCTTTTACCAGGTATTATTGATACGGGAAAAGCCTATTGTACGATAGCTTTGGGTTGTACAGGTGGTCGTCATCGATCCGTGAGTATGGCTGAAGATCTTGCACAACGTTTGAAGCGAATCCACAATCCTATTGTGGTTATTCACACAAACATGCAGGAATCTGGGTCATAAGCTGTGAAAAAAAATGAGCCAAAACAATTGGCTTTTTTGTGAATAGGGTTAGTGAGGGTAGAGATGATTGGTATGGTATTGGTTACTCATGGTCGACTCGCTGATGAATTTTTATCAGCGATGGAACATGTTGTGGGGGCACAGTCACAGGTGGAAACAATTTGTATCGGCCCAGATGATGACATTGAAGCAAGAAGACTTGATATTCTTGCGGCAGTAGATCGTGTTGATCTTGGTGATGGCGCCATTTTGTTAACCGATATGTTTGGTGGTACCCCCTCAAATTTATCTATTTCTGTCATGGAACGGCCCCAAACAGAGGTGGTTGCAGGTGTGAATTTACCCATGTTGATAAAGCTTGCATCCTTGCGCGTTGACAAAACATTATCCGAAGCAGCCATGGGTGCACGAGATGCAGGCCGAAAATATATCTCTGTAGCATCAGCTATTCTTGCTGGTGATATAGAAGGTTAACATGCAAGAGGTTCATGCACAGGTACAAATCCGTAATATGCGAGGACTTCATGCTCGGGCCTCAGCGCAATTGGTGAAATGCGCACAGGAATTTGAGGCTGAGATTTTGGTTGAAAAAGACGGTCTACAGGTTTCAGCACTCTCTATTATGGGTTTGATGATGTTGGCTGCTGGACCAGGATGCTTTGTCTCAATACATGCCCGTGGCCATGACGCAGGAGAAGCTGTCGAGAAGGTATGCGCACTCATAGATGACTTTTTTGGTGAAGGTGCCTAATGTCCAAAGTTTTTACCGGAATTGGTGTTTCCCAAGGGGTGGCACTTGGTATAGCCGTTACCATGAACAGAGGCCAGCCTTTGATCGATCAAGGGTCATTGGTGGAAAGCGATATTTCCCAAGAAATTGAGCGATTTCATGGGGCACAAAAACAATTAAAAGATGACCTTGATCGTGCGCGAAAGAGATTGCAAAAGCAGGTGATCCCTGGGATCGATGAGCTGATTTCGCTCATGGACGTACAAATTGGATTTTTGCGCAATTCTCGCCTTCTACGTATCGCAGAACAAGCCATACAAGAAAAGCTTATGTCTGCGCCTATGGCTATTCAATCAGCCTTAGCTGACATCAAAGTCATTTATGACAATATGACGGATCCCTATTTAGCTTCTCGGTTTCAAGACATTGAAGCTGTAGCACATCGGCTCCTGAATATTTTGGTCATTGACGAGGAGCCTTTGTGGCATCTTCCAAAGGGAAGTGTTTTGGTAGCGCATGATATTTCACCAGCTGATATGGCCTGTTTTGAACCAGGACATGTTGTTGGATTGGTCGCAGAAACAGGCGGCTTGCAAGGTCATGTGGCCATTTTGGCACGGGCATTGGGTATCCCAGCCGTTATGGGTGTGACTGGGTTGCTTGATGACATGCGAAATGGAGTTGAGATCATTGTTGATGGCCGAGGGCGTATCATTGTTGAGCCCGATGATGCTGAGAAAGCAGCTGCGCGCCAGTCACAACGAGATTTTTTTCAACGGCTTGAGCGACTGCGTATTCAAGCCAGAGAGCCTGCTATTAGTGATGATGGACAGCATTACACCCTGCAAGCCAATGTTGAATTGCCGCATGAAGTTTCTGAAGTACAGGAATGGGGTGCCCAGGGAATTGGCCTTCTACGTACTGAATTTTTGTTTTTAAACCGCAGGTCTATGCCAACAGAGGAAGAACAGACCGAGGTGCTTACACAGATTGTTCAACGAATGGCTGGCAAACCTATCACCATTAGGACCTTAGATGTTGGTGGGGAAAAAATCCTTCCAGGGTATGGTGAGGTAGACGGAGATGCAGAAAATCCCGCTTTGGGACTTAGGGCCGTAAGGTTAAGTCTGCGTCATGTTGAGCCATTTCGTGCTCAGCTGCGTGCGATTTTGCGTGCAGCAAAACACGGCCCCGTTCATATTTTATTTCCAATGGTGATGAGTGTTCATGAGATTCAAAAAATAAAATCTATTGTACAGGAGGAATATGCACAGTTGGATGATGTGCAAAGGCCTGTGGGTATTCCGCAACTAGGTATCATGATTGAGGTTCCCGCGGCTGCATTGTCTGCAGACTTGCTGGCCCGTCATGTTGATTTCTTATCCTTGGGAACCAATGATCTTACCCAGTATACGCTCGCTATTGATCGGACCAACGACAAAGTAGCATCGATGTATGACCCCCTTCATCCAGCTGTACTAAGGCTCATACAGTTTTCTGTAGAAGCTGCAAGACGCGCTGATATTCCTATAACATTATGTGGTGAAATGGCTGGAGACCCTGTGCTGACCCCTTTGCTTATGGGCCTTGGTCTTCGCCATTTATCCATGGCGCCAAGGGCTTTGCCAGAGGTAATGGAGCGTGTGCGTTCTGGGAATACTACTGAGTTGCAGGCCGTTGTGACAAAGTTGATGCAAGATGGTGGTCCAGACGCAATCCGAGCTTTTGTTGACATGGGGACTTAACCTCAATCTTAAATGATGATACACATCATCATATAAACATATCCTTATGCATGCATTTGTTGGTCTGTGCCCTCTTCGGTGCGGAACAAGTCGCGAAGGATACTGTGTTCGTTTATGAATTATGGTGCTGGAGGGCCCAGATGACAGATTATAAAGTAGCCGACATGGGTCTTGCCGATTGGGGGCGCAAAGAAATTACCATTGCTGAGACGGAAATGCCTGGATTGATGTCCTTGCGCGAAGAGTTCGCAGACAGCAAACCATTGGCAGGCGCACGTATCGCAGGTTGTTTGCATATGACTATTCAAACAGCCGTGCTTATTGAGACATTGATCGCGTTGGGTGCATCCGTGCGTTGGTCTTCTTGTAATATTTTTCAACGCAAGACCAGGCAGCAGCAGCAATCGCTGCTGAAAACATTCCTGTATTTGCTTGGAAAGGGGAAACAGAAGAAGAATTTTGGTGGTGTATCGAGCAGACCATACAGGGTCCTGATGGCTGGACTCCAAACATGATCCTGGATGATGGTGGCGATTTGACTGTATTGATGCATGACAAATATCCCGAGATGCTAAAAGATGTGCGTGGCCTCTCAGAGGAGACCACCACGGGTGTGATGCGCTTGTATGAAATGGAACGAGATGGACGTCTTGCTGTACCCGCAATCAATGTAAACGATTCCGTGACCAAGTCTAAATTTGATAATTTGTATGGCTGCCGCGAGAGCTTGGTTGATGGTATTAAACGTGCGACAGACGTTATGATGTCAGGCAAAGTCGCGGTTGTTTGTGGCTTTGGGGATGTTGGTAAAGGTTCGGCTGAATCGCTTCGTTCTCAAGGTGCCCGTGTGATTGTTACCGAAATTGACCCTATATGTGCGCTCCAAGCAGCCATGCAGGGTTATGAAGTGAAGACCATGGAGGAAGTTGCTGGCAAGGGTGATATCTTTGTTACGGCGACGGGTAACAAAGATGTGATAACCATCGACCATATGCGGGAGATGAAGGATATGGCGATTGTGTGTAACATTGGCCATTTTGACTCAGAAATCCAAATCAGCGCGTTACGAAACCATGAATGGATCAATATTAAACCCCAGGTTGATCAAGTTAAGTTCCCAGATGGAAAGAGATTGATTGTGCTTTCTGAGGGACGTTTGGTCAATTTAGGTAATGCCACCGGCCACCCAAGTTTTGTTATGAGCGCATCATTCACCAACCAAGTGTTGGCACAGATCGAATTATGGCTACATGCAGATCGTTACGAGCGAAAAGTCTACACCCTACCCAAGCATTTGGATGAAAAAGTGGCCAGGCTACATTTGGAGCGTCTGGGTGTCTCGTTAACCCAGTTAAGCCAGGAACAATCTGATTATCTCGGTATCCCAACGTCAGGTCCATTTAAACCTGAGCAATATCGTTACTAAGTGTTGACCTCAGAAATTCGTCAATTTTTGAACCTAACCGAAGCTGAACTTTGTATGTTTGGCGCCAGGTTAGCGCCCTTGCTCGAAAGTGGTGACCTTGTCACCCTTTCAGGTGAGCTTGGCGTTGGAAAATCTGTTCTTTCTCGAGCAATGTTGAATGGGTTGGGTATTGTTGAAGTTATACCCAGTCCCACTTTTACCTTGGTGCAGAGCTATCGGGTACCCGAGACAGCGTCATTTGATTTGGTGGCCCATGTTGATCTTTACCGATTGGATCATCATCAAGATGTGGTAGAGCTCGGATTGGAAGAGTATCTTGATCACGGCGTTGTATTGCTTGAATGGCCTGAGCGGTTGTACCAAATAGACGTCAAAAGACGCTTGGATCTGCGCATTGAGATGTCTGCCCAAGGATCAGAACGCCGCAACATCATGGTCTACGCACCCAAAGTTTTTGATAGAATCGGGACTTTGTTGGGATAAGATGTCCAAAAGTTCTCTAGGGGCAACATGGACATCATAAAAGTTACTGAGTTTATCACGCGACATTTTGGACAAGGGACGCCCTTTGTATGCATTCCCGGTGATGCATCTGATCGTCAATATTTCCGTATTATGCCCGAAAAAGAGGACCCACGAATTTTGATGTGGCTTCCTCCAGGACATGATGTGGGTGTTCAAAGGTTTTTGGGTCGGAAGCTTGCAAGCGCTGGTCTGTCTGTGCCTACTATTCAGATCATTTCTGATGACAGCCAGCTGGTGGTTATGGAAGACTTTGGGGCGTCCAGGCTTAAAGAAACCTTGTTGGAAGCACCAGGCGAAGAATGGCATATTTATCGTCAGGCTATGGCTGCAATTCCAGCACTTCATCCCATAGATTGTGTCTCATTGCTTCCTTATGACGCTGACGCATACCATCGTGAATTGGCACTTTTTGTACAATGGTATCTGCCTTCTCATCTTATTCATCCTACGGCTCAGCAGCTTGATGAATTTTCTGAGGTAAATGCGAGTGTGATACAAGATCTCATGAATATTTCACCAGTTTTTGTCCATCGTGATTATCACGCGGAAAATCTATTTTTCTTATCTGAACGTGAATCAATTGCTCAACTCGGAATGATTGATTTTCAGGATGCACGGCTTGGTCATCCTTTGTATGATTTGGGATCGTTATTAACTGATGCACGGCGTGATGTAGATAAAGATATGTCTGATGCATTAAAGCAGCAATTTATGCTCGAAATAGGTTGGCAGAAAGATCAATTTGAAGTGGCTTATGCACAATTGTCTTTTCAAAGAAATGCAAAAATCCTTGGAATTTTTACGCGTTTAGCTCAACGTGACCAAAAACCAGCTTATTTGGCTTTGATGCCTCGCGTAGAAGCACATCTTTTGGAGGCCCTGCAGCATCCTGGTTGTGAGCCATGGCGGGCTTGGCTTTGTAAGCTCAAAGCTGAAACGAGGGTTTCATTAGCTCTCTGGGACCAGTTATGAGTATTCCTATCATGATATTGGCAGCAGGTCTTGGAACACGCTTGCGTCCGTTAACGCTGGAGCGTCCCAAACCATTGGTGGAAGTTGCGCGAAAGGCATTAATTGATCACGTATTGGATATGGTTCTTCCACTCGCACCGCCTTTTTTGATTGTGAACATACATGCCCACGCAGATCAGATGGTCGAGCATTTGCGTGCGCGCTTAGGAGATATGGGTCATCGTGGTGATGAACGTGCACGATTATGACTCTGGCGGAGCATTGCCAAGGGTTTCTGGAGCAT
>JAYPQH010000027.1:0-83375 GCA_038131935.1 Alphaproteobacteria bacterium | reverse complement strand
ATCAGCAGATCGGTACCGTCCAGCACGCCCTAAAAATTTATCTTTGGGCCATGAAAAGTATGTATCTCCATCGACATGAAGATCGACATAGGTGAGATGAATACGTTGAATATGGAGCATAAAAAGATCATAAATTTGGCCGCCTCTATAAATAAAATATTCTTTTTCCTTGCTTTGCGTCTGTTCCTCCGCATATTCTAAAACATCTTCAATATGACCAAAGGATACAACATCTGTGTGTTTTTCTATTCCCTTTTGACTGAGCACGATATTGACACGTTGGGGCAAGGCACGACCCAGTGACGACCATGTTTTCCGTCCCATAATGACCACATGACCAGTTGTTAACCGTTTAAAATGCCTCAAATCTTCTGGAGCTTTCCAGGCTAACTGATTGTTAGCTCCGATAACCTGACCTGCCGCCATGGCAACAACAGCGGAACAAAGAGCTTTCTGCGCCATCAAACTGCCACCTGCGCTTTAATATGGGGGTGAGGGTCGTAATCATGTAAGACAAAATCATCAAAACGAAATCTTCGATATTCTGCCTTTCCCTAACGATTTCTAGTCTTGGCAATGATCGAGGCGACCGGGTCAGCTGCAAACGCGCCTGCTCCAAATGATTTGTGTAAAGATGTGTATCGCCCAAAGAATGCACAAACACACCAGGTTGTAGTCCACAAATATGGGCGATCATATGTGTAAGCAATGCATAAGACGCAATATTAAAGGGAACACCGAGAAATACATCCGCTGACCTCTGGTATAATTGGCAATTCAAGCGCCCCTTCCCGACATGAAATTGAAACAACAAATGGCACGGTGTCAGGGCCATTTGTTTGATGTCAGCAACATTCCATGCAGATACGATATGACGACGTGAATAGGGATTATGACGAATTTGATGGATAACATCTTGGAGCTGGTCATGCACATTACCATCTGCACCTTTCCATTGCCGCCATTGCACACCATAAACGGGTCCCAAATTGCCTTGTTCATCAGCCCATTCGTCCCAAATGGAAACTTTGTTCTCGCGTAGGTACTGAATATTACCCTCACCACGAATAAACCATAAGAGTTCATGCACAACTGATTTCCAATGCACCTTTTTGGTCGTTATCATAGGAAATCCAGCCGCTAGGTCAAAGCGCATTTGATGGCCAAAAATACTCAAAGTGCCCACACCCGTGCGGTCCTCCCTTAAGTCACCCCTGTCCAAGACCTCTTGCATCAAGTCGAGATAGTCTTTCATTAACTTTGGCCTCCACAATTAGAAGGTGAATCGTCTTTGTACGAACCTGCCCAATGTAACGTTGAAGAGCAATGGAGCTTTTTTTGCTGTCTCACGCGCCATCATGCTTGTGATTAGCACATCATGGGTTTATAATACAGGTAATGGTAGTAAACCAAAGATCAGAATAGGCGTGCCGGACGTGGCTTCGACGCCACCACCTCCACCAAGAGCATCCTAGATAAGGAGTCTCATGCCGCTGCCATTGCGGTGTTAGGATAGATAAGCCCGCGGTTAACAGAAACGGGCAGCTGGATGTTCTTGATGGGGGTGATTTGGGATCGACGGGCGCAATAAAGGGTTCGAGGCTACTCGGTGAGACACGCCGTTAATGTTCAACAAGCAATAGTTGCAAACGACAACGAAGCTTTGGCTGTTGCTGCCTAACGGCAGTTGGCCTGAATAAAACTCCTAGCGGTTAAGTCCCTCTAGGCGGGGCTCGAGGGCGCCTGGCAACAAAGCCCTCACTTTTCTTTCATCAGTCATGTTGGTTTTGCTTGCCAAGTCCCATCATTTCTGTGTCAAAAGCATGCAAACCATAAACTGGAAAATGATATGACTGGAATTGATTACAGCGCGATTATGAATGAAGCTCTACTGGATGTGGTTCGACGTGTTTTGGATGATGTGGCTAAAAATGGGCTGCGCGGAGAAAACCATTTTTATATCACCGCGGTTACCCATCATATTGGTGTGATGCTACCCCATCATCTTCGCGCAAAACATCCAGACACCATCACGATCGTTCTTCAGCACCAGTTTTCTGATTTACGTGTAAGTGAAGATGGTTTTGGGGTCACATTAACATTTCAAGGAAAACCGGAGCGTCTGTATTTCCCTTTTCGATCCTTAGTCCATTTTAGGGATCCCTCAGAACCCCTATTTGCTTTACAATTTGAGGTCGTTACAAATGACCCAGATGATAATGAACCATTCCAGAAATCCGCCAATAATGAACAAAAAGCAGATGTTATTTCACTTGATGCCTTTCGCAAAAACCCCGAGGACAACTGAGGAGATCGTCCATGACAGACACGCGTACTGAAACAGATTCCTTTGGCCCACTTAACGTACCGAGTGATCGTTATTGGGGCGCACAAACACAGCGCTCATTGCAAAATTTTGCAATTGCAGGCGAGCGGATGCCCATAGCTGTTGTCCGTGCCTTAGGCGTTGTAAAACATGCCTGCGCACAAGCCAACAAAGATTTAGGCACATTGGATCCTCATCTTGCTGACGCGATCATTGCTGCCGCACAAGAAGTTCATGAGGGAAAGCTAGATGACCATTTCCCTCTCGTTGTCTGGCAAACAGGTTCAGGCACCCAGTCTAATATGAATGCCAACGAAGTGATCTCAAACCGTGCAATAGAAATACTCGGTGGCACACTTGGCAGCAAAGACCCCGTCCACCCGAATGATCACGTCAACAAATCACAATCTTCTAACGATACATTCCCCACTGCCATGCATGTGGCCGCTATTGCAGAAATCCAAGATGTTCTTTTACCAGGGATGGAACGTTTACTTGCGGCTCTTGAGTCTAAAACAGAAGCATTCGAAGACATCGTCAAAATTGGACGGACCCACACGATGGATGCCACCCCACTGACCTTGGGGCAGGAATTTGGAGGCTACGCAACCCAGGTGCGCTATGGAATAGCGAGGGTCAAACGCAGCATGGATGGCCTGTTTGCATTGGCACAAGGGGGAACTGCAGTTGGAACAGGCCTCAATACAAAACCAGGTTTTGCAGAAAAAGTAGCTGAAAACATCGCGATGATTACTGGTATGCCGTTCACCACAGCAGAAAATAAGTTTGAAGCATTAGCCGCTCATGATGCCATTGTTGACGCCTCTGGCGGCCTAAATACCGTGGCGACAAGTCTTTTTAAGATCGCCAATGATATTCGTTTATTAGGTTCTGGCCCTCGTTGCGGAATTGGCGAATTAAGTCTTCCTGAAAACGAGCCAGGATCATCCATTATGCCAGGTAAGGTGAACCCGACACAATGTGAAGCAATGACCATGGTTTGCTGTGAAGTGGTAGGAAACCATACAGCAATAACCATGGCAGGCAGCCAAGGCCATTTCGAGCTAAATGTTTACAAGCCTGTTATGATCTGGAACCTTTTGCGTTCTATTCGTTTGCTTGGAGATGCATGTGATAGCTTTGCGCAACATTGTGTTGAAGGTATAGAAGCCAACGAGCGGCGTATCGGTGATTTGTTAGAGCAATCTCTGATGCTTGTGACGTCACTTGCACCAAGCATTGGTTACGACAATGCCACTTTGGTCGCAAAAACGGCCCACAAAAATGGCACAACTTTACGTGAAGAGGCCATTGGCCTTGGTTTTGTCGATGAAGAAACTTTTGACAAACTCGTACGCCCTGAACTCATGATTGCTCCTAAAGCCTGAGCATATGGGGCCTAAAAAGCAAGATTTACGCCCTATTAAGCGTTCGGTGACCATTCATGGACACCGAACGTCCGTCTCACTCGAGCAACCTTTTTGGGATGAATTGCAACGCATGGCAGAAGGCAAACAAGTAAGCTTGGCTGCCTTCATTGCAGAGGTCGACAACAACAGGGTTCGCGATGCTATCCAAGTCGGCCTTTCATGTCATCTGCGGATCGCGGTGATCAAAAATCTGCAAGACGCCATAAAGATGCTTAAAAAATCTTCCCAGGATTAAGGATGTTGTGAGGGTCAAGGGCTTTTTTGATTGCGACCATCACATCCACAGCATCTCCTAATTCCTGCCGAAGAGCTGCAATCTTTCCTTCTCCAACACCATGCTCACCGGTACATGTTCCTTCCATCTCTAACGCGCGCGTCACAAGGCGGTCATTTAATGCATAAGCCTTTGCCACCTCTTCCTTGTCATCTGGGTCTAACATAATGGACAAATGAAAGTTTCCATCACCAACATGGCCCACAATGGGAGCAATCAAACCAGAAGCGTCAACATCCTCACGTGTTTTCAAAATACATTCTGCCAAATGCGAAATAGGCACGCAGACGTCAGTCGCCCAGCCCTTCGTACCTGGTCTTAATGTACGATTGGCGTACCAAACATTATGCCTCGCCTGCCACAAATCTCGACGTTCTTCCTCTTTTTTACCGTAGGTTATATCCATCAAACCATGAGCTTCAGCCAATTCACCGAACATAGCTGCATCAGCTTCAACATGCGATGGACTTCCCTGGAATTCCAGGAACAATGTTGGTGTCTCTGCATAATTCGTCTGAGAATATTGATTTACTGCACGGATTTGCAATTCATCCAACAATTCAATTCGTCCGACAGCGAGACCACAATGTAGGGTGTCAATGACGGTGTTAACAGCCCCTTCAAGTGTATCAAAGCGCGCCACTGCTGCCATCAAACTCTCTGGAATACCATGCAGCCGGAGGGTGGCCTCAGTAATGATACCCAATGTCCCCTCTGAGCCCACAAGCAATCTGGTTAAATCATACCCTGCTGATGACTTGCGCGCTCTTTGACCCGTTTTGATGACACGTCCATCCGCCAAAACGGCCGTGAGGTTAAGAATATTTTCCCTCATGGTACCATATCTAACAGCATTGGTTCCTGAAGCGCGTGTGGCAGCCATGCCCCCTATGGTTGCATCCGCACCAGGATCAACTGGAAAGAACAGTCCTGTATCACGAAGATGGTTGTTCAATTGCTTTCGCGTCACTCCTGCTTGCACAACCACGTCAAGATCTTCTTGATGAACTTCTAAAATTTTGTTCATACCCGTTAAGTCTAGGGTTAGCACCGTCTTATCTAAAGTCGGTACAACATGCCCCTCTAAAGAACTCCCCGCACCAAAGCCAATGACTGGTCGACGGAATTCATGGCAGATGGATAATATTTTCTGCACCTCCTCGGTACTCTCTGCAAAGGCAACCGCTGCTGGAAGTCTCGGCGTATGAAAACTTTCATCTTTGCTATGCTGCTCCAAAATACTTGGATTTTGCGTGATACGCTCGCCGATGACTTGTTTCAAGGCAGCCAGCCACGTCTCTTCAGAACGCTCTTCATACCCCATTTTTTCCTCCCACGGTTGTCTCAATAGGTTGAATGAACCATCATACGAATCGATAAACGTTTCTATGACCCGAAAGCAACCACTCCGGTGTAATCAAGAGGTGATAATGTCCACACCCTATCTTCGTGATCTGAACCCACAACAGCGTGAAGCAGTGGAGCAAACCGAAGGCCCCCTGTTGGTGCTAGCAGGTGCCGGCACAGGTAAAACCAGGGTTCTCACCACACGCATTGCCCATATTTTGGCATTAAGATTGGCGCATCCAGGCCAAATTTTGGCCGTTACATTTACCAATCGCGCCGCTCGTGAAATGCAAGAGCGCGTGGCCAATATGGTGGGACAATCTGTCGAGGGCTTTTTTTTTTAGGAACCTTTCATGCTATCTGCGCCAAAATGTTGCGCAGGCATGCGGAGCGGATAGGACTGCAACCTGACTATACCATTTTAGACGGCGATGACCAGTTGCGCTTAATCAAACAACTTCTTGATGCAGAAAATATTGATGAAAAGAAATATCCCGCACGCACCTTCGCTCATATGGTTGATCGTTGGAAAAATCGCGGCCTTGCACCCAAAGATGTTCAAGCTGAAGATGTCGATGATTTTGCTCAAGGAAGATCGCCAGAGCTCTATCAAGCCTATCAACAAAGATTAAGTACACTCAATGCAACAGATTTTGGTGACCTGTTGTTGCATGCCATTACCTTACTGAGAGATCATGACGATATTCGCCAACAATATCGATCTATGCTCCGCTATCTCATGGTGGATGAATATCAAGATACAAATGTTGCGCAATATTTATGGCTTAGACTTCTTTGCCCCGAGCAACCTAATCTTGCCTGTGTGGGGGATGATGATCAGTCGATTTACGGTTGGCGTGGTGCCGAGGTAGGCAATATTTTACGGTTTGAACGTGATTTTCCTGGAGCTGAAATCATTCGCCTTGAGCAAAATTACCGTTCCAAGGGACATATATTACAAGCAGCTGGAGGACTGATTGACTGCAACCGTGAGCGGTTGGGTAAAAGTTTATGGACAGAAGATGAGTTGGGGGAACCTATCAGGATCACCAGTCATTGGGATTCTTCGGAAGAAGCTCGCGCTATTGGTGATGCAATCCATCAGCTCCAAGAGCAAGGTGTCTCAAGATCACAGATGGCTGTCTTGGTGCGGGCATCTTCACAAATGAGGGATATTGAAGAGAGGTTCTTAAACCAGGCGATATCCTATCGTGTTACATTGGCGGACCTCGTTTTTATGAGCGGCCTCGAGATCCGTGATGCCTGCGTATTTTCGCTTGGTTGCACAACCACGAGACGACCTCGCTTTTGAACGCATCGTCAATCGACCCAAGCGCGGCATTGGCAGTACAACCATTCAAAAATTAAACCGACTGGCACGTGCATCACAAATGAGCTTGCTGGATGCAGCTGATGTTATGGCCAATAGCGATGAGATAGGGAGCAAACCTCGGCAAGCACTTGGGGCATTTGTTGATCTTATCCGGCGTTGGAGACAGCAATCACAGGATATGGACCATATCAACCTCGCCAGCATGATCCTTGATGAGTCTGGCTACACAGAAATGCTTAAGAATGAGAAAACAGCTGAAGCCCATGGCCGCCTGGAAAATTTGAAAGAATTGGTTCGTGGACTTGAAGAATTTCAAACCATGGCTGGTTTTTTAGAGCATGTATCTCTGGTTATGGATAACGAACGCGATGACAATCCTGATAAAGTTACCATCATGACTTTGCATGGGGCAAAAGGATTAGAGTTCGACAATGTTTTCCTCCCAGGTTGGGAAGAGGGTCTATTTCCCTCCCAACGCACGTTGGATGAACTAGGCAACCGTGGCTTAGAGGAAGAGAGACGACTAGCCTATGTTGGTCTTACAAGAGCAAGACTGCGAGCCATGATCTCCACCACTGCCAACCGACGCACATGGGGGCAATGGCAACCCGCCATTCCTTCACGTTTCATCGATGAAATTCCTCCTGAAAATATTTTGGTTACAGCCCCTGAAACACAACAATTGGGCAGCTGGCATCAATCTGGAACAGCCCTTCCTACAAGGTTTGGTGGACCAGGCTGGCAAAGAATGAAAGCAAACCCCGTCCGCCGCCCTCCATCACAAATGCCCGTTTTTGATGATGATAGCCCTTCTCATGCCATTGGTATGCGTGTATTTCATCAAAAATTTGGTTACGGTGAAATCTTAGCCTTAGACGGACAAGCTGTTGAAGTTTCATTTGACAAAGCAGGCCAAAAAAAGGTCATGGGGGCTTTTCTTGAGAAAGTGGGGAATTAATGTCTGATTTTTGGCGCTCTTTATGTTCAATCACCCCTCAGCATAGAAGCTGATGTTGCAGATTGTCTGGAGCGGGAGACAAAACCCTTGAGTGTCGCAACTGGGGAAATCGCCGAAAGCCCAAATCCAACTGGATCCATGGCGGACTTAGGCCATATAGAATGCTTGTATGATCACCCTGTAGCAGCCCATGAAATGGCACTTTTGTTAGCAGGCCTTGGGTTTCCCTCCAATTTGGAGGTCAAGGTAGAAGTATTACGAGACCGTGATTGGGTTACGGAGTCACTAAGAACCCTTCCTATCGTTACCTCCAAACGGTTCGTTATTCATGGGGCGCATTTACGCAATGAGTTACCCAAAGGCTTTTATCCTCTCCAGGTAGAGGCTGGTTTAGCCTTTGGCACCGGACATCATGATACCACGTTGGGATGTTTATTGGCGCTTGAAAAGGTTCATCAAAGTGGCTTTAGACCAAAACATATCCTTGATGTAGGCACCGGCACGGGTATTTTGGCCATGGCAGCAGCGCGGCTATTTTCTGGGCGTGTTATTGCCAGCGATATCGATCACCTATCTGTACGGTTTGCCAGACAAACACTCGATCTTAATGGTTACCAACGCATCAGGCTTCACCATGCTGCAGGCACACAACATAGAGCCATTCAATCCTCAGCTCCTTTTGATTTGATCACAGCGAATATCCTCGCCAATCCTTTGATTGCCATGGCAAAAGATATTGTTCATGTCATGACACCAGGCGGCCAATTGATCTTAGCAGGCCTCCTTCATTGGCAATTTCGTAGGGTTCTTGCCGCCTATCAAAGCGTTGGCTTGCGACTGCTCACACGCCAAAAGCAGGGTGATTGGAGTATTTTGACATTGGAGAAACCATGATCAAATATCAACAAATTGGTGCCCCCCTAGATCATGCACACGCCAAGTTGCGCACAGAGCAACTGCGCAATTGGCTGCGCCAGAATGCTTATCAAGGACTACTTATCAGCCACGATGATGCCTTTCTTGGTGAATATATTCAAAAATGTGATGAAAGATTATGCTGGGCCACAGGGTTTTCTGGTTCAGCTGGTCTTGCATTTATCAGCCCCCAGGGTGGATCTTTGGTCACAGATGGACGTTACCTTCTTCAAGCGAAACAAGAGGTTTCCCCAAGCGGTCTTGATGTTGTGCCACTTGAAGATAGAGCCATGGTTTTGGAAAAACTCACACGTGACGCTGTCATTGTTGCTTGGCCTGACCAATTCGATCATGATAGCTGGGTCTTTTGGAGGGAACATATCGACCGAGCAGGCGGGCAGTTGCTAGCTTTAAACGAGCATCCTGTAGACCTTTTGTGGGAAGAACGGCCATTACGAAAACGCTCACAACCAACCGCACATCCAATTGCTTTTGCAGGTTTTGAAACTGGTGAGAAATTAACGTCCATTCGTGCTATGATGGATGAGAAAAACCTTGCAGCCTTGTTTGTTGGTGATTGTTGTGCCGTGGCATGGTTATGCAATATTCGCGGCCGCGACATTCCCCACACCCCCATCATCCAAGCCAGTATGCTCATCATGCAGGATATGGTTTGTATTCAAATGGAAGGTGCAGAGCGCATTGGCGCGTTACAGGCGCTTTTGGGTGATGGTTTCAAGGTTGGAGATGACAGTGTAGACCAGCAGCTTTTGACGATGCATGCAGGTACCATAGAGTTTGACCCCGACATACCAACGCGCGCATGGCCCAAAAATTTTCTTGTTTTGAAAAACAAGAACCCATGCCTTGTCCTCTTAACCGCATGAAAATGATTAAGAATGATGCTGAAATCATGGGTATGCGTGAAGCTCATCTGCGTGATGGTGTGGCCATGGTCAAATTCTTGGCAGGTCTTGAGCAAGACCCTGCTCAAGATGAGTTATCTCTTGTAGCCAAATTGGAGACTGCACGAGATCTGGATGATGACCTTTTTGACATCAGTTTCGATACCATTTGCGGCATCGATGCACATGGTGCGATTATTCACTATCGGGTTTCAGAGGCCTCAAATATCCCCCTTCGTTCTGAAGGAAGCTTGGTATTAATAGATTCTGGAGGGCAATATTCTTTTGGCACAACAGATATTACCCGTTGCCTATGGATTGGACCTCACGAGCCTTCGCAAGCGATTATCGACGATCACACCTTGGTTCTTAAAGCCCATATAGCCCTTGGACAGGCAAAGTTCCCAGCTGGCACCAATGGAATACAGCTTGATGCAATTACACGCGCACCATTATGGCTGGAAGGTCGGGACTTTGCCCACGGAACAGGACATGGTGTAGGCGCTGCGTTAAGCGTACATGAGGGCCCATGTGGCATTCACAAACGCGCACAACAACCCTTGCAAGAAGGTATGGTTCTGTCAAATGAACCTGGCCTCTATGTAGAAAACAGCCATGGCATCAGAATTGAAAATCTCGTGTTGGTGGCAAAAGATGAACAAGGGCTTTGCTTTGAAACACTGACATTATGCCCCATCGATCTGCGGTTGATCGACCCTAAGAAACTGACATCTCAAGAGGTTGGTTGGCTTAATGCATATCATCAGCTTGTTTTTGATCGCCTTGCACCGCATCTGAACACCCATGAACAGACATGGCTCAAGCAAGCCTGTCGTGCCGTTTAATGAACAGCTTCAAGCAAATCGATAAAGGCTTGTTCATCAATCACTTTCACCCCCATATCCTGGGCTTTGCGGGCCTTTGAGCCCGCCTTTTCACCCGCTACAAGCAAATCCGTTTTGGCAGATATGGTCCCTGAAACCCTTGCACCAGCGGCCTCAGCACGTGATTTTGCTTCTGCACGTGACATGGTTGATAACGTACCTGTAAACACCACGCTCAGACCAACAAGAGGACCGTCTGTGATAGCAGATGTCTCTGCTTGTTCCCACTGAACATGGGCGGCAAGGTCTAAAGCCATCCGATCAGAGTAAGGGTCTTGGAAAAATTCTGTCATTGATTGAGCCACCACCTGACCCAAACCATCGATTTCCATGAGTTTAGAAGTTAACAAATCTTGTGAACTCGCCTGACGTAACGCGTCAAGATCAGGTATATATCGCGCAATAAGCTGTGCGTTACGTACCCCGACATAACGAATACCCAACCCCACGAGAAAACGCACAAAACTTATTCTACGCCGATCGTTGATCGCAGCATATAATTTTTGCGCTGAAGTTTCACCATAGCCATCCCAACCTGACAAGGGCTCAAAACAGCCCTGCTTTTCCCGCTGCTCCAAGGTAAAAATATCTGCAGGGTCAGAGATCAAATCTTTTTCCAAAAACAAATCAATTTGTCTTGGCCCCAATCCTTCTATGTCAAAAGCATCTCTAGATACCAAATGAATGAGGCGCTCTCGCTTTTGTTGGGGACATGCCCAACGTCCACTACATCGTTTCACAACATCTTTTCGCCCCGTCCGCTCATCTATTTCAGCGACCAATTCCGTTGAAAGTGGACAAGGACATCTGGTAGGAAATGGGAATGGCCCCGCCCTCGATTCATCTGAATGAACCACGCGAACCAGCTGAGGGATGACATCACCAGCACGCTGAACAATGACATTGTCACCAATACGAAAATCTTTGCGTAGAATTTCATCCTCATTATGCAAACTGGCTCGTGCCACCATGACACCACCAACATTGATGGGTTCTAAAACAGCGACAGGGGTTACAGCACCCGTTCGTCCCACTTGAAGTATAATATCCAACAACTTTGTCTGGGCATGTTCCGCAGGAAATTTGTGCGCGATCGCCCAGCGTGGGGCGCGCGCTACAAAGCCGAGTCTATCACGGAGGCTTTGATCATCGACTTTATAGACGACACCATCGATATCATAAGACAATCCGGCACGCTTGGTGCGCAATTGATGATACCAAGTGAGCACCTCCTGAACATTATGCACCCTCTGGGTAAGGGGATTGATAGCAAACCCCAAACCACCGAGCATCTGCAAACACTCATATTGACTTATGGGTAAACCGGAAGCCTGGACAGCACCATAGGCAAAAAAATGAAGTGGCCGTTGCCGTGCTATTTTAGGATCTAGCTGTCGCAAAGTGCCTGCAGCGGCATTACGGGGATTTGCCAAGGTACTTTTCTTATCTTGAGCAAGGCGCTCATTTAACTGAGCGAAGTCATCCTTGCGCATATATACCTCTCCACGGATCTCCAAAAGGCCAGGCCAAGATCCTTGAAGTTTTTGTGGTATCCCGACAACATGCGCGACATTTGCTGTAACATCTTCGCCGGTTGTGCCATCACCACGGGTAGCCGCGCGAATGAACCTGCCATCATGGTAGCGCAAAGACAAAGACAGGCCATCAATTTTTGGCTCACAACATATTGCGACATCTTCATTTATGTGAAGAAACCGGGCAATTCTTTGCATAAAATCATGAACGTCTTGATCATCGAATGCATTCCCTAAGGACAACATAGGGACATCATGTTGTACTTTTGCAAAGCCAGTTTTAACGGCAGCACCCACCTGGTTTTCGACATCTGAACGCAGCTGTCTGTGGGTATCGAGAAGCGCACGCAGCCTTCTACGAAGTCTGTCGTAAGCTGCATCAGAAATCTCTGGGTTATCATCACCATGATACAACTGATCATGACGTGCGATTTCAGCGTTCAACCACAACAACTCCTCTTGCGCTTCAGCAAGGTCTAGGCTTTTTGCTGGTCTTTCGAAACTATCAGGATAGGTCATAAGAGTAACCTTGCCGCCGCTTTTCTTGCCTCTGTTGTCACACTATCTCCTGACAACATACGGGCGATTTCTTCGATACGTTGCTCATGATCAAGAACAAAAATTTGCGAAACCGTATCTATACCATTGTCTTTTTTTTCTACCAAAAAATGACGATCTCCTTTGGCAGCCACTTGTGGGGAATGGGTCACAAGGAGAACCTGCGCATGTTTTGACAATGACCGCAATCGCTCTCCAACTGCATCGGCAGCGGCTCCACCTATCCCCTGATCAACTTCATCAAATATTTGCACGCCTACTTGACGCTGGTGCCCCAACGCAACGCGCAACGCCAAAACAAATCTTGATTGTTCCCCACCTGATGCGGCTTCATGCAAGACGGCCAAATCTTGCCCACGGTTCATCGCCGCCATAAAGGTTATGTCATCGGAACCCGCCGCTGAAGGAGCTTCGCGCTCAACAAACCCGACCTCAAACCGTGCCCCCCCTAATTTGATGGCCTCAAGTTCCTTGTGAATAGCTTCTTGCAGGATCTGAGCATGATATTTACGCTGTTGAGACAATGCTTTTGCAAGTTTTCTGTAACCCTCTAAAGCTTGTTGAATTTCTTCATCCATAACGCGTAATTGTTCGGTCATGTTCTCCAATTGATGAACCCGTTGGCGCAGAACATTGTGATGCTCATGTAATTGACTGGCTGGAACCCGATATTTACGCGCCAAGTCTCGTAATTCGAACAATCGATCTTCAACCTGAGAAAGGGTACGATCGTCCGCATCGATCTCAACCAACACATCTTCAATTTGCCCAGCGGCTTCTCGAACAAGCTCTAAGGACTTATCTAACCATTCTTCGAGAGACGTTAGAGAGTCAGGGATATCTTCACCCCACCTGCCTACACGGCGAAAAGCCTCGATCAGCTGAGCTTCTGCACCGTGATCCCCATTTAAAAGCGCAAGCAGTGAGACAAGATCATCAACCATTTTTTTTCGTTTTTGGCTTGTTTGTCTTTGCTCTGCCAACTGTTCTTCCTCACCGGCAAGTGGCAGCATTTGATCAAATTCTTCATATTCGGCATACAATTGATCACGCTGTCCAACCAAGGCCTCTAAATCAATCATGAAGCGTTGACGATCGTCGCAAAGATGGCGCCATTGGTCATAGGCAATCTTAAGTTGTTCTTTCTGCTCCAAGAGTTGACCAAAAACATCCAATGCATCGCGCTGGAAGACACGACGGGCAAGTTGTCCGACAGCCCCTTGTCCATGAATATCTACAAGGTAATCTTGAAGCTGTGCCAAAAACTTGTGGGAAACAGGCTCATCATTGACAAATGCACGACTCCTACCAGATGTCGGGACCACCCTCCTAATGATCAAAACATCGTCTTCCAGCATCAAGCCAGCTTCTTCAAAAACTAGTCTGAGAGAAGAAAACACATCCTTGTTGAGCACAAATTCCGCTGAAACAACTGCTTGCTCTGCACCCACTTTAACCATTTTGGGTTCAGCCTTAGCGCCCAAACATAAACCAAGTGCATCGAGTAATATTGACTTTCCTGCGCCTGTTTCTCCTGAAAAAACATTCAAGCCTTCCGAAAAACGAATATCTTGCTTTTCGATCAAAACAAAGTTGCTGATATGTAATGCAGCGAGCATGATAGAATGCTTTCCCCTTCAGTCACGGAAACCAAGATATTTTGCAATATCATCCACCAAACCTTTGGGAGGTTCAATTTTTCCCTCTAAAAGCGTCATCCCACGATTATACCATGGGGTATCTGAAGCATTATAGGCCAATATTGAACCCACACGCCGGGCCTCTTCGCGTAATCCTAAGGCTAGGTAACATTCTATCAATCGGTACAATGCCTCCGGGGTATGTGATGACGTCTGATAACGTTTAATCACCTCGGAAAAACGATTGGAAGCTGGTCCAAAATAATTACGCTCAAGATAATAACGTCCTATGACCATTTCTTTACCGGCTAGATGGTCCCATAATAGGTCCCTCTTAAGCTTTGCATCTAGAGCATAATCACTCTCTGGATAGCGTGAAATAACCGTATTGAAGATCCGCAAGGCATCAACGGTACTTGTTTGATCGCGATCTACGGCCTCAATTTGTTCGTAATGAGCCATACCCATGAGGTAGAGTGCATAAGGAATGTCAGGAGCCCCAGGATATAGCTCTATATATCGCCTGGTATCTGCCAAGGTACGCATGTAGTCTTTTTGTTTAAAAGCTGCATAGGCTGCCATGATAATCGAGCGCCTTGACCACGAAGAATAAGGATGTTGGCGCTCGACCTCTGCGAACAATTCCAATGCTTTGTCATGCTGGTTGGCAAGGTCAGCATCAAGGGCTTGATTGTACAATATTTCAACAGGTATTTCAGCTTCAATTTCAGGTTGAAGCGTTACCTCTGAACATCCCATCAGCATGCTGACAAGCATCATACCGATCAATTGATTTGCCCGAAATTTCACTGGCATTCCCTCCCCAGTTCACTGCAGAAGGATGTCTTACCCAATCCCGCATGTTCGGCCAAGTCTAAGCTTAAATGGCCAATGGCATGGCGGCAACAGGATTCCTACTTGCACCTTCTGAATATTGTGCCAACTGCATGGCGCCAGGGGTATCAAAAGCTTTACGCAACAACAAATTATTCAATTCGTGACCGGCTCTCACACCTTCATAGCGACCACGGATAGGCGCACCTGCCAGGGCCAAATCACCAATAGCGTCCAAAATTTTATGTCGGACAAATTCATCTTCGTAACGAAGACCTTCTGGATTTAGGACGCCATCATCCCCCACAACAACTGCATTATCCAGGGAACCACCACGAGCAAGGTTATGGGCCTTCAACATTTCAACATCACGCAACAAACCGAATGTCCGCGCTGGCATCACTTGAGTCAGGAGATCATCAAATTCATCCACAGATATTTTTTGCGTGCCAATGATCGTATCTTCATACACAATGGTAAAATCTAAGGCAAAACAAGGATGAGGCTTCAAGCTTGCGTAACGTGCTCCATCTCTAATCTCTACCGTTTTCGTCACCACCCATTGGCGGGCAACAGAATTGAGATGACGCAAGCCAACCTTCAAAATAGCGTCAACAAAACAGGCCGATGAACCATCCATGATCGGTACTTCCTGTTGTGGAAGAAAGACATCGATATTATCAACACCGCATACATGTAATGCGGCCATGAGATGCTCTACTGTTTTTACTGAAGCTGAACCTTGTTGAGGAGCATCAACACAAAGCGTCGTGCATAATGTGGTCTCCGTAACATGGGAGAAGTGCGCGGGAACAATAACATATTGACCGGCTATCTCCCGGACAAACCGAATACCAGAACCAGTTTGCGCCGGACGCAACGTAACTTCAGCTGGATTGCCTGTATGTAATCCAACGCCACGTAATGTGATTTCTTCATTCAGGGTTGTTTGCAGTCGCATGTAAAATCCTATGTTTTATCATACTTCTAGCGTTACTTGAGCAGACCAAGCTCTGAAAAGAGAGCATTTGTAAGTTTTTGTAACAAACAAGGATAAACGCACCTGAAACAGATGAAAAAGGCTTACATCCGAACCCAAGCGTGCTTAAACCACAGCAATTTACTCGTCTCGACGACGCAGAAATGCGGGTATCTCAAGTTGATCTGGGTTATCCTCTTGCCGGCTTACCCTAGAAGTCCGTGCCCTAGGGGGCTCTTTTCGGGTTACTGATTCGGAACCACCCCCATCCGAGGGAGGCTCCGTACTACCTGTCTTCGGAGCTGTCTGTGAGGTTAATGTTTTTCGCAAACCAAAGATTCCACCGATGAGCCTTCCCATTTCACCTGTTACTGATGTTCTTGGAAGCTCTGTTCCTTCATCCATACGCTGCGTTGTGGGCATTTCTGGGGCAGCACGACCATAACGTTCAGCCAATGGATGCGGCCTCGTTGTTTGTTGCATACCAGAACGCTCCCGTCCCGCGGCTTGATGCTCACGGGCCAATCGGGCTGACATTAATTCTGTTGTTGCTTGAGGAGCTGGAGCTTGGGTGGATGCAGTACCTGCAATCTGCTCCTCACCATGATGTTTCATTTGATCTAAGTTAACTTGATGGACAGTGTCATCCTGGTCCATGTCCGCAGCGGTGATCACTTGATCTTCCTGCACAGAGGGTTTGATGGGAGACTGTGCTGCGGGCTCCGGCTCTTGATGATTGGAAACTGCCGTGCTTGTTGTCATCATGGCCTCTGCCTCTTGGTTTTTTGCTGCAGATAATGATGGCGAAGCCATTTGCCCCATTGTGGTTGTTTGCTGAGGTATGTTGGTTTGAGATATGGGTGACGCTGGTGGCGTTGTAACAGCCTTAGCTGGCACCTCATCACCCAAGCCTGTGGCTACGACAGCCACACGCATCACGCCTAGAAGCGCTTCATCATGGGTTGAGCCCAAAATAATTTCTGCATCTTCATCCACCTCATTGCGGATAAATTCTGCCGCTTCTTCAACCTCCATGAGGCTTAAATCTGGACCTCCTGTGATATTGATAAGCACACCTTTTGCCCCCATCAAAGACACATCGTCCAGCAAGGGGTTGGAAACTGCTGCTTCAGCTGCCTTCCGAGCCCGCCCCTCACCTTCGGCCATGCCTGTACCCATAACAGCTTTTCCCATGCCCTCCATCACGGTCCTGACATCATTGAAGTCAAGGTTGATCAAACCAGGCATGATCATCAAATCGGTAATAGAGCGTACGCCGGCGTGAAGGACGTCATCCGCCAGTTTGAATGCCTCCAAAAGAGATGTTTGCGCGTTGGCAACCCGAAATAGATTTTGATTGGGGATAACCACAAGAATATCCACCACAGCTGCCAATTTTTCCAATCCCATGTCGGCAGCCTTCATTCGTTTCCGGCCCTCAAAAAGAAAGGGTTTTGTCACAACAGCAACGGTAAGAATATTGCGATCTTTAGCGGCTTTTGCAATCACAGGTGCAGCGCCTGTGCCAGTCCCACCTCCCATTCCTGCCGTGATAAAACACATATGAATGCCGTCCAGGTAACTTTCAATTTGGGCCATAGATTCTTCTGCGGCCGACATGCCAACCTCGGGCTTAGAGCCAGCCCCGAGACCTTGTGTTACCTCGCGCCCAAGTTGGATTCGATGTTCAGCTTCTGATAATGCGAGAGCTTGCGCATCGGTGTTTGCAACCACGAATTCCACGCCCAACAACTCCGAGCGGATCATGTTGTTTACAGCATTACCCCCTGCACCACCTACACCGAACACGGTAATTCGTGGCTTTAATTCTTGAGGCTCAACCACATTTAAATTCACCATGCTTACTCTCCAACTTTTTAGGTCACTGCGATCAATAGAAATTTTCAGACCACCAATGCTTCAATCTTCCAAAGACCCCCAGGTCCTCAGGCATAACCAAACCTGCACGCTTGGCTTGGTTTGTGTCAGCCACAGCCAGGAGCAATCCTGTCAACACGCACCCACTAGGACCACTTAACACTTCAGGCATACCACGAATCACTTGGGGTCGGCCAAGCCTAACAGGAACGCCAAAACGATTTTGCATCAAAAGTTCCATGCCATTGAGTCGCGCACCACCACCAGTTATGACGATATTACGGACCCTTCCGTTATGCAATGCTCCATCAAACTCTGTCTCTAGCAAATCTAAAATTTCATCGACCCGTGCACAAAGAATCTGATTGAGATCATGTTGGCGAATAGGTACATCCATCCCACCGCCGCCTACTGGACGTGCATGCAGTGTAGCATCCACATCACCACCGCCATAAAGTGGGTTCGCCATCGCATTCCCATTCATCATTTTCAGGCGTTCAGCATCCTCAATAGTAATGTTTAAACCTAGAGAAATATCACGTGTGATGTGATGTGCCCCAACACGCACTTGGCCAACGGTTTGTATAGCACCATCACAATAAAGAGCGAATGCCGTTGCAGCCCCTCCCATATCAATACAAATCACACCCTGTTCAAATTCATCTTCGCTAACGGAAGCCGCCGCAGCCGCCATCGTGGCCAAAACTGGCTGCTGAAGCTTAAGATGTGTACTTTCCACATGCCTGTAAATTCGCCCAAGCATGTGCTTCCACTTCCACCAAACAATGCTCTGCGGCCAAAACCCCAACCCGAATACCTAAGGGGTCCTGCAGAATATCTTCGTTATCACCTATGTAATAACGTCGATTGAAATGTAGCAGCTTTAAACGCTCTTCCTGACCATCTCGACGGGCATGATTTTCTAACGCGTTCAACTCACGCGTTCCAACAGCTTTACCCACCATATCAATTTCGGTTGTCACCAGACGTGCTGTGGGGCGACCTATATTTGCACCGACCACAATGCTATCTAAAGTTACTTCTGCACGTTTCTCAGCTGAATCTATGGCTATGCGGATAGCTTTTTCCGCTGACTTTAAATCAGTGATTCCTGTTGCCCCCACCCCTTGGCTTTCAACGTGAGAAGCCCCCAAAACATGGATGGATGGGGCAGACATGGGTCCATCACGCACGACACGGGCAACCGCACAACCAATGTGGGTTGCTCCAAGATCAAGAACAGCGATGACACCTGATTTTACGTTGCGCATCATCACTTAAGCATTCCCCCCGGGCAATAGTTGAACACGCACACCATCATCTAGGCGCAAGTACCATCGGTCTGACAACCTTGCATCAATAACAGCCACATCCCTATCCAACACACCGTCACGTTGCTGCAGCAGAGACAATTCTGTCAAAGCATTTCCCAAATTTTTCTCAGGCAGGTAAATATCTACCCCAGGTGACAATCTCAGTGTCCATCGACGCTTTCCAACCCTAATGGCTACTTCAAGCCTTTTCATTAACTCGGGATAAACAATCAAATGATCTATGAGCTCATGCGCTTGATCCGCGGCTCCATCTCCAGCAAACCGAGGTAATGGTTCGTATTTGTATGACATATCGCCAAGGATTGTTCCATCTCTTGAAAACACCCGCCAAGCGCCTTGATGACTCCAAACCCCTATGGGCATACGCTCTTCAACAGCGACCTCCAATGTATCGGGTGGTAAAAATTGAACACGAGCATATTTGATCACAGGATGCTGTTGCAGCCTTGCCTCAATTGCTTCAGTCTGAACACGGAACAAAGGTGCATCTTCTTCGACCTTCATAACCTCCAATAGAGTTGCCATGGACATATCACGTCGGCCATGTATGAGAACTTTTCGCAGTCGCAATTCATGGCGATCTGCAAGGTAATTTTCAACCAACTGCATCTGCTGCTCATAGATGGTTGTCCATGAGGGCACGGTGATCAAAAGCCACGAAGAAACGCAAAGACAGATGACAAGAAATGCACGCAAACCCCAGTAATATAATGGACGTCGCAGTATGCGTCGCACACGGGTCATTCCATATCCTGAGACATGTTCTGGACCTATCTTTGACATGAAGCATCCTCCAAAATCCACGCCACGAGTTGATCAAATCCCATGCCTACATACTCAGCTTGCTCAGGTACCAGTGAAGTTGGTGTCATTCCTGGTTGGGTATTTATTTCTAAAACTTGGAGTTGTTGGCGGATGGAGTCAAAACGAAAATCTGTACGGCTGACACCTCGACAACCAAGAGCATGATGAGCAAGCTCGGCGGCCTTCATGCATTCATCACGCAAAGCCGGTGATATGATTGCAGGACATGTATGTTTCGATCCACCTGGTGCATATTTGGCCTGGTAATCATAAAATCCTTTTTGAACGGATATTTCCGTCACCTCCAAAGCCCGACCACCCAAGACCGCAACGGTATATTCAGGACCATCAATAAATGCTTCACATAAAAAATCTGCATCACTGGCCTGGGCAAACCGATCCAAATGCTGCCAATCATGACCATCTTTGATGATGTAGACCCCCACACTTGATCCATCACAGACAGGTTTAAGAACAAATGGAAATGGTAGATGAGGTTCGTTTACAAGATCTTCCCAACGTCCGCGAACTGCATGTGCTACGTTTAAACCTGCAGCACGCAACAATTCACGACTTTGGTATTTGTTCATACATACGGATGAGGCGTTGACGCCTGAATGCGTGTAGGCAAACCCTAGTGTTTCAAGCAGCCCCTGAACAACCCCATCTTCCCCGGGCACGCCATGTAGCGCATTAAAAACAATTGCAGGCCGATGCTGCAGCAAATTACCGATATGCTCTATACCAGGATCAAACACAGTTACATCATGCCCTAATCGTCTCAATGCATCTGCACAGGCATGTCCACTGACCAACGAAACCTCTTTTTCTGATGATGTTCCACCAAGCAGGACTATGACTTTTTGCGGGTTCACAACTTTCCCTCCTGCTTAGACCCAAGTCGTTTGATCTCCCATTCCAAACGAACACCTGACTGCTGGTATACCCTGTCTCGCACCATGTCTCCAAGCTCTTCGATCGCATTGGCAGATGTGGCATCTTCGTTAATTAAAAAATTACAATGTTTTTCACTTACCCTGATACCTTTGTGATAAAGCCCCCTGCAACCAGCTTCATCAACAAGTTGCCAAGCCTTTTGATCTCACCGCCATTGAGGGGGACAGGGTTTTTAAACGTAGAGCCACCTGTTTTAGCCCTAATAGGCTGAGTTTTTTTGCGTTGCTCGATAAAATGATCAATTTGTCTTGTAATGACGTCAGGGTTTCCTGGCTCTAAATCCAAGACCACATGGGTCACCAAGACATCAGTTGGAATATTTGTACAACGATAGCCTGCTTGGATATCTTGGGGCGTCAAGGTTACGATAACCCCATTTGCATTGATCCCTTCCACTGAAACCACCCGTTCATGAAAACTGCCACCATAAGCGCCAGCATTCATGACCGTTGCACCACCAATTGTGCCTGGAATTGTGGCAAGATATTCCACACCAGATAGGCCCATGCGTTGAGCCTTACCGGCAACTTGAGCACAAAGATTACCTGCACCAACACGTATTTGTGAACTTGAGAGTTGCTCTATCTCTCGAAAGCCACGCCCTAGACGAACCACAAGACCATCGATTCCACCATCACGGACAATTACGTTAGATCCCGCGCCGAGATGGGTAACCGGGACAGACTCCGGTTTCACTTCCCATAATCTATGCAACGCCTTCTCATCCTGCAATTGCGCGAACCATCTTGCTTTACCACCCACGCGGAACCAACTGTAACGAAGACAGATCTTTAAATTCTTCTATTTTTATATGATCCTCTGATGTCATCAAAATCTTATTGAGTGTCATATCAACTGCCCGCTGCAAGTTGTCCAGGAAGCGCCTTTGCCCATTGCGTGATAGAACCTGCACCCAAAAAAATCACCAAATCGCCAGGACGAGCCCGAGCGCGAATAAGTGCGGGTAGATCTTCAGCATCCTCTAAACCCACCACGGAGCGATGCCCTCGACTCTCCAAGGCAAACACCAAATCATCACGACTTGCACCAGCAATAGGATCTTCACCTGCTGGGTAAACATCAGCCACAATAACCTCATCTGCTTCTGATAAAGAAATACAAAAATCCTCGAAAAGGGCTGCCAGTCGCGAATAGCGATGAGGCTGAACAACCGCAATAACACGCCCTTGGGATGCTTGCCGGGCTGCCAATAATACAGACGAAATCTCAACGGGGTGATGGCCGTAATCATCAATGATCGCAACATTATTCCACACACCTACCTTCGTGAAACGACGGTTAACACCACCGAACCCAGATAAGGAGGATCGAATATTTTCATGAGAGATTCCCAATTCACATGCCACTGCAATGGCAGCCAATGCATTTTGCACATTATGCAAGCCGGGCATGGGAATTCCCAGACCATCCAGACGCATCTGTGTTTTGCGGCGTCGGTCCGCCAGCACAACGTCAAAGGTCATGATGTCGTTTTTCCATTGTGCATTCATGGCGCGTACGTCAGCTTGTGGGTTAAAACCATAGGTTACGATACGCCTGTCGGTGACACTACCAACCAACTTGATGACCTCTGGGTGGTCAGTGCACATCACAGCACAACCATAAAAGGGTACATTTTCAACAAATTGTTGAAAAGCCAAGCGCATGCGATCAAAACTTCCATAATGATCCAAATGTTCAGGATCAATATTGGTTACAACAGCGATGGTGGCAGGTAACTTGATAAAAGTTCCATCGGATTCATCAGCCTCAGCCACAACCCACGCGCCTTCGCCAAGACGTGCGTTGGTTCCATAAGCATTGATAATACCCCCATTGATGACGGTAGGATCAAGTCCACCACCATCAAGAAGCGTGGCAACCATGGATGTCGTTGTGGTTTTCCCATGGGTCCCACCAACAGCAATCGCCGAACGCAATCGCATCAACTCAGCCAGCATTTCAGCGCGACGCACCACCGGAATAAAACGCGCCCTCGCCTCTTGTAGTTCAAGATTATCTTTGGTGATTGCAGAGGACACCACAACCACGGATGCATCTGTAATATGTTCCCGACGCTGACCTATAAAAACATTGATGCCCATAGCTTGCAACCGTTGTACATTGGCCCCTTCAGCGATATCGGAACCCTGCACCTTATACCCAAGGTTATGCATAACCTCAGCAATACCAGACATGCCAATGCCGCCTATTCCCACAAAATGAATAATACCAATTTCCAACGAAAAACTATTCATGAGACATCCTTATGGTTGCGAATATAATATCAGCGAGATCATCAGCGGCGGATGGACGAGCCAATCCACTCAAGGCCTCAGACGCGGCATGTATGGAAGAGGGGTCATTTAGCCAGTCATGAAGATTGGCCTCTAATGTCTTTGTTTGCACCTGATCTTGTTCCAACAAACGTGCACCACCTGAAGCCATAAGCAACTTTGCATTTTCTGCCTGCTGCGCGTCCAAACCACCAGGCAACGGGATCAGTAGCGCGGGCACTTGGTGATTGGCCAATTCAGCGACCGTTGATGCGCCAGAACGGCAAATTGCAAAATCTGTGTCATGAAGGCGCTGTGGCAAATCATCAAAAAAAGGCGCTATATCTGCCCGGATATTATATTTTTGGTACAGCTTGATGACGTCCGCGCAATCTTCTGATCGCACTTGATGGTTAACGAAAAGTTTGGCTGAAAAGGGCTCAAGAAGAGGGAGCAAGCATTGTGCTAGAGGCAAGCCAAAAAACTGAGCGCCTTGTGAGCCTGCAAAGATAGACAAGGTCAGGGCACCCTTTGTTTGTCTGGACTTAGGTATAGGTGTATAGCGTACAGGGTTTCCTGTAACATGAATTTTCTCACGCCTTGTTAGTCCAATCGTATCTTCAAACGATACAGCCAGGGCATGAGCTGATGAGAACAAAGAGCGATTGGCCCGCCCCAATACCGCGTTCTGCTCGTGAAGGACTGTTGGTATTCCCATGATTTGAGCAGCTTTGCAGGGTGCGAATGATGGATAACCTCCAAATCCTACGACGAGCATTGGGCGAAATCGCAAAAAAACCAGAAAACTTTGTAACATCGCCCAAACCACCCCTGTATAAGCTAGCCATCGCTTTATTCCAGATCGGCCAGTTGGGGTTGCGGCTGATAGGGTAACAACATTATCATCCCTGGGCGAAAAATATACCTTGCCTCGTTGATCTGTTAAAAAAACAACGTTGGCTCCACGCTTTTTCAACGCATCAGCAGTTGCTGCTGCTGGGAATACATGACCACCTGTCCCTCCAGCCACCAAACAAATAGGACGCGTCATCAAATAGGCTCCACAAAACCAGGACGTCGTCTGGTTAAAGCCAAGAGTAGGCCTACGGAAATTGCTGATGCGAGCAAGCTGGTTCCGCCATAAGAAATAAATGGCAAGGTCATACCTGTGGCAGGCAACATACCCAGGTTCACGGCCATGTTTAAAAACGCTTGCAATCCAATCAGCAATGATAAGCCTCCCACGGCAAGCTGCGTAAACACACCCTGCGTGCTGCTTGCGCGATAGACTGAACGCAAAACAATCAACGCAAAGCTGCCAACAATCAGCATGCATGCCAAGAAGCCAAATTCCTCAAGTGCAACAGCAAAAATAAAATCTGTATGCGCGTCGGGCAAACTTAATTTGAGGATACCCTCACCTGGCCCCACACCAAACCAACCACCATGAGCTGCCGCATCTAAAGCGCGGTTAACCTGAAAATTGCCAACATGAACAGGGTCTAAAAAGGCATCAATTCGTTTTTGCACATGATCAAACATCAAGTAAGCAAATGAAATAACCAGCCCACCAACTGGCAGCATCAAACCGGCCCATACCAAACGAACACCAGATAAAAATAGAAGCCCTACCCATGCTGAACTTATCAGCACCATTTGCCCAATATCAGGCTGCATCATGAGCAAAAGTGCACAAGCTACAAGCCCCATAAGCGATACCAAAGTGGGATCAACCCGTCCCCAGACTTTTGGGTTCTACTCATGAGATCAGCCGAAATAATAATTAACGCCGGCTTAATAAATTCAGAAGGCTGCAAGGATAAAAAACCAAGATTTAGCCATCGGCGCGCCCCTTTGATCTCACTTCCCGTGAGCAATGTTAAAATCAACGCCAAGCCAAATATGCCAAGCAGTGCATAACCTAAACGGCGTACACCTACAGGTGACAGTAAGGAACAGACCAACATCACAAACAGCCCGAGGAATGCAAAAATAAGTTGCCGCTGAAAAAAGAAATATTCAGGCAACCCCTTTTGCTGTGCAATAGAGGGAGATGCTGCCAATCCCATGATTAGCCCCAATACCATCAGAAAAATAATTCCAGCCAAACCCCAGCGGTCAACAGACCACCACCATTTGGCGAGCATACCATCTTGAGCACGAGATAAAACGCTTACCATGTTTCCCCCTTACCAAGTCTTTGAAGAATTGGCCTCGATGTGCGAAATGCTCA
The DNA here is from genome assembly GCA_038131935.1 of Alphaproteobacteria bacterium. Classification (GTDB taxonomy): domain Bacteria; phylum Pseudomonadota; class Alphaproteobacteria; order UBA8317; family UBA8317; genus UBA8317. Next base: position 57,975 of record JAYPQH010000027.1, on the reverse strand, counting down.
AACGCATCAAAGGAGGCACATCCTGGCGCCAGCAACACGACGCCACCGCCATCACAAATGGCCTGTTGTGTCGCAAGTTTGAATGCCTCGTCCAATGTATCACACAACCGTGTTGGAACAGAGCCATCCAACAATCCTGCCAACATTGCGCCATCATGACCAAAACAAAATGCCCGCGCATGCATGTCCCGTGCGACATCAACCAGAGGTTGATAATCTTCTTTTTTGGCCAGTCCGCCTACCAGCCAATATGCATTTGGCCATGCACGCAAGGCCCAACATGCTGATGTGGCATTGGTTGCCTTGGAATCATTCACAAATTGGACACCGCGCTTTGCACCAAGATATTCCAACCTATGCTCCAACCCTGGAAAGCTGGCCAACTTTACCAACAAGCGCTCCAAGTCATATCCAAGACACAAACCAGCCGCCAAAGCGTTAAGAATATTTTGTTTGTTGTGCTCACCCTTGAGGCTTAAAGGGATCACCACAGGTAAAGAACGACCTTGGTGAACAAGACAATCGCCATCAAAATAGAGTGCGGATTGAGGATGTCCCTCGCCCACATAAAAACATCCCACTGGAGATAGTTTCCCTTCCTCCACCCAACCAAGCGATGGCAAATCCTGAGAAGGAAGCACCAATCGCCCCCCCTGCATTCCTGTTTGCTGGAACAAGGTCAATTTGGCTTGATGATAACGTTCGACCGTACCATGCCGATCGAGGTGATCTACACCTAAATTCGTCAATACAGCGACGTCAGCGGCGAAACTGGTCTGCAAGTCCAATTGGAAAGAAGATAATTCTACCACGTGGATATCAGCACCCATATCCAACTTAAGCAATGGCACACCAAGATTGCCACCAGCGACGACCTTATTTTCCTCATTATTGAGGATATGCGCGATCAACGCGGTTACCGTTGATTTGCCATTGGTTCCCGTTACCGCCACCACTCTTGGCGCCCGGTCACTGAGCAACAGTGACCAAGCGTAAATTTCACACTCACCCAAGACGGCTATATTCTGCTGCAGTGCCTGTTGTACCACGTGATGGCTATGTGGGAGACCAGGCGCAGGCACCAAGACGTCTACTTTTGCCCAATCAACCTCATCAGACGGCACAAAGGGTAACGCAGGATGACGGGCAGGACCGTCATCTCCCGTCCATACTCGCGCCCCCTTGCTTTTAAGATGGTCTGCGACCGCAAGACCCGAAGCCCCTAGTCCATAAACATAAAATCTTTGGTCATGAAGAGGATCTGTTTCCATCAGCGTAACTTCAAGGTAGACAGACCGATGAGGGCCAAAATGACAGCAATGATCCAAAACCGGATCACAATCGTGGGTTCTTTCCAACCCAATTGTTCAAAATGATGGTGGATAGGAGCCATCCGTAAAACCCGCTTGCCCGTCAATTTGAAACTAGCCACCTGTACCATCACGGATACAGCCTCAAGCACAAACAAGCCTCCAATAACGGCAAGAACGATTTCATGACGTGTGACAACAGCAATAGCGCCAAGCGCACCACCTAAGGCAAGCGATCCTGTATCACCCATAAAAATCATCGCAGGGGGAGCGTTGAACCAAAGAAATCCAAGCCCAGCTCCAATGAGTGCTCCACAGAAAACGGCCAATTCTCCAGCACCTGGGACATAATGGACTTGCAAGTATCCTGCAAAGATAACATTACCAACCAAATAGCTAATGATACCAAAACTAGCCGCTGCAATCATCACAGGCACGATTGCCAAACCGTCCAAACCATCAGTGAGGTTCACAGCGTTGGCTGACCCCATGATGACCAGAATTGCAAAGAAATAGAAGCCTACCCCTAATGGAACCAAACTATCCTTAAAAAATGGTAGCGCCAATTGCTGGGATAATTCTTCAGGTGCCAAATATACCACCACGATTGCTGCCAATACGGAAACACAAGCACCGATGAAGAGTCGCAAACGACCAGAAAGCCCACCCGCATGTCTTTTGGTTACTTTCTGATAATCATCCACAAAACCCAAAAGGCCAAAGGCAAGGGTAACCAGCATCACAACCCAAACATAAGGATTCGACAAATTCGTCCACAACAGGGTTGCAGACAGGGCGCTGGCCAGTATGAGTAAGCCGCCCATTGTTGGCGTTCCTTGTTTTTCAACAATATGACGCTGGGGTCCATCCTCACGGATGGGTTGCCCCTTACCTTGCTTCATGCGAAGTATGTTGATCAAAAAGGGACCAAGCACAAAACTCATCACCAATGCTGTTATAATGGCACCACCAGTGCGAAATGTGATGTAACGCAATACGTTAAAAGCACCGAACTCTGATGCCCACGGCAAAAACAATTCAGGTATCATGACACCAAACCTGTGCGGGAAGATGGATTGATAAAGTGATCAACCACTTCATGCACATTGCTCGCATGAGAGCCCTTGATCAAAACCACATCTTGAGGTTCAAGATTTCCTTCGAGCCATTTCCATGCATGATGAGGATCAGCGCAGACATTTACCATTTGCATTCCCAGTTTCATCGCAGCCTCCGCAAAATGACTTCCAAGCAATAAAGCTATATCGATACCATCTTTGGCGATTCGTCGAACGGCATCGGTATGTGCATCTTGTGTTGCCTCACCAAGCTCTAACATATCGCCAAAGACAACAATTTTTCTTCCCTCATAAAGGGACAAAACATCCATAGCTGCATGCAGAGAACTAGGGTTGGCGTTATAAGCATCATCAATCAGAACGAACGGGACAGGTGCTTCCAGTTTATGAACACGACCTCGCCCCTTAGGTAACGAAAACCGGACCAAACGGTCCACCAAACTTTTAAATTCTATCTTTAATTGATCCCCCACCGCCATGGCCGCAGCAATGGATCCACAAAGGTGAGGCGCCATAAATTCAAGTTGGCATGTTGTTGTATGCCCTGGCTGTCTTATGGTCACTGACATTTTTCCATGATGTGTGTGGGCTGGGACACATTGATAGACAGCTTCTGCCGAAGACCCAAAAGTTACCATCTGCGAGGTAATATTTTCTTGTAAAATTTCACACATAGGACTGTCGATGGGAACAAAAGCAAGATCTGACCTTTGCAGGGGGGCGAATATTTCACGTTTCTCTCTCGCGATTCCCTCAAGGCTACCTAATTGCTCAATATGAGCTGGTGCAATCATGGTCACCAGCCCAAATTGCGGCTTCACCATCTCTGCCAAAGGTCTAATTTCACCAGCGTGATTCATTCCAAGTTCAAAAATAGCACATTTTGCTGAGACAGGCATATTGACCAAACTCAAGGGAACACCAAGGTGATTATTAAAAGACTTATCCGCAGCATAGACATTCACAAACGGGCTGAGCAAAAATGCCATCATGTCTTTTGTGGTGGTTTTTCCGACACTACCTGTAATGGCAATACGCAGGCCTTTATGACGGTTAACAGATGCTTGCGCGAGCTGCTTGAGAGCTTGAAAACTATCATCAACCCGCACCACAGACATTCCATCAGGCCATGGTTTGTCGGAGGACCAAAAGGCCCCCACGGCACCACGCGCAAAAGCGTCTTGAGCGAAATCATGACCATCTCGACGTTCTTGAATAGGTATAAAAAAGCTACCCTTCTGACATGAACGACTATCTTGGGTGATATGAAATAGCTTTTGATCTTCGCCACATAATTCTCCGCCAACAATCTGTGCAATCTGCCTCAGCGACCATATTTCTGTCTGCGGCTCACTTACGACTCTAACCATTGGCTCGCCACCTCCTTGTCGCTAAACGGAAAGCATTCAGACCCATAAATTTGGCCTGTTTCATGCCCTTTTCCTGCAATCAGAAGGGCATCTTGTGCGCCTAATTGATCTAACCCTTCTCTAATGGCTTGCTTTCTATCTGCACATATTTGAGCTGATGGACATGAAACAGCGATCTCTTGCCTGATCTTGTGAGGATCTTCATGTCGGGGGTTATCATCTGTGATGATCACAAAATCTGCCAAGTCACCCGCTACCTTTCCCATAAGTGGGCGTTTGCCTTGATCACGGTTGCCACCACATCCAAAAACAAGGCCAATTTTTTTGAATTTCTCTGTTGCCCGAAGGGTCTTAAGGACCTTCTCTAATGCATCAGCTGTATGTGCAAAATCGACAAATACCTGTCCACCACTTTGGGTTTTACCCACATATTCAAGCCTACCATTTGCGGTCTTCAACGATGGTAAAAGTTGCATCATTCCATCAAAAGGAAATCCCAAATCAAGCAATGAAGCTGCAGCTAGCGCGAGGTTTTCACATTGATAGCCAGGGAGAAAAGGCACAAGAACACGCGAAATGTTTCCTGCAAAACGAATTTCAATTTCTGTCCCATTCGAATAATGGCCATATGTACGAAACCCCATTCTTTCATCTTGTTCATGTAAATTCCATAATCTGAGACCTGCATTGTTTGCGACATCCGATAGCTTTGCAGCTACAGACCCAGTGGTGGCCGTTACAATCAAAGCATTTTCCTGGGTATGCTCTCGCAACAAGCGCAACTTAGCTTCAAGATATTGCGCCATGTCATGATGATAATCCAAATGATCTTGGGATAAATTTGTAAAAACAGAAGCTTGAAAGCATAACCCAGATACACGTCCCTGATCCAAACCATGACTAGATACTTCCATGGCTAGGTGTGATACCGAACGGGCGACAAGTTCTTGAAAAGTTTGCCGAAGTGTCAACGCATCAGGTGTTGTAAGCCCAGGTACAGGCACATGATCAGCAACGCAAAGACCCAACGTACCTAATGAAGCCGCATTTATACCTTGGCCAACCCACAACTGACGCATCAACTCTACCACGGTTGTTTTGCCATTTGTTCCCGTCACACCCACCATCACCTGAGGCTTTTCAGGGTAACAAATCTCTGCTGCTGCGCTCAGAAGCCCGATGTCAGAGGGCGCAAGAATCCAAGTAAAACGATCATCGTCAACGTAATGGGAGGACAAAATAATACGAATACCAGCCGCAAACATCGCATCCAGTGAATCCAATGGATTAAAGCGCAATCCAGGAATAGCCACGAACATATTTACACCCAACATAGAGCGGGTATCGGCAGCGATGCCCTCTAAGATGAGGTGATCATCTCCTCTGACCTCGCATTCCACACCACCTTTTTTTAATGTGGAAACAAAGCTATGAACATCCATTATCCACCGCCATTCGCATAAGAAATAGCAGTTCCTGCAGTGCTCGGCTCGGCAAAATTTGATTCAATTCGCAGCATGGATGCCGTTTTTGCAACAACGGAACGGACCAAGGGTGCTGTAACCCAGCCCGCGGTCGCGAAACCATGCGTTTCTTTGGTTCCTTTAGGCTCATTCAACATCATAAACACAACAAATCTTGGATCCTGCGCTGGGAAAGCGCCAACAAAGGAGGATATACGCCCATTGCTATTGTATTTTTCTGCGGTACCCGTTTTACCAATCACCCCTAAACCATCTACATCTGCGCGCTGGCCAGATCCATGAAGAACAACCATCCGCATTAATGCCCGCATTTGCCGGGTCGTACGGATTGAAAAAACCCTCTCGCGGTTCCCCATATCCCCGCCCTTTCGAAGTGAAGCTGGCACCACAAAGCCACCGTTAAATAGTGGCAACATCGCTTGGGTGAAATGCAGCGGTGAAAGAGTAAAACTATGCCCGAATGATACCCTTGCAAAATCATGCGGCTTATCCCAATCATTGGGAAGATCAGGACCTGTTACTTCAGGCAATTCAATTGTTGGCGCCTTCAACAAGCCTAATTTGTTAAAAAACGCTTGCTGCAATTGCGACCCAAATAGTTGTGCGATTTTCACCGATCCAATATTTGATGAATAGGTTAAGACTTCAGCAACAGTCATCCATTTGTTCTTAGCATGATAATCACGAATTCTTGTTCGCCCTACTTTGATAGGTTCCCGGGCATCTATAAGAGTATTTGGTGTTACAACCCCTAATTCCAAACCAATTGCTGTATTGATCGGTTTGAAAACAGATCCAAGTTCGTAACGTCCAAGTGTGGCATGATTAAAACCATGGCTAGAACTTGGGTCTGGCTGGTTGGAATCAAACGATGGAGCGGAAGCTAGCGCCAAAACTTCCCCGGTGTGGACGTCTAAAATGACACCAGCCCCAGATTTTGCGCTATATGTTTCAATACCATGTTGGAGTTCGGCCTCCACGATATATTGCAGGCCAGTATCAAGACTTAACTGCAATGGCTCTTGGCTGCTTGTGTCTCGCAGTTCTTGGTCAAAATATTTTTCCACCCCCGCCAAGCCATCTTGGTCCAACCCGACATAACCCAAGACATGGGCCGCAAGATGGCCTTGTGGATAAATACGCATATAATTTTTTTGAAAACCCAAACCTGGCAAAAATAAATCCCGCACACGTTGCTGCATTTTTGGTGTAAGATTACGCTCCACCCAAACAAACCGTTTTCTTGATGCTAGGTCTGCCGCAAGGGCAACCTTATCTAGATGTGGGAAAAGTCCATGAAGTTTGTCTGCAGCGTCTACAGGATCTAAAATATGGTGGGGGTCCGCATAAAGAGAGGCTACAGGAACAGATGTGGCCAAAACACGACCGTGACGGTCAACAATATCACGCCTGGGTGAATATTCTGTGGTCGAGAGCGCCAAACCAATTTCACTGCCTCGCGACGAAACCGTTATTTCTACAGTTCTCACCATAAGGATTAAGCACATCAAAGAAAACATAAAGGCAAACAGTTGAAGCCTACTAGGAATTCTTTGCTGTCGGTTGAATGAACCTAGCCTGATATGCCGCATCACCTTAATCATGGGCGGTACCATCGCGCACGAGAAACAGGAAAGGGAACTCTGTCACGAAAACGCAAAAGCGTACCTTTTGACGATCTTTTAGGACGCATCGGAACCATACTGACCCGAGCCAATTGCGCAGTTGCAGGGGTATCGAGATCCAAATGCTCACGAGCAAGTTTTTCCAATCTTGCTGGTGCCGTGAGGTAAGCCCATTCAGCTTTTTGAACTTCTATACGCTCCTGTTCAACAACCAGCAAACGCTCTATCCGAGCAATGTCTCTATTGAGTCCACTCACCTTATTTTTGATTTGATAGGTTAGTAACGCTGCCATGGATGCCAAAACCGCAAGGAACAGGTTGAGAAAATTCATGCTGCAACCCTCCAGTGCCCTTTCAACGCCTCATGTAACGGCGTAGGCTGGACCAAACAGGGAGATTTTGTCCGCTTTGCAAGCCGTAAGATTGCTGAGCGTGCCCTTGGGTTGGCTTGCAACTCATCAGCTTTGGGCTTGATCGCTTTTGACATAAGTTCAAAAGCGGGTTCAGCCCGCTGGACATCTGGCTGATAACGAGAAGTCCCCGCCTGACGGCTGGCTGAAGCTGTCAAAAATGTTTTGACCAAGCGATCTTCCAAAGAATGAAAACTAACAACAGCCAGAATACCACCAGGTCTAAGCTTCGCTTGCGATGCGATCAGAAAATTTTGAAGCGCATCAAATTCACCATTCACAGCAATGCGCAAAGCCTGAAAAGTGCGCGTAGCAGGATGATGACCAGGTCGCCCTCGCACCACAGTTGCGACAAGCTCAGCCAATTCCAGCGTTCGCTCCAAAGGAATCTGTTCACGTCTTTTCACAATTGCCGCTGCGATACGACGACTCGCACGCTCTTCTCCGAAACGATAGAGAATATCAGCCAACTCTTCAGCAGGAAGATGATTGACAAGATCTGCAGCACTTGAACCTTTCTGCCCCATGCGCATGTCCAAAGGGCCATCTTTTTGAAATGAAAAACCACGCCCAGCTTGATCAAGCTGCATCGAAGACACACCAAGATCAACGACCATGACATCAAGCTCACCACTGATAAATTCTTGAACATCCGCAAAATTTCTTTGATAAAATTCCAAACGCCCAGAAAATTCATCAGCCAGACATGCGGCAATGGACTTAACATGCCCATCTTGATCACAAGCCATGACCTTAGCAGCACCAGCTTCTAGAAAGGCGCGACTATACCCACCTGCACCAAAAGTGCCATCAAATATTTCTTTTCCCTGCAAAGGGCCTAGCCCATCGAGTAACGCATGGAGAAGCACAGGGATATGCATTACATTTCCCCTTTTGCAGCAACTTTTCCTTGCCAAGGAATATGCCCACGCGCGGACCGTGCCAAATTGCGTGCATCAGCCCTATATCGAGCAAAATCGTCTGGGTTCCAGACTTGAAATGTCGGCCCCAAGCCCACAAAACAAGCCTCTGTCGTGATCCTAGCAAAGGCCATGAACTCCTGTGGCAACACAATTCGCCCATCACCATCTATGGGCAATTCCTTGGATCCACCAAGGATGTGGGCTGCAAAAGCATTACGCTCCTCATCAAAAGGATCCATCGCGTCAAATGCCTCAGCAAGTTTCACCATGCGGTCCAAAGAACATCCGTCTAAACAAGATCGATCACCAAGCGACTCATAACAGACCACAGATTGGTACCCTGCTTCTGTTAATTTTGCGCGAAATCCAGCCGGCACTGACACGCGCCCTTTCTTATCCACCTTATTGGTAACAGTCGAAAGGAACAGAACCACAGAAACACCAACCCCCACTTTAATAATATTAATGGTATAAAATGGATTTTTATGGTTTTCAATGGGTTTTTATGGATTATAATGCCAATTTGTGATGATTCATGGGAAAATAGCAGCAAAAACGATTGGAATACGCACCTCCAATACAATTGTTCTTAGGCTGGTCATGATATCTTCTTTGAAAAGTTGATTTTGTCAGGTGGTTTGTAAGCCGGGTTCTGTACGGATCTTGTGGGAACCGTGATGGCCATTCATCTAGGAATGTCATTGCTGACATTCTCAAGCGACCGACCCGAATGACAGCTTAGAAACAAGCTTGGCATTTGCCTATCATCCCTACTTGGTCTTGCTCCCGGTGGGGTTTACCATGCCAACCACATTGCTGTGCTTGCGGTGCGCTCTTACCGCACCCTTTCACCCTTACCTTGCATGCAAGGCGGTTTGCTTTCTGTGGCACTTTCCCTAAGGTCACCCTCGCCGGGCATTACCCGGCACCGCGTTTCTATGGAGCCCGGACTTTCCTCTTCTTTATAAAAAGAAGCGACCATCCAACCACCTGACCAACTTCTTATCTCAGATTTTCACCATTAGACTCAAGGGTCGCCCTCAAATGCCGCGCCAACATGACAGGCTCTACCTGTAGGCTACCCATAAAACGTTGTGCATAAGCACTCATGCAGCTCTCTAATGAAAAACAGTGCAGAGCATAACCCAACTTAGTTAGCCCCTCTTTGATATCGAAGGGGGTATCTGCCAACGCGAGGGGTATGCGTAATCCAACCCCATTTTCTCCCAAATATTTCCATGGGAACAATGGCCCCGGGTCACTTTTTCGTTCTGGAGCAAAATCACTGTGCCCAATCAAATTGGATGGAGGAATATTCCACCGTCTTTGAATATCTTTAATGAGTCTGATGAGTGACGCAATTTGCACCTCAGGATATCGCAGTGACGGCTGCGCGGCTCCAGGATAATCAAGCTCAATTCCGATGGAATGTGAATTCATATCCATAATATGAGCCCAACATCCCACACCTGCATGCCAAGCGCGATCCCCTTCCGCAACCAAGTGCGCAACCTCACCCCAACGCGTGATCAAATAATGCGCACTCACTTGTGATTGTGGATGACACATCCATGCCTGAGCCCGTTCGGCTAACGACATATCTGTGTAGTGAATCATGATATAAGAGGGGCCTTCAACACCCCGTCGCGGACCAAAATTTGGGCTTTTCATGGGCAACATTGCGGATAAACCAGTTTATAGGCTTCATGAATGCGCTGAAAACGCCGTGAAAACCCCTCGACAAGCTCCTCTGGAGCGCCCCTGGCTAACGCAGCATCAGGATGAAATTCTCGAGCTAAGTCATGATATTTTTGTTTCAACTCACGACAACTCACCGGACCATTCAACCCCAAAACACCCCATGGGCCCACCACACCATCATCATTCTGCCCTAGTGCAAGCGCAACATCTGACGCATTTAACCCAAGACCAAAAGCAGCACGCGCTATAAACTCACGCTCTTGGTCAGAAAATTCACCATCAGCATATGCTATATCAACCAAGCCTAAGAGAATATCTCGTCTTCTTTCTGGTTGTTTTTGCGTCAAACGTGACAACATTTCAGCATAGATCTCAGCTCCCGCTTGGGACCCAGCCACCAGGTCAAATTGCTGGGATATGCGCTTCCATTCGAATGGTTTGGCTTTCAACATTCGGCGAAAGCTTTCACGTTCTTCAGGGTCAATATGCCCATCAGCTGCAGCAAGCTTACCAGCCAAACCGACCAAAGCTATGGTAAAGGCTTGCCTTCGAGATCGAATGCGCCACCATCTCGTCCATGATTGTAACAATTTAGGCCATCGCTTGCGCATTACTGTTGGCAGACGCCTCCTTTCCAAGTAGTGGTATCATTGTAACCTGTGAGGACGCCATGAACAATCTGTTGCGGGAAAGATCTTCTGTAGCACATCTCAGCTTGTTGCTGCTGATGGCCCTATGTCTTTTTTCCAAAGCCCATGGTGCCGATCGATTACCCAATTCTGGCCAAAACGATCCATTGGAACCATTCAACAGAACTGTCATGGAAATTAATTTCTTGCTCGACGATGCGTTTTTACGCCCTTTGAGCATGTTTTACCGCGATATAACATCACCAATATTCCGCCAAGCTGCGCGTAATATCACCCAAAATCTCGAAACACCACTGGTCGCGGCGAATGATGCATTGCAAGGTGATTTAGAGGCAGCGTCTGTAAGCGTGGCACGTTTTGCTGTGAATTCAACCATTGGCATCTTAGGCATCAGTGACCCTGCCACCAATTTACGCCTACCACACCATCACAATGATTTCGGCAAAACCCTATTTGTCTATGGCCTGGGGGATGGACCTCCCATTGCCCTGCCTTTTAGGAACATTATGCCCATGCGCGATGCACTCGGAAATGCCATGGGTTCAGTAGCTGAACAAACCTTGGCACCGTGGCATGAAATCGACTACGCTCAAACTTTTGTGGTATCGGCGCAAATGCAATCGTTAGCAGGGGCACGCACACAATATGCACCAATGATCCGACAAATCAGGTTATCTAATGACCCTTACGCATTGAGTAAGACAATTATGCTACAGAGACGACGCGCGTTTCTTATGGGGCCGCAAAAAATTGACGTTGAAGCTCTACCTAATGTGGAATTGGAATGATGAAAAAACTTATGGTTCAATTATTGATCATCCTGATGATGACCATGCCACACAAAGTATTTGCCGTAGAAGAATACGAAGTACGGAAATTCGTAGAAAAAATATCATCTGATATCATAAAGGTCATCACAACGGGTGAAACCCTTCAACAAAAGGCAGACCAATTTGAAATCCTTTTCAAGGAAGACTCCAATCCACCCGCCATTGCACGCTTTATTGCTGGCAAATACTTCAGGGCCGCGAGCGAAAATGTGCAAAATCGATATATTTCGGTATTTTCTCGTTATCTGACGTTGTTTTATGCAGATGCCATGAAAATCTACTCTGGCCAAACATTGGAAGTCGTGTCCGCAACTGAAGTTGGTCGAAAAGGCTGGGTTGTGGTGACCAAAGTGGTCGACGCGCAGCGTCCACTGCGGGTGAACTGGCAGGTGAAAGATAGCTCATCAGGCCTCAAGGTTGTTGACCTTCAAGTTGAGGGGATTTCTATGCTGATCACCTGGCGCACAGAATTCAATGAAATCATTGAGGATGCTGGAGGAAATTTAGAAGCTGCTATTGTGGAATTGGAAGACCGTATAGCAAAATTTCCATAATTTTTATCCCAATGAACGCAACCTCATCATGACCCCAAAGAAGGAAGTTTAGACCAAACCCCAGCCTCGTTATCGATGCCAGGGCGCTGATGCCTGGCACCCATCATTACCCCTTTGTTGAGGTTTAACTTATTAATCTCTGGTGAGCCTTCTATACTGAACTCTTTTGGGTTCAACAGCATCTGGCCCTAAACGCCGCTTCTTATCCTGCTCATAATCTTCAAAGTTGCCCTCAAACCATTCAACATGAGAGTCCCCTTCAAAGGCCAAGATATGAGTTGCGATGCGATCCAAAAACCATCTGTCGTGGGAAATAATCACCGCACAACCTGCAAAGTCTTCAAGGGCTGCTTCTAAGGCTTGCAATGTTTCAACATCCAAGTCGTTGGTAGGTTCGTCAAGCAGCAGAACATTGTAGCCACCGCGCAAAAGCTTTGCCATATGTACACGGTTGCGCTCACCACCAGAGAGCTGCCCAACTTTCTTCTGTTGATCCCCTCCCCTGAAATTAAATGCACCCACATATGCACGGCTATGCATTTCTGTTTTGCCTAACTTTAGGACATCTACGTTGCCTGTGATTTCTTCAAACACCGTTGCCGCACCGTTTAGTGCATCCCTTGTTTGGTCCACATAACCCATATGCACGGTATCACCTAGCTCAATGGAACCGGCGTCGGGTGTTTCTTGACCTGTGAGCATACGAAAAAGAGTTGTTTTTCCTGCTCCGTTTGGACCGATAACACCAACAATGCCCCCAGCTGGGAGCCGAAATTCAAGATTTTCGAACAGCAACCGATCTCCATAAGCTTTTGTTAAGCCCTGCACCTCAATGACCTTCTGCCCCAATCTATCGCCATGCGGAATGATGATTTGAGCGCGACCAGATTTCTCCTCTTCGGCTCTGTTCAGCAAATCCTCATATGCTTTGATCCTAGCTTTTGATTTGGCTCGACGCGCTGATGGAGATGATTTCACATACTCCATCTCTCGAGACAAAGTTCGCTGCCGCGCTTCTTCTGACTTACCTTCCGCCTCTAAGCGCTGCTGTTTCTGCTCAAGCCAACTTGAGTAGTTACCTTGATAAGGAATCCCCCGCCCACGGTCGAGCTCAAGTATCCAACCTGTTACATTATCTAAAAAATAACGATCATGGGTAACGAGAATAACAGCACCCTCATAATTTTTCAGATAATTTTCAAGCCACGCTACTGTCTCTGCATCGAGATGGTTGGTAGGCTCGTCCAACAATAAGAGATTTGGACGCTCTAGAAGAAGCTTACATAGGGCAACGCGGCGTTTTTCACCACCTGACAATGGTGCAACCTCAGCATCACCGGGAGGGCAACGAAGAGCCTCCATAGCCATCTCGATTTGTGCATCAAGGTCCCAAAGGTTTTCACTATCAATACGATCTTGTAATTCTGCCTGTTGGTTGATGACCTCCATCATCTCATCATCATCCATCGGCTCTGCCAGCTTCATACTTAATTCGTTGTAAGCATCCATGATTGCCTTTTTCTCAGCTACACCCAGCATTACGTTGTCGCGCACGGTTAGGCTTTCATCCAATTGTGGCTCTTGTGGCAAATACCCTATCTTGGCACCTTCTGCGGCCCATGCTTCTCCCGTAAAGTCAGTATCAAGTCCTGCCAAAATACGCAGCAGGGTTGATTTACCCGAGCCATTCACCCCAACAACACCAATTTTTGCATCGGGATAGAAGGAAAGATTGATATTATCGAGAACTTTTTTGCCACCTGCATAACTTTTTGAAGTGCCATGCATGTAGTAGATAAATTGTTCGGCCATTCGCGCTCCACTCGCTGAAGATGTCTTTATCGCCCGTGTAAACCAGTTATCTAGGAATGTCACCTTCGGGCTGAAAGACACAAAAAACGTTTTGTCACAGAGTTGTTAAATTCGCCTGATATGAACTTTCCAATAAGCGTTGGAGATGATCTTGTCACGTATAACATTTGCTTTTCTTTTGATTTTACCTGCTTTTTTATTCCTATGCACTTTCACCTATTGGCCTATGCTGCAGGTTTTATGGTCATCACTATTTTCCCGTAGAGCTATTGGTGGGGAAGGTGTTTTCGTTGGCTTAGAAAATTATGAAAAACTGTTTTTTGAGCCTGAATTTATTGGCGCCCTGTCCAACAGCTGCCTTTTTGCAGCAGGGACCGTTATTCCATCCATCATCTTTGGCTATCTCTTCGCGCTATGGGTTCGTGAAGCGACTTGGTTGAATACCATGTATCGTGCGATTCTTTTTTTCCCGACCCTCATGCCTTTGGTCGGCGCATCTGCTCTGTTCATTTTTATTTTTTTACCTGGGATAGGATTGCTGGATTATTATCTGGCCAAACTTGGCGCTCGATCAGTGAATTGGCTCGGCAATCCTGATATCGCATTGTGGTCATTAATGATCCTCACAGTTTGGAAAAACGCAGGGTATTACATGCTGTTTTTTCTTGCTGGACTGCAGTCCCTTCCATCTGATGCAGAAGAAGCTGCCCGACTGGAGGGTGCCAATTGGTGGCAACGCCAGCGCTATGTTGTCATACCGATGTTGGGTCCAACCTTTAGTTTTGTGGCCATCATTTCATTAATCACCTCTGTCATCCAAATTGACCATGTCATCGTCATGACCCAAGGAGGTCCGAATAATTCTACCAATCTATTGCTATTCTATATTTTTCAGCAGGCTCATGAGTTCTTTGATGTCGGTAAAGCCAGCGCTGCAACAGTCGTTACATTAGCGTTACTGCTGCTGATTTCATCGACAGGACTTCGCGTCATGGAAAAGCGGGTGCACTATGAGAGTTAGCGCCCCACTTCTCATGGCGATAAGTGCAGCATTATTGGCGGCCATCATTTTTCTATGGTCAGGCCCATTTCTTTGGATGTTGGTGGCAAGTTTCAGGCCAGAATCTTTCGGCTCTCTTGATATGGCTTCATTATGGCCAGATACCGTCCCCACACTAGACCAGTTTCGGTATGCTGTTATCGATGGAGACTGGATTGTTTGGTACATCAACAGCTTAATTCTCGTTCTAGGGACCTTAATTATTCAACTGATAACAATCACCTGTGCTGGTTATGTATTCGCTCGGATCACATTTCCAGGACGTGATATTCTATTTATGATTTTTCTTCTCCAACTTATGATTGCCCCACCAGTTCTTATCGTTCCAAATCTCACGACTCTTGTACAGTTGGGACTTTATGACAGCTTGGTGGGTGTTATGGCTCCTTATTGGGGCTCAGCATTTGGCACATTCCTCATGCGACAAACGTTCCGGTCTATCCCACGCGACTTTGAAGAAGCTGCTGTGATCGATGGTGCAAGTTGGTGGCAAACTATTCGCCACGTCCTTGTGCCACTCGCGCGACCAGGACTTATTGCGTTTTCCATTATTTCGGTTGTTTTTCATTGGAATGAATATCTTTGGCCTCTCATGGTCGTATCTGATCCAAATAAAATGGTTCTGACCGTAGGCCTTGTGAGCTTCGCGCTAGGCGCGGAGAGGGCTTCCGATTGGGGCTTAATCGCCGCCGGAACGCTCTTGGTGGTCGCGCCGCTGGCCACCGCCTTCGTAATTTTCCAGCGGCAATTTGTTAATAGCTTTATGACATCAGGATTAAAATAGGAGTGACCCATATGAAAAAAGGTCTAATCGCAGGTATTGTGAGCGTCATGCTCGCTACCTCTGCAATTTCAGCAGAAAAAATTGAATTTATGTTCCCTGCACCTGTGCAAGGCAAGCTTTCCCGGGAAATGCAAAAACTTGTAAAGGAGTATAACAGCTCACAAGATAAGGTAGAAGTTGTCGGGGTTTTCACAGGATCATACGATAACACAAAGGTAAAAAGCCAAGCAGCAGCTGAAGCAGGAAAGCCTCCTGCTGTTGTTCTGATGTCAGCAAATTTTGCCACTGAACTGGCAATGAATGACTTAATCGTCCCAATTGCCGATATTGCACCAGCAGATGTTGACCTCGAAGCGTTCTTAAATGAATTCTGGCCAGCCGTGCGCCCAAATGCCTTATATCAGGGTAAACTTTACTCCGTACCATTTCAGAACTCGACCCCTATTCTTTACTATAACAAAGAACATTTTAAAGCTGCAGGTATAGAAAAAGCGCCAGCCACCTGGTCAGAATGGATTGAAACTGCAAAAAAGCTCACAAAAACAGATGAAGAACGGTACGGCCTAATGATGCCATCCAACTATGACTACAATGGGTGGTTGGTTCAAGCTTTATCCATGGCATCTGGTGGACAATTCTATAACCCACTTTACCCTGGTGAGATTTATTACTATCATCCCTCTACAAAGGCCGCATTAAAATTTTGGTCTGAAATGGCACATATCCATAAGGCAATGCCAACAGGCGTCACCAACTCCAAGCAGGTATCAACATCCTTTTTCTCTGGGAAAGCATCCATGATTGTGTTGTCTACCGGTGCGCTTTCCCTTTGTTCGTGACAATGCAAAATTTGATTACGACGTTGCATTTATGCCCCGCAATGTTATCAATGCAGTTCCCATTGGTGGTGCTTCATTGGTTTCCTTCAAAGGCACAACAAAGGAACAGAAAGCAGCTGCCTGGGATTTTATTTCTTGGCTTACCAGCGCTGAGAAGATTGGTCATTGGTCACGCTTTACAGGATATTTTGCTCCACGCATGACCGCTTATGATTTACCGGAGATGAAGGAATTCACACAGAAAAACCCTGATGCTTTAACAGCTGTTGCTCAGCTGCAGTACGCTGGACCATGGATTGCAACCTACAACACCGTTGCTGTGCGTAAAGCTGTAGAAGACGAAATGCAGGCACTTTTGTCAGATCCTGCTTTAAGCGTTGATGAAGCTGCTGCTCGGGCTCAAAAGAACGCCAATGAAATCCTCCTTCCTTATGCCAAAGAAACAGCATTAAAATTCTGATAACTGAACAAAATATTTTTGAAGGACCTCTATGAAGAGGTCCTTCTTCAAAAATTCATGGAGAGATTTATGATTATTGCTCAGATTACGGACTTGCATGTTCGACCACACGGTAGCCCAGCGTATGGTCGCGTTGACACAAATCTTTTTCTTTCGACTTGTGTGGAACATATTGAGCATTTGGAGACAAAACCAGACCTTGTCATTGCCACAGGTGACCTCACAGATTGTGGTCGAGATAGCGAATATTCCATTTTGCGGGATTTGCTGTCGAAACTTTCAATGCCATTCTTACTGGTTCCTGGGAACCATGATTTACGAGAAAGGATGAGAGCACATTTCCCAGATCACAACTACTTGGGAAGCCATGGTTATATGAATTTTGTTATCGATACTTTTCCTGTAACAATCATCGGACTTGATAGTGTTGTTGAAGGCAAAAGCCACGGACAAATGACACAAGAGCATGCTCAGTTTCTGGACATGACCCTTAAAGCACACCAGCAAAAGCCTGCGATGATTTGCCTGCATCACCCCCGTTTCAAACAGGCCTACAAGGTATGGATGCCATTGGTTGCTTTGGAGGAGATATCATCGAGGAAGTAATTTCCAAACATCCTCAGGTGGAAAGGGTTATTTGTGGACATCATCACAGACTGATTCAAACAATGTTTGCGGGAACAATAGGGGTTGTAGCCCCGTCTCCAGCCCACCAGGTCACCTTGGATTTATCACAACAAGGAAACTCGGAAACCTACATTATGGAACCACCAGGTTACCTACTTCATCTAAAGAGAGATGACAAACCAATGGTCACTCATTTCATGCCAATCGGACAATTTGATGGCCCGTACCCATTCGATCTTGACCCCGATTATCCGGGCTCAGTCTCTAGCTTGAGCCAATAGCCTCACCTTTTTCATCGAACAAATGAAGCTTCGATAAAGATATAGCCACCGCAAGCTCATCGCCTTGAGATGGCGCTTGCTCCGTGGGGATCAAAGCGCGGACATGCCCGCCCTCCCCACCTATCTGGCCATGCACCAAAACGTCATTTCCTAAATTTTCGACAAGAAGTGTTTTGATTGTTAACTTTATGACGCCATCTTCATCTGCAAGGGTCATATCAGCTGGACGAAACCCAATGTCATAAACATGATGATGGTTGCATAAATCCTGAAATGCGTCGGGGACCGTTATCCCATGCCCCCGACATTGCTCCCATGGCAGAATATTCATATGTGGCGTACCGATAAAGGACGCTACAAATCGGTTCTTGGGTTTTTGGAATATTTCTCTTGGTGTACCCAACTGTTGTATCTGCCCCTTATCAAGAACAACAATTCGATCAGCCATCGTCATGGCCTCCACTTGATCATGGGTTACATAGACCATCGTAACACCTAGACGCTGCTGAATATTGCGCAATTCAGCACGCATTTGATGGCGAAGCTGAGCGTCCAAGTTAGACAAGGGCTCATCCATCAAAAAGACATCTGGTTCACGCACGATCGCACGTCCCATCGCCACACGTTGGCGCTGTCCACCAGAAATCTCTTTTGGTTTCCGGTCAAGCAAATTGTCGATATCGAGCAAGGCAGCAGCTTGTTCTATTTTTTTTCGACGATCTGATTTGGGAGTCCCTCTGACCATCAAACCAAAGCCAATATTTTCTGCCACGGTCATATGGGGATATAATGCATAATTCTGAAAGACCATGGCAACATTTCGGTGTTTTGGCGACATATTCGTTACATTGTTGTCGCCAATCCAAATTTGTCCTGCGCTTAGGGTTTCAAGACCTGCAAGCATACGAAGCAACGTTGTTTTTCCGCATCCAGACGGACCAACATAAACAATGAACTCACCATCTTTGATATGTAGGTCAAGGTCAGGGATGACCTCATGTTCTCCAAATTTCTTGCCCACATGATGATATTTTACCTCAGCCATACGCACCTCAAAACATTAACATTTCTTGATGATAGCAATATTTCATGACAATTTTTTGTCGCGATTCTGCTGTAACGACTCAGCTTGTTTTGTTAAGAATTTTCTTCTTGCTTTACGCGATGACCTTGCCCACAAAGATATCTTCATGTGAGGGATAATGAGATGACTCAGGACAACAAACCGATTTCAGGTATTTGGCTATTGATTATTGTGGGCTGTTTCATCTCCATGACGTCTTTTGGAATCCGGACGAGTTTTGGCTTGTTTATGTCTCCCATAAGCATGACATTTTCTTGGGATCGCGAGGTGATGTCATTGGCACTTGCCTTACAAAATATTTTTTGGGGTTTATCGCAACCTATTGCTGGCGCCCTGTCGGATAAATGGGGTGCAAGACCTGTTATATTCATTGGCGCTTTGATTTATGCCGCTGGTGTCTTCTTGATACCTTTTTCACAGGACCCATGGCTTATCTATCTTAGTTTAGGCATTGCAGTGGGTGTGGGCGTAGGCTTTACATCTTTGCCATCATTATGGCTGCATTGAGCAAGTTACTACCGGTATCAAAACGATCTTTCACGATGGGATTGGTGACCGCCTCAGGGTCATTGGGGCAACTTCTGGTGGTACCAATAGCACAGATGCAGATTGATTTGGTTGGTTGGGAACAAACAGCCAGTATCTTAGCCATGATGGCGTTATGTATTGCGCTGGCCAGTTGGGTCCTTGCCAAACCACCTGCCAACCCAAGCGATGAAGACAAATATGAAGATGTGGGTTTAAAGCGCACCATTATCTGTGCTTGTCAGACACCAAGCTATGTTCTTCTAACTGCTGGATTTTTTGTGTGTGGATTTCAGGTTACATTTATTGGTGCCCATCTACCCACCTTCATTGTTGACCAGGGACTTGATCCCCTTTTGGGCGCATATGCTTTAGCTTTGATAGGGCTGTTTAATATCATCGGTGCAAATGTCGCTGGATGGTGGGGCGGCCAACATTCCAAGCCCTATGGTTTATCATTCATCTATCTCTCGCGATCAGCCATCACATTGATGTTTATCATGCTTCCCATAAGTGAAGCCTCCGTTCTTCTATATGCTGCTGGTACAGGTTTGTTATGGCTTTCTACAGTCCCATTGACCTCCGGTTTGGTGGCAAGTTTCTTCGGCGTTCGATATATGGGAACATTGTTTGGGTTGGTCTTCTTCTCTCACCAGCTTGGGGCATTCCTCGGCGTTTGGCTAGGGGGTGTTCTTTATGATCAAACCAACAGTTATGATGTTATTTGGTGGCTAAATATCGCCTTTGGAATCCTGGCGGGCATATTGCATTTGCCCATCCAGGACCGCTCTTTTTCACATAGGCTTCGGGCAGCTGAAGGTTAATGCTGCGCCAAGCAAGTACGAATTCTATCCACGCCCTTTTGTATGTCTTCATCACTTGCTGCCACAGAAACACGCAAGAAACCCTCGCCTTGAGCACCAAAGTCAGTGCCTGACAACAAAGCCAAACTATGATTTTCCAACAGGTCTTTTGCCAATTCCCGTGACTCTCTGCCGGTTTGGGTAATATTTGGGAAAGCATAGAACGCCCCTTTTGGCACCCGGCATGTCACCCCAGGCAGATCGTTTAAAAGATCTGCGGCGAATTTACGTCGACGGTCAAATGTTGCAACCATATGCTCAACCTGATCCCAAGCCTCATCCAAAGCTGTAATCGCGGCGTGCTGGTAAGAAGCCGCAACACATGAATGGCAATTTACTGACAATTTGCGTGCCGCATCAATCAAAGCAGAGGGCCATAGCCCAAAACCCATCCGCCATCCTGTCATGGCAAATGTTTTGGACCATCCATCCAACAAAATAACCCGATCAGCGATATCATTTATGGAAGCCAAAGAAAAATGCTTCTCGCCATCATACAGCATCTCCCCATAAATTTCATCTGACATCACGATCAACTGAGGATGACGGCGCATCAATTCAGCAATTTGCTCAATATGATGCTGGCGCATTATACCGCCTGTTGGGTTACCTGGAGAATTCACAATCAATAGAGATGTTTGGGCGTCAACCAAGGTTTCTAATTGCTCCATATCAGGGGCGAAGTCATCATCCTCACGCAAGCGATAACCAACGACCTCAGCGCCTGTCACAGCCGCAGCAGAGCGATAAATCGGGAAACCAGGGTCTGGGTAGAGTATTTTTTGTCCAGGCTGCCCTAATAACATACAGGCAAAAAACATGGTCACTTTGCCCCCAGGAACAATCATAACCCTATCTGGTTGTGCAGATACCCCGCGCTTACTGAGATATTCAACAACCTTTTCCCGTAGCGGAGGGATGCCGAGAGAATCAGTATAGCCATGGGCACCGTCACGAAGGGCCTTGATAGCTGATTCGACAATAATATCTGGAGTCCGAAAATCTGGCTGCCCGATACCAAGATTGATCATATCGCGACCTTGCGCCTTTAGCGCATTTGCCCGAGCCAACACCGCGAATGCATTTTCTTCGCCCAATTGGGCAAAACGATCTGCCAATAACATGAACAGCCTCCCATTTTTTGTGTTCGCGCCTATGTTCATCACAGCGGTGGCATGTGGCAACAGTATCTGGCGTAATGATGAAAAATTTTTCTGTGGTTTGGTTTAAAAGAGATCTTCGTGTGGCTGATCACGCACCGCTTTGGCATGCCCATCAACGAGGCCCCATCCTAGCTCTTTATATCAACGAGCCCATGCGCACAGAACAAGCCGATTATGCTATGAGGCATGATCGTGTCAAAGAGCCTGCATTACAGGAACTGGCATCAAGTTTAGAAGAGCAAGGTTTAAAATTGCATCGTTTTTCCGGAGAACCCACCGCTATTTTGAGGCAAATTCATGATAGCTTAGGCCCCTTCACATTATTCTCCCATGAAGAAACAGGGAACCACTTCACCTATCAACGTGACAAGAAGGTAAAAAATTGGTGCAAAGATCATCAGATATCATGGCATGAATTCCGTCAATTTGGCGTGGTGCGGGGATTAAAACGCGGAGTTCAGGTTGGTCTAAGCAATGGCAAAACCTTATGAATGAAGCATGCTTGCCCATACCAAGAGGTTTAAGGGCAAAAGAATATTTATCTTCACAGCAAGAGCCCAATTTGATTGCCGCGAAAACGCCATGGGATACAACACGTGCGGAAGGGCTGCGCCTGTTACATAGCTTCTGTTCCAACCGTGGCGTTGGCTATCAAAAGCATATCTCGTCCCCTTTGACAGCTTTTGGTGGCTCTTCAAGGCTTTCGGCACATATATCGCTAGGCACTTTATCTTTGCGGGAAATTTATCAAACCATTCAGCAAAGCTCTCTTCCCCCACGCGACAAGCAAGCTGTTCTCTCACGTTTACATTGGCATTGCCATTTTATCCAAAAACTTGAAACGGAGCCTGCCATAGAGTTTCGAAGTTTTCATCCATTATACCAAGATCTACGCACGCCTTTTGAAAATGAAAACCTTCATCAAAGCTGGGCTTTTGGTCAAACAGGATGGCCTTTTGTCGATGCTTGTATGCGTTGTTTACAGAAAACAGGATGGCTAAATTTTCGCATGCGCGCCATGTTAACCTCTGTCGCGAGTTATCATCTTTTCCAGCCTTGGCGGCATACGGCTTTGCATTTGGCCAAATTATTTTCGGATTACGAACCTGGCATTCATTATTCTCAAATACAAATGCAATCTGGGACAACAGGTATCAATACGTTACGGATCTACAACCCAATAAAACAAGGTTATGACCAAGATCCTAAAGGCAAATTTGTGATGCAATGGGTACCTGAATTACGCACCCTTCCCGCTCCTTGGTGCCATGAACCATGGAAAGCAGCCCCCTTAATGTTGGCCGATTCTGGCATCCGTTTGGGACATGATTATCCATGGCCGATCGTTGATCACCTAGAAGCAGCAAAAATTGCCAAAGAGCGCATCACCCAATTGAGACGATCTGAGCGCAAGGTTCACCATGAGATCTCTGATCATATCCAAAAGCGTCATGGATCCCAGCGGTCGGGCATGAGACGGACAGGACAAAAAAAGGCTCCAAATAACCAACAAATTGATTTGTTTAAGGACATCTAATGGCACGCATGCGCAAAAAATCTGATCTTCCAGAAAAGACCTGTATCCAATGTGGCAGGCCTTTCACTTGGCGCAAAAAGTGGGCGAAAGTTTGGGATGATGTAAAATATTGTTCTGATGCGTGCAGACGAGGAAAAATCACCAAATCTTCAGGTAGCTAACGATGAAGCATGCCACCACAACAACGGTGATGAGCCGACGCAACTGCCAAAACCAGGATGGTATGACTTCCTGATTTGCATAGCGCCAGTCAGTAGAAAGAACAGAAACAAACCCAGCCAGAAGAATAACCAATGCCATATCTCCATGGGTAACAAGAGCTGCAAAAGCCACAAGTGAGGGCACAATACTGGCCAACAAATCTGCTGGACCTCCCACTTTCAGGCCCACGCCCCAATGTATACCTCCCAAAAAGGCCAAAATGCTCGCACCATAGGCTATGAGAATTTGCATCCCCAATGCTTGCATATCGTCGACAAAGATTACCAAGCCTGTCGCCATCAAAAAAGGCAGCAATCCTAATAAAGAGAGAATCCAGGCCATACGTATCATATCTTCACCTCATCAGCATTTTTGTTGTTAACCCTGCCCCAGGTAGGGAGAAAAAGAGGACAAACGCGCATTTCATGCTTGACGCAAAATCTTTGCCCATTATGGCAACCAACCAAAACATTTTTTAAAAAATCTTTTAAGACCCTTACCCCCAAAAGGCTCCTTGCCCTGCATATCGTTTGGAGAGAAAACCCCTGACCTCTCGCCTATCTCGAACATATGTATCAAATAATGTCCAATCGTCTTCTTCATGAATACCCCGCCAAATATTCTGCACATGCTCATGATCAAGGGGTTTTGTTGGCGCAACATCAGATTGCCGCTGGGATATACCAAATTCAGCTACCAAGTGCTCACGTATTACCGCATAAACATCAACAAATGCACCCTGATGTCCCCGTAATAAGGCATCTATTGCAGCACCCAGCCTTTCATATTCTTCTGGCGCATCATCCAAGCCCGCCAAATGTAAATAAGCCCCTACCAAGGCTTTCTGATAGGATGGTAAAAAAGCATCCAATTCATCCTGCAATATATCTTGAGGCAGTTTGCCCAAGAGGGTTTCAGCAAGTCTTGCCAAAGCCCATCCTACTGACTCTGGTTGGCGAGCGTAACGGTAAAGTCCTTGATGATCAAAGTAGGCAGCAACATGGTGAGGGTCATAGCTTTTCAAAAAGCGAAAAGGACCATAATCAAAAGATTCTCCAGTCACCGTAAGGTTATCTGTATTGAGCACACCATGAACAAAACCCGCAGCCATCCATTCCGCACAAAGACATGCAAGCCGCTGCACACAGGCACGGTACATTGCTTGTGCTGGTGGCAAATTCAGGTCCGCTTCACGCAGATAATGACGTAAGACATGATCAACCAACATATCTATCGCCTCTTGTTTGCCCAAAGCTGCAAGCCGCTGAAAGGTCCCTATACGGATATGAGAATGAGAAACACGGGTTAAAACCCCGGCCCGCGCCGGTGAATACTCATCATGCCTGTATAACTTATCATCTGTCTCAAACAGGCTAAAGGCCCGAGATGTATAAACCCCACGAGCTGACAATTCCTCAGATGCCAAAATTTCGCGAACCCCACCTTGCAGGGTAAGTCTGCCATCCCCCTCGCGCGAAAACGGTGTCTGCCCTGATCCTTTGGTACCAAAATCTAAAATCCGTCCTTGTTCATCACGGCATTGCGCCGCCAAAAACCCACGACCGTCACCGATATCAGGATTATAATGCCTAAATTGATGCCCATGATATGCCAAAGCTAATGGTTGGCTTAGACTTCCTGGAATAGGATCAAAAGCTAAAAAATGTTTGTCCAGCCAAGCCTCGTTTGCCGCATGAATACCGAGGCTTGGAAGGAGGGGTTCGTTAACAAACCGCAAGGCAACTTTCTGAAAGGACGCAGGCGATACGGGGACATAAAAATCTGATCCAAGATTTTCATGAATGTTCACACTGTCCATAAGAACCCTACTCTATCCACCCTTAGCTTCTTTTGGTGGCGTGCTCATGAGCAGCGCCACCCCCAGAAGGGCCGAAATTGTTGAACCAACAAGTACCCCAACCCTTACTTGGTCAAACATCGCTGCTTCGTCAAATGCCAATGATCCAATGAATAAACTCATCGTAAAACCAATGCCACATAATGCTGACACAGCAAGAATATGAATCCAATTTACATCTTTGGGCTTGGACGTCAGGCCTAGCGTTATCATCAGCCATGTGACGCCAAAAACACCAACCAATTTGCCAACAACAAGCCCTGCGATAATACCAAGAGACACCCCTTTGGTAAGCGTCGCCATATCAACCCCATTGAGGGGAACACCGGCATTGGCAAATGCAAATATTGGGAGAATACAAAAAGCTACCCATGGAGCTAAGCCATGCTCTAGCCTTAACAGAGGTGGCTCATATTCCCCACCAACCCGAGCTAAAGGAATGGCCATGGCTGTTGCAACCCCCGCCAAGGTCGCATGCACACCTGATTTAAGTACAAAGACCCACAAAATAAGCCCTAACAACAAATAAGGCGTGATGGCGCGCGTTCCACTCAGGTTCAGGGCAAGAAGACAAAGCAACACCACTGCAGCTCCTCCCATGGCTGCCATATTCAGTTCAGCTGTGTAAAAAAGGGCTATCACAACAATCGCGCCCAAATCATCGATAATAGCAATCGCGGTAAGAAGAACTTTAAGAAAAAGCGGGGCTCTCGACTTCAACAGCGCCAAAACACCCAATGCGAAAGCGATATCAGTTGCTGCAGGAATGGCCCAACCTCGTAATGCAATGGGGTCTGCTTGATTAAACATGATGTAAATAAGTGCAGGAACGGCCATGCCACCTATTGCGGCCACAACAGGCAATTGGGCTTGAGACAATGATGACAATTCACCTTCAACAATCTCACGTTTGACTTCTAACCCCACAAGTAGAAAAAACAGAGCCATCAAAAAGTCATTGATCCATAGAATAAGTGCCTTAGAAAGTTTAAACCCTTCAAATCCTATGGTGAATTTGGAAGCAAGAACTGACTGATAGACTTCTAAAGCTGGCGAGTTGGCAACAAAAAGAGCCAACAATGCAGCGACCATCAAAAGAATTCCACCCGAAGCTTCATTCTTAAAAAGTTGGCGAACTTTGTGCACGACCATGTAAACAACCCCAGCAAGAAAAAAATACCCATTGCTTACTTAGGTTCATACATCTTGTTTGCCATTGTTTTTTGATGGAAAAATTGTCTCAGCATAAAGAACCATGATCACCCCAAGGCCTGCCATGATAATTCCAGGCCATGTTTCAAAGGGCATGGCCTCCCCTACCACCAGCCACGCAATCAAAGCGCCCAATCCTGGAACCAAAAACATAACGGAAGTTACGCGTGACAAGCTGTTAAACTGAACCATGGTGAGCAGAAGAAAAATACCAACAATTGCATTTCCTAAAACCAAGTAACCAACACCCGCCAACAAATTGATATGTGGGGTGATCTGCAATCCTTCAACGGCATATGCGAGAGGTAGACTTACGATGGCTGCGAAAAGATACTGAACAAAATAACCAGCCAGCGGGCTCTCATTTTTTGTTCGATACCGGTCACAGGCTGTACCAATGGAGAACGACACCACCGCCAAAAAACCCATCAGTGCGCCCAATAATGCGCCTGCTGAGAATTCATGTCGCATGATAATGACATAAGCCGCCCCAGCCATACCAAGGCCAAGCCCTGTCATGGTAACAACCCGAGGAAAGCGTCTATAAAATAGACTAACAGAAACTTCTACCAATAAAGGTTGGCTTGCAGCAAACAATGCAAGAACACCTGCAGATGCTCCAAAACTTAAACCACCATAGACCAAACCAAAATGAACAACATGGATACATAAAGAAACCAAACAAAGCGGGCCCAACGCACGCCATGATGGGAAGCTTACTTTGTAAAAAACTAAGGGTAGAGCCAAAATCGAAGCAGTTAAAACAAACCTCATGGCGAGCAAATTGAGAGGGGTGGTGTATTCAAGGCAAAGTTTTGCCACCCCATAACCTGCACTCCAAAGGCACACAAAAAGCCATGGCGCAAATGGCAGCCAACTTGGCGCTTTTGATTGATCTGGCCTTTGCGTTGTCATCAATATATCAGTCCTTCACCACTGCACATGATGTAGTTACGTGAAATTTTTATCTTAACGCCAGAGAAATCATGACATATCCGCCATCCAAAACATGCATGATCGCCCAAAAATGGGATCGAAAATACGCACAAACAAAAGAGCTTCTGTATGGTGATGAGCCATCAGCCTATCTGGTAGAAACATACACAAACAATGATCCACAACAATTTGAACGGCGCATTGCATTTCTACCTGGTGATGGTGAAGGACGGCATTCTCGATTTTTGGCCAAACGGGGCATGCGTGTCCTGACTTGTGACCTCTCCCCAATAGCTGTTTCAAAAGCTAAGCTTCAAGATCAAATCTATGATGTTCCCGTCGAGCGTTTTGTGGCGCATGCCACACGCTTGCCTTTACCCAAACATAGCATAGACTTCGTGGCCATGATGTATCTTCAGGTTCCCCCAGACGAACGCAGGGCTATCCTTCAACAAATCACATCTATTCTCAAACCTGGAGGTTGTTTGCTGGTGGAAGGGTTTCATCCTGACCATGTAAGCCTTCTTCATAAAGGTCCAGGTGACGTGGCGTTAACCTATGACCCAGAAGAATTTGTTTCGGAGGCAAAACCCTTGCGCTTGAAACACGCGCATGTTGGCGAGGAAGACCTAAAAGATGGTACAGGGCATCAAGGTCCTGCCTTTCTTACAAAGATGCTGTTTTTCAAAGACTGATAGGCTCAGAAAACCTTAATGGAACGAACAGACATGACGGATGGATAAAAAATAATGTAAATCCCCACCGAAGCTTCAACTACATACGATCAACAAAGGACGACCTATGGACGCTACACTTATTGAGCCACCCTATCCGATGCAGGCCCATCTCGGATTTGAGATGCATGAATGGAATGCTGATGAAGCGATATTTCATCTCCCTCTGCAACATCACCATATGAACAGATATGGGATCCCTCATGGAGGTCTCTATGCTGTTCTGCTTGATACCGTGATGGGTTACGCTGGTTGCTACACAGGTGACCGGGATGCACCTGCCTTTGCCATGACATTGAACATGAATGTAAGTTTCTTAGGGCGACCAGTTGGAAACAAATTGATTTGTCGCGCCACAAAAATAGGGGGAGGACGCAAGATCTTTTTTGCGGAAGGAACGGTAAAGGATGAGCTGGGCAATATGGTAGCCACCGGCACAGGAACATTTCGTTACAACAATTCCCCTTACGCCACCCAGCGCCCCTCATAAAGCCAAATAAAGGAAAAAACATGGATTCATTTTTTGAAAAAGGACTTGCAAAACGCAAGGAAACACTTGGTGATGCCTATGTCACACGCTCATTGGAACAAGCAGATGAGTTCACACGCCCTTTTCAAGAGGCCATGACAGCTTGGTGCTGGGGTTTTGGGTGGGGAGACGACACTATTGATGCAAAAACCCGCTCAATGATGAATTTGGCTATGATTGGCGCTCTTGGGAAAATGCATGAATGGGAAGTTCATTGCCGTGGCGCACTCAATAATGGCGTGAGCAAAGAAGAAATTCGGGCCATCATCCATGTTGTTGCTATTTATTGCGGCGTTCCACAATCATTGGAATGTTTTAGGGCGGCAAAGAAGGTATTTGACGAACAAGGCCTGTAGCCTCTACATCGCAAATCTCTAATCAAACCATCAATAGCCATTTCAGTGAGTTCAAACTTATGCATCACGCTTCGTCGACCTCATCTTCCAAACATACTGATCAAATCTATGATGTCATTGTTGTGGGCGGAGGCAATGCTGCCCTCTGCGCTGCGGTCACCGCCGCACGCAATGGCGCGAAAGTGATTGTTTTGGAATCTGCCCCAAAGGTCTATCGGGGCGGAAACAGTCGCCACACCCGCAATTTCCGTTGCAAACATGATGGCCCTATGTCGGTCCTAAGTGGCACCTATGACGAAGATGAATATTATGATGATCTTTTGCGCGTTACCGCAGGGCAAACCGACGAAACGCTTGCGCGTCTTGCCATTCGATCATCTGAGGATTGTTTGCCGTGGCTTGAACAACAAGGCGTACGCTTTCAACCATCTCTAGCGGGTACATTATCATTGTCGCGCACCAATGCCTTTTTTCTGGGGGGCGGCAAAGCAGTTGTGAATGCCTTATACAACACCGCTGAAGACTTTGGCGTTGATGTGCGCTACGAAACGTCTGTTACCCATGTAGGGCTTGAAGGCTTGGCATTTACCCATATTGAAGCAGAAGGACCAGAAGGCCGGCAAACCTTTTCTGCAAAATCACTGGTGCTTGCATCAGGAGGATTTCAAGCTGATCTTGAATGGTTGGCACGGGCTTGGGGACCAGCTGCAGAAAACTTTCTTATTCGGGGCACCCCTTACAATCGTGGGGTTGTACTGCGCGACATGATGGACCAAGGCGCCTCGACAGTGGGAGACCCTACCCAATGTCACGCGGTAGCCATTGACGGACGCGCACCCAAATTTGATGGTGGGATTGTAACGCGACTTGATTGTGTTCCTTTCTCGGTGGTGGTGAACAATAAAGGTGAACGTTTTTACGACGAAGGTGAAGACGTTTGGCCGAAGCGTTATGCAATTTGGGGACGTTTGGTGGCTGCACAGCCTGACCAAATCGCATTTTCTATCATCGATAGCCGCTCACGAGATCTGTTCATGCCTTCCGTTTTCCCCCCTGAGACAGCTGACACCATAGGAGGCTTGGCTCAGGTTCTTGGGCTACCAGGGCAAAAACTTGAAGAGACAATCACGGCTTACAACGCCGCATGCCAAGAAGGTTCTTTTCACCCAACAGAACTTGACGGGTTAAGCACCAAGGGACTTGAGATCAACAAAACAAATTGGGCCCGTCCTATTTTGGAGCCACCTTTTTATGCGTACTCATTACGCCCTGGCGTAACATTTACTTATCTGGGTCTCAAAGTTGATGAAGAAGCCCGTGTCCATCATGAAACAGGCCGTTTTGAAAATATTTGGGCGGCAGGAGAAATCATGGCGGGAAGTATTTTGGGGCAAGGCTACTTGGCGGGTTTTGGCATGACAATTGGAACCGTATTTGGCCGCTTAGCTGGGAAAGGAGCATCACATTATGCAGCTTGATTTGGTTGCCCTTACGAAAGAAGCAAACCGACAAATTTCCATCTGCAACGCTTGTCGTTTTTGTTCATCTTACTGCGCTGTATTCCCGGCTGTATCCGCGAAAAGAGAACATCAAGATCATGACATGATCCAATTGGCAAATTTATGTCATAATTGCCGGGGATGTTATTATGCCTGTCAATATACCCCACCTCATGAATTTGCGATCAATTTGCCCGGCACCCTGGCAGAATTGCGTCATGCCTCATGGATTGAGTTTGCAAAGCCCAAACAATTGGCCAAATGGATATCGACTCATGCAGCTGCTTGGGTATCTATTGTTTCCCTGAGTTTCCTCTTTCTCATCGGGGCCATGATGCAGTTTCCCAATCCTGAAGGGTTAGGGTTTTATGGCTACCTATCCCATAATGTCATGGTTGCCATTTTTGCACCAGCTTTTTTGCTTCCCCTGGCGTTGGGTATTTGGTCCGTTCACTCCTATTGGAAATTTGTTGGGGGTGGGATGTTACATCTTCAAGATATTTTCGAGGCCTCACGCGCCGTGGCTACGATGCGCAACCTTAAAGGCGGTCAAGAACTTGGCTGTAATTTTGAGAAAAAAGACCGATACTCTAATGGCCGCAGGCATGCGCATCAAGCAGTTCTTTTTGGGTTCTTATTATGCTTCGCCTCTACATCGGTTGCCACCATTATGCATTATGGTTTGATTGGCCTGCACCTTACGGCATTTGGACTTTGCCCAAAATTTTTGGAATATCTGGTGGGGTTTTACTGACGATTGGTTCTTTGGGGTTATGGTTTATGAGAAGCAAAGCAGACCCTGAACTTGGGTCGGTATCGACAACGACTGGAGACCAAGCATTTGTCATGTTAACGGGTCTTGTTGGTCTGTCTGGACTCATGTTGTATGCCGCTACGGGGACTTCTGCCGTTTCGACCTTTCTTGCCATCCATCTGTCCTTGGTCATGGCATTCTTTGTCACGCTACCTTTCTCCAAAATGATGCATGGATTTTACCGCATGGCAGCCTTACTACATGATGCCCAACGGAAACGGCGTCTCAACGCATAGAACATTTGAGCTTTGGGACTTGGGGTAAGGTTAGACATCTGGAAAACCCCACAAGACTTGTGTAGTTTCTCCATCTATGATTGGGATGTAGCCATCCCATAGGATTGCATAATAAGGAGAGACACATGTTTGGCGCTTGGCTTGAGGCCTATTCAGCCGGTGAGGTGTCGCTGATTATTGGCCTGATCACAGGCCTCCTTTTTGGTGCTTGTGCCCAACAAAGCCAATTTTGTCTTCGCTCAGCTTGCATTGAATTCTGGCGTGGTCAATCAGGTTCCAAATTCGCCATTTGGCTATTCACTTTTGCAACGGCGCTGTTTTGCACACAATGGCTTGTCAGCATTGAATGGCTACCGCGTGCTGACATACGACAATTGGCAACAACAGGATCCCTCTCAGGCGCCATTATTGGGGGGTCTATGTTCGGTATTGGCATGATTTTGGCGCGGGGCTGTGCAAGTCGGTTGTTGGTGTTATCGGCTACTGGTAACCTTCGGGCACTGCTCACAGGCTTGGTGGTCACCGTCATTTCACAAGCCAGCTTGCGCGGTGCTCTATCGCCTAGCCGTATGGAGATATCGAGCTGGTGGCTGGTCGCACCGTTTGATCGAGATCTCACGAACCACCTTCCCGCCCATGGCGCATTGATCTTTGCGGTTATCCTATTTGGTGTCGCGATTTGGTTTGCCCAACGGTCCGACACAAGCGTCAAGCGTTATATTTTTGCAATTCTTGTGGGTCTCAGTGTCGCGATGGGCTGGGGCATCACGGCGTGGCATGCAGGCTGGTCTTTTGAACTGGTTCCCATCAAGTCCGTAAGTTTTACCGGGCCCTCGGCCGATACGCTTATGGGTTTGATCAATAGCCCTATGATCCCACTCGAGTTTGATATTGGTATCGTATTGGGTGTTTTTGTGGGAAGTTTTTGTGCAGCGCAGGCAACTGGGCAATTCTCTATTGCAACCTTCACCCATGAAACAGGTCTTTCACGTTATCTCATCGGCGCCTGTTTGATGGGGTATGGTGGCATGATGGCGGGTGGTTGTGCAGTTGGTGCGGGTATCACTGGCGGCGCTGTGATGGCTGTTACAGCATGGGTAGCTTTGCTGTTTATGTGGCTTGCCGCTGGTATAACAGACTATTTCGTGGACCGGCCAAAACCCACAACATCATAAAAACTGTTGTCACAGGCACCAACTAAGCTCTTGCATTGGAAGATCAAACTTTTACACTCGTAACATTCCGTTTTGATCTTACAGGCAACAATATGAACAATGTTAATATCCTCTCTGAAGCTCATGCCAAGGGATCTGATCCCGTGACAACTGATGATGTGAATCAATGGTTTCATGAATTTAACCAGTGGTTGATTACCAAAGCCAGTGGCTCCAGTTGCAAGCTTTCTCAGACAGGACTCTTTCTTCAAGATGCCCATTGGCGTGATATTGTAGCCTTTGGACGGGTGATTGATACATGTTCAGGCCTTGAGGAAATGAACCAAAAATGGTCTGAGACCCAGCCGCACAAAAAAGCAGCAAACTTCCATATAGATACCAAGCGTGAACCCATCAGATGGGTAAAGCGCGCGGGACGGGATGTCCTTGAGGTTATTGCTGCTTTTGAATGGGATGGTGGCTCAGGAGAGGCTGTCCTGCGTTTTATACTGGAAAATGACCAACTACGTGCATGGACCATCATGACGGCTCTTGCCCAACTTGATGATATCACCCCCAACACTGAACCCGATCAGCAGCGCAATGATCCCTACGCTCGTGATTTTACCGGTCCAAATTGGTTGGATGAACGAAAAAAATCTGCAGCTTACGAACAACATGAACCAACGGTTTTGATTGTTGGAGGTGGCCATGCCGGTTTAACCGCAGCTGCACAATTGGGAAATTTAGGAATTGATTGTCTGGTTGTAGACCGCATGGAGAGAATTGGAGACAATTGGCGCAAACGTTACCACACCCTGTCGCTTCACAATCAAAAAGACTCCAACCATCTTCCTTTTCTTCCATTCCCCAAAACTTGGCCTTTATACATACCCAAAGATAAAATTGCGAATTGGCTGGAATTCTATGTCGAAGCCATGGAAATCAATTTTTGGACCCAAACAGATTTCCTTGGCGCAAAACGCCTTGATCATGACCAAAAATGGGAGGTCCAACTTCGCACAAAAGATGGAAATATTCGTCATATGTATCCCCGTCATATCATCATGGCCACAAGCGTAAGCAACAAACCCAAGATCCCTTCACTTCCAGGGCTAGATTCATTTGAAGGTGATGTTCTCCACTCGAGCCAATTTCATGATGCTGAACGCTACCGTGATAAGTCTGTATTGGTTATGGGCACAGGCACAAGTAGCCACGATATCTCTCAAGAACTTCATGGCCATGGCGCTCATGTCACCATGATACAACGCAGCCCCACACTGATCACCAATGTAGAACCATCAGCCCAGCTGTATGACAGCCTTTTGCTCACCCCAGGACCGAGCCTCGAGGATAGGGATATTCTTGCCATTGCAACACCGCTTGAACCTATGATTGAGATGCACAAGTTGATCACAGCAGAAAGCAAGAAACTGGACAAAGAACTCCTTGAGGGTTTGGAAAAGGTAGGTTTCCGTTTGTATTTTGGTCCAGATGATACCGGTTGGCCCCTTTTGTACCGTAACCGAGGGGGAGGTTATTATTTCAATATAGGCTGCTCAGAATTGTTGATTAATGGCGAAATCAAATTAATGGCCAGCCAAGACATCGAAGCCTTTACCCCCAAAGGCCTTAAAATGACCAATGGAGATGAAAAGACCGCTGAATTGCTGGTTTTGGCCACAGGCTATGAAGGACCAGAATCCATGGTTTTGGACTTATTTGGGCCAGATGTCGCAAAAAAGGTCGGCAAGATTTGGGGCTTTGGAAACCGCCAAGAATTGTCAAACATGTGGACACGTACGGCTCAGGAAGGTTTATGGTTCACCGCTGGCGCGTTCTCGCAATGCAGACAATTTTCGAAATATTTGGCCTTACAAATTGCTCAAGACGAACTGGCGCGAAGCTGATTATCCAGCAGTAAAACCACCATCTACCGCTAAGGTAGCGCCGGTAATGAATGACGCCTCATCCGACAACAGAAACAGAGCTGCATGTGCGACCTCTTCTGGCTGACCTATCCGCCCCAAGGGCACAATACGCTCAGCTGCTTGACGAACCTCATCTAGGCTACGTTGGGGTTGATCTGGGCGACTTCCAAAAACCCCAAACATAGGGGTTTCAATAGGACCAGGGCACAGAGCGTTAACACGAATACCATCTGCAGCGACCCGTAATGCAAGGGATTTCATGTAACCAACAACAGCATGTTTCATGGCAGAGTAGACAGGCGAATAACGAGATCCTACAAGACCTCCCGTGGAAGCTGTGTACAAAATACTCCCCCCAGAACTTTGCCGCAAATAACGAAGCGCGGCTTCAGTGGTTGCAAATACAGAGCGCATATTCAAATCAACCGCAAGATTGAAGTCGTTCTGATCCATTCCCTCAACACGACCAGGCCCAGGATGGCCCAAATGGTTCCAAACAAAATCCAAGCCCCCTAAATGTGATGCCGCGTCATCAGCAATGGTTTTTGCACGTTCCACGTCAGAGAGGTCTCCAGGCAACGCAACCGCTTTTCCTCCATTGTTTTGAATATGAGCAACCAGTTTCTCAAGTTCCTGTGTATTGTGATCAGCAAGAGCAACAGATGCACCCTGTGCCGCAAACATTTCTGCGCCAGCACGTCCCATGCCTGAAGCTGCAGCTGTGATTAAACCTCTTTTGTTTTGCAAACGCCCTGTCATGTGACACCTCTTTTGTTGATATGCATAAGGGGAGCATGTTCGAAGCTTTCCAGGCAAGATATTTTTGGTAAATCTCCTCTAGGAAAAATCGCCTAGATGTGAAACCTTACGAACGTTTTTCATCAACCTGACCATTTGAGGTGACCGTCATGATCAAAGGACTCATTGCGCCAATCCTGACCCCATTTTCGTCTGACACCAAAGTCGACCAAGAATTGTACAACAAGCTGGCTCTGCATCTATTGGCAAATGGATGTTCTGGCCTCGCCCCTTTTGGAACCACTGGGGAAGCATTATCCGTAGGCAACCAAGAGCGTATGGACGCACTTGATGGGCTTGTAGATGCCGGCATAGATGCATCTGTTCTCATACCTGGCACTGGTTTGTGCAACATTGCAGACACCACGATCCTTTGCCAACATGCCATGGACTTAGGCTGTGCAGGGGTTATGACCTTACCTCCCTTTTACTTCAAAGGCATGAGTGATGAAGGTTTGTTTGATTATTATGCAAGCCTTATCCAGGAAATTGATCGTCCCAATTTAAAAATCTATCTGTACCATATCCCTCAAGTATCAGGGGTAGGATTGTCGATAGATTTGGTACAACGCTTACATAATAGTTTTCCAGAGGTAATTGTTGGCATCAAAGATAGCTCTGGCAACTGGGAAAATACGCAAAAGCTTTTGGCTATTGAGGGATTGATTGTCTATCCCGGTTCGGAGCTTCCCGTCATCGACGCCATCAAATTGGGCGCTCCAGGATGTATCTCTGCAACCGCCAACCTCAACCCCACCAATATCGGCAAAGTGATTGATCTTTGTCATTCTGGACAGTGGGAAGAAGCTGAAAGCTTACACCAAACCGTTCGTGCGGTTCGTGTTTTGTTTCAGGATTATGCACCTATACCAGCGCAGAAAGCCATCTTGGCCAAATCCACTGGTGAGGCAAATTGGGCGAAGTTGCGCCCCCCTTTCCGTCCCATGTCAGATGAAAAGCGGGATCAATTGCTGGCCGACTTAGCCCCACATGGATTCTCGGTCTGATTGTATCTAAGCAGCCAAGAGCAATTACTCTTGGTTGCTTGGGTTAAGAAAATTTGATTGCCAACAGAAAGATAATTCTGCACCATCTCCGTGAACCAAGGGTATCAAGCCTTAAAATTAAGAGGAGTTGGGAAGATGAACGCATTTGTTGAATTCACAAGGCAAAAAGCCATACCTCAAGAAGAGTGGGACCTGCGGGTTGCGCTAGCCGCAGCCTATAGACTTGTGGATCATTTCGGATGGTGTGAGCTGATATATGGCCATCTTACCGCACGTGTTCCTGGGGATAAGGTTCATTTCCTGATCAATCCTTATGGCCTACGCTATGATGAAGTTACGGCCTCTAATCTTGTTAAAATTGACGTTGATGGGAACAAAGTAGATGATGAAAACCCCTACCCCGTGAACGCTGCTGGTTTTGTTATTCACTCTGCCATTCACATGGCAGAAGATGCTGAACATCATGTTGTCATGCACACCCATTCACGCGCGGGTATGGCTATCGCCGCTGTCAAAGAAGGTCTATTGCCCATTTCTATGGGCTCAACCGCATTACATCACCGCTTGAGCTATCACACCTATGAAGGTGTCAGCCTCTACCTTGATGAGCGCGAACGTTTGATTGAAAGCTTAGGGGCTCACCATGCGATGATCCTAGAAAACCATGGCCTTCTGACGACTGGCAAAACAATTCCAGAGGCATTTTTATGGTTGTATCGTTTGGAACGAGCCGCTCAAGTTCAGTTGGATGCAGGTGCAGCGGGCACGTTGCGCATCATACCAGAAGATGTTGCTCAGAAGTCAGGTAATGATGTGAACAATTTTGCAGCTGCAGAAGCAGACTATGGGGCGTTAGAGTTTGCCGCGCTCTGCCGAAAACTTGACCAAATAGATCCAAGCTACAAAACTTGAATTCTTACCAGGTTAAAAGAGAGGCTTTAAAAGCGAAACAGCTATCGCGCTTTTGCTCTTACCCAACCGATGAACACCAAGGCGAAAGGGTTGTTCATCGGCATAAAATGGAAATGAAAGCATTTATTATCCTTGCAATAAGGTCATGACCTGCTGCTTTGAAGCGTTGGCTTGCGCCATCATCGCCATGGCTGCTTGTTCCAATATTTGAGCTGTTGTGAACTTCGCCATTTCTACAGCGTAATCTGCATCAACGATGCGACCAAGACTTAATTCTGAATTTACGGCAATTGAACTCAAATTCTCAATGGCACTGCCCATGCGATTAACCATGGCACCTAATTCTGCTCGAGCTTCTGCAAGTGTTGAAAGTGCATTTTCAACCTTCACCAAAGACGCATTGGCTGTGCTGTTGCTGTCAACAACAATGCCATTACTCGTCGCCTCCACAATGGTTAATGAGCCATCTTGATTATCAACAACCTCCACAACAAAGTTTGTATCATTCGTCATTGCTGTTGAAATTTCTGCCTTGATAAGGCTGGCAATCTCTGCCGCAGTGGTTCCATCAGTGGCGCCTAAGGTCACGGTAATTGTTTTTCCATTGGGTATGGCCTCAGTTGGAATCACCAAACTGAAGCTATCCCCTACCGACGCTGCCCCTATGACGGATACCTTCGATCCTTGAATTTGGAGTCCCACATCATCACCAACTTGGGCCGTGGTTACAAGATCGGAAACGACCAAATTAGACGTTAATGTTACGGAACCAGCAGTTGTTGTATCAAATGTAAGTCCAGAGACCCCAGCATCCTCAATTTTTTGTACCGCCTGTGCCGACCAACCAGCTGCGTCATTAGAGAAAGGAGACGCAACTGCAGGAAGCGTGACGGATGTTCCATTGATTTTTAATGAAGCTGAATTCCCAACAGTTGATTGCGTTAGCGTTTGGTTGGTCACCGAAAAGGTCGCTGGGGTGTTGCTATCAGTAACATCACTCACAACGGGTGCAGGATAGCTGATCGCTACTTTTCCTGTATTGGAAAGCGTTGCGTAAAAACCCAAATCTGATTGGGTAAAATTATTGCTTCCATCAAATTGCGCCCCTGAAATCCTGTTGATTTCATCGACCATTTGGGCATTGAGTCCAGCCATATTATTGGCATAGCCATCATCTGCATCAGCGGTGATGGACACAGTATGGCCATTAATTTTGAAGCTGTAGGTATCCCCTGCGTTAAAGCTATAATTGATCTCCAAGTTTGCCGAGGTTGCTGTTGCATTATTAACCACATAACTATTGGCAAGAGGTGCTACATCTGTTGCAGAGCCAGTCATTTCTGGAATAATGACACCTGCTTTGATGCCCAAGGCCTGCGAAGTAAGAGCTTTTAAATCAATGCCCACCGTGTTGGCTGCATTGGACATCGCTCCTATATGAAAGTTCAGATTTTTTACCTCACCAATTGTTGTGGCAAGCTCACCTGCGGGACGAACTCCATTGAAGAGTACTTCCCCCGCCCAAGTGGTGGTTTCGGCGATACGGTCAATTTCTTCAATCAGCAAGTCAATTTCTAACTTTACTTTCGAACGGTCATCTGGACTCAATGTGTCATTGGCGCCTTGAACAATGAGTTCACGAACACGCTGCAAGATGTTCTCAATCTCAACCATACCACCTTCAGCGGTTGCGAGGAGGTTTTGAGCGTCTGCCGCATTATCCATGGCTTTACGCAAGGCAACAATATTTAACGTATGCCGTGAAGCAATGGACACCCCAGCCGCATCATCAGAAGCACTATTTAACTGTTTGCCTGTGGAAAGCCGCCGCATGGCCTCTTCTTTATCTTGACCCGCTGTTCTTACGGCTGCTTGTGCATAAAGATTACCTGTGTCCGTGACTATTCCTACCATGGTTTCTGATGTCCTTTACTCAAGACTATGCAACATGCAGCAAAAGCT
Organism: Alphaproteobacteria bacterium; assembly: GCA_038131935.1. Lineage (GTDB taxonomy): Bacteria > Pseudomonadota > Alphaproteobacteria > UBA8317 > UBA8317 > UBA8317. The sequence goes on along the minus strand of JAYPQH010000027.1, from coordinate 18,862 downwards.
GCTCGTCGATATGTCCGCGCATATGGGGTCTGCCAAAGAAATCTTTGAGCTCCGCTTTGGTTTTTTCATCAAACAAATTGACCACCTCAACACTGCAATGGTTTGAGAAAATTGCCCCGGTCAATGCAGCTAAGTTTTCGGAAGCTTCAGTGTCTTTGGTCAATTGGCGAATGGCTTCAAGAACAATGTCTTGAAATACTTTGTAGGATAAATACGCCGAATTTTCTGAGGAGATATCTACATCTCTTAAACGTATAATGGCTTCATGCAATTGTGCCTCAACATCCCCAACATGATGTTCAACCAGCCTGTCCTCTGAAGGATGCTGGGTACCAGCTTCATCACTCATAGAAAAGAAAGGTGATGTGAGAATTGTTTCTATGAGCTTGACTGAATGTGGCGTCATGGCGTCTAAAAGATCGTTATTCACATGCTGTCCCAGAATATATCTCAAATCTTCACTGGCGGCAGCACTCAATTGGCCGTTTTGAAGGGCTTGTTCAATACCAGGCATCACCAAGTCGCGAAATGCAAATTTTGCCAAAGACAATCTCTCTGTATCCTCCAACCCTGAACCAACGGTTGTCCCCAACATCACCACGGCATCAGCAAAAAGTTTTGCAACATCTTTTTGTTGCGATTCCATAGGATTTGTATCTGCTGCAAAGGGAAGGAGAAGCTTCTCAATCACCTCAACTGCTTGTGGCCCTATGGCATCAAGCAAGGCATCATCCACATGATGTTGGATAATTTCATTGATGAGTGCAGCATCATGTTTGGCGACTTCACCCGACGCCAAAATATGTTCAAAGGCAGGAACAATCATTTGCTGGAATACCAAGACAGCAATCTTGAGGTGCTGCTCCATGGGACGGGTTACCCTTTTCGAGGATTCCAAGGTCGCCAAGGCTTCATGCAGCAGCTCACCCACACCCAAAGGCTCCTGCACTTGGCGCCTGTCAGCTGCTTGAGTGTCACCCTCAACAAAAGGCAAGAGCAAACGCTCTAATACAGCAACATCTTCTGATTTCAGTTGCTCAAGTAGGGCGTCGCTCAAATGCTTTTGTATAGCCTCATCAAATAATTCAGCCTCTTTTTTGGTAATCGTTCCACGCTCAAGAACTGCGCGCATGCAGGGGATGAGGGATGTTGTGAACACAAATTTTGTTGCGGACAAGCGCGTTAAAGGTTGCAATTGACCATGTTCTAATGAGCGCAAGGTAGCCACACCATCTATGAGAAGGACATCAGGAATATTGTCCTCAGCACGGTTTTCAACTGCCGCACCATCATTCTGTAACAATTCAACCATCACAACACCCGCAAAAAACTAAACAAAAATCGAAACCTGCCGTCACGATCTGTTTTTGGTCTTGCAAAGCTTATGCCGGTTTTATGGGAACAAACAGAATAAGCCCATTTTACGCCAAATTAGCCCACTTGATTGATACTTTAAACAACATGAAATCCAAAATATTAAGACGTGCTTAAGTTGTTTTTTAACTGCCAAAGAGGGTAACTCTGCAACTCCTGTTCTGAAGCTTGGGCAATAAGTCCAAGCTCCCAACTTAAGTAGGCACGCATGGCGTCCTTGTTGCCTTGATGACGGTCATGAACAAAGAATAAATAATCAATACAATCTTTGTCTGTTAATTGGCTGGGGTTGGGTTGGGTTGCCAATCCCGCTTCAGCCCATGCCTGCATCCCACCTTGCAACTGCACACATGAAAGGCCTGATTTCTGCAAATCACCCGCTACCAAAGCAACTTTATCATCATCCCCAACCAAAATGACTTGCTTGTTTTTTTGAAGAGATTCCAGATGAACATGCAGATGTGCACGGGTAATCCAGATGCTTCCAGGTATGGCATCTTGAATATGATCCATGCTTGGCCGTAGATCCAAAATAACAAGATTTTCACGTGCTTCCTGCATAGACCGCAAGGCTGCAATTGAGATTGGCTCAACATGATGTTTTTGGGCTTCAATATGGGCAAGAGATAGGCGTGGAGCTTGCGTTAACACTGACACATCATGGCCCATTTGTGCCAACCAATGCGCCACCACTGGTGCGCGAACAAGTTCTTCGTTATCCCATAAATATATTTTACCATGACGGACACCAACATACCGATCTGTTGATTGTATCAGCTGTCCACCCTCAGCATGTTGTGCGCCTGGCAAACTACCCAATTTAAATTCCTCAGGTGTACGTACATCTAAAATGAAATGACTGTGCTCCTTGGATGACAACAAGCGCTCAGCATCATCAGCTGACAAAAAAGGAACCGGTAAATTCTCAACCATGGCACGAGCTTGGGCTCGCTGAGCTTCCAAATCACCATCATCAATTTCTGGATAGAATGCCGTTGCTCCATGCTGCCAGGGCAGATCAATCAATGCCCAACCTTGGGTGCCATTTTCCAACGCCACAACATTCTGTGATACACCAAAATTGATCAATGTCTGTGCACCCAAAATAGATCTCGTTCGGCCTGCACAATGAACAACAACCATCGTATCAGGATCAGAGGTTAGTTGATGCAAGCGACGGGGGAGCTCTGCATTGGGACAACAGGTACTTCCCGGCAGCGTCATTGCCTTAAACTCACTTTTCGGACGGCCATCGAGCAACAAAATATTGGCATCTCTATCTTGTAGATCTTTCAACTCCTGCGCGGAAATATGTGGTGTATGGTAGACTTCTTCCACCATTTCGCCAAAAAGTTTGGAGGGAACAAAAACACCCTTAAACAGCGTAAATCCTGCTTCACTCCAAGCTTCAACCCCGCCATCAAGGATAGCGATATGACCATAATCCAAGTCCTGTAAGCATGCTGCAGCGCGATCAATTACCTCGGACCCAGCTTCAGCACAGAGCACGATCCTGGTATCTTTTCGGGGAACCATTTTGTGGATTCTATTTTCCAATTCAGAAAATGCGATAGGAATTGCAAACAACAAATGGCCTTCACCAAATTGGCCAGCTTCGCGAACATCGATAAGGGCCAATTCTTCGCCATCAAAAATCCATTCATTAAGGCTTTTTGGGGAAATCAAATCGACCATCATTATTCTCCATTGATCGTTGTCTTAAAATACGCTTTTATTTTGTAGAACGCAGGAGCGCAGGCATGCAAGCAAATAGCGCCCCCATATGCGATGATGGATCAAGGTGAGGGGATCAAAGAAATGAACGAAAAACTTTTGCAATTTGCCCAACAGACAAGACAACTTCTTTCAACCAAGCCCGGTGTCGAAGCCAGGCAAGATGTAGCAGCCCTACTCAGCCAATTGCTTCACGACAAAGCATTTGTGTCGGACATTTTTGCCCAACCCATGCCGGACCGTCATATTTTGTACGAGGATGAAGAACTTCACTTCTGCATTCTTGCCCATCAATATGAGGGAGCACGAACCTCTCCTCCCCATGACCATGCACATTGTTGGGCTATTTATGGGCAAGTGGAAGGTGAGACCCATATGCGGGATTACAAAGTCTTATCTGCGCCAAATGAGGACCAACCTGGTATTGTCCAATTAACAAAAAGTTACCATTTGGCACCAGGTGATGTACATGTCTACGAACCAGGAGACGTGCATTCCCCAGAGCGACATGCCTCAACCAAGCTCATCCGGATTGAGGAACAAAATATGGAGAAGGTTCAACGCTTCCCATTCATTGAAGACGCCCACTAATCTCAAACGAAATATGTTTTGGAGTCCTCAAGTTACGATTTATAGACGCCAGCATGGCGTCTCATTGCTCAAAATTTTTATTTTTGGGCAACAACATAAGCAATGATTTCCACAACTTGGTCTACGGTGGTCGCCCAAGCCATGGCTGACGCATCAACTTCCTTTAAGGGATGAATGATATCCTCATCATGTAACGTGATGTAAGGTGTGCCTGAAGCGGCGCAAAAACCCGCATCAAATGCAGCATTCCATTGTTTGTACTGACTCCCAAATCGAATTACAGCAAAATCCGCTTGTTCAATAAGGTTTTTAATCCTTATCGCGTTTACTTTTGCTGATTTATGATCACGCCAGAATGCCTTGTCCTCACTTCCCAAGACATCACCTGCTGCATCAGAAGCAGGGTGATCTGTAACAGCTGAGGTGAAAAGCACATCAAGCCCACGTGCTGCGCAGCCATTCATAATAAGCTCGCGCCAATCTGTATGGATTTCACCAGAGAGATAGATTGTCCATGTCATCAGTTATCATGCCTCATGTTACGTAAAATCATAAGCCTTATCTCGCCAATAAGACTCTTTATCGTTAATAACATCGCATCAAGACATATGCAAAACAGATCAATTTTTGTTCTCTACAAGCCAACAAAACATACCCTTTCTCTTCGATCTATATAGTAGCTTACTCAAGCTGAGAAATGTAATGACGCCATTGCTATCTTGGATACCAATAATAGAGCCATACCAATTACATTTTGGTTTCCTGTTTGAGTTGTTCAGGGCCAAACAATTCAAAAACGTCGATCCCCAGCGTTGAAAATAGTCCAGCGCTGGGATCAAAGACTGGGGTATTTTTACTTACTTACGTTTCAAGCGAGAACACCAATCTGCCAAGGTACGAATTCATCTTCACCCACACCAATAGCCTCAGACTTTGACGCTGTTCCACTTGCAATATCAAGGATTTTTGCAAAAATTTCCTCACCCATCTCATCAAGGTTTTTTTGTCCATCAATCACTTGGCCACAATTGATATCCATATCCCCGGTCATCCGCTCATAAAGACCCGTATGGGATGCAAGTTTGATTGTAGGTGCTGGATATGAACCAAAGCAGCTACCACGACCCGTTGTGAAACAGATGATATTTGCGCCACCAGCAATTTGTCCGGTAGCCGACACAGGATCATAACCTGGGGTATCCATGATGACCAAACCATGTTCTGTGATGGGATATGCGTATTCATACACCTCATTGACGCCGGTGGAGCCACCTTTCTTAGCACCTCCAAGAGATTTTTCCACAATATTGGCAATACCTCCGGCATGATTACCTGGACTTACACGACCATTGATTTGGGTGTCTCGTCCTTCATTATATTCCAGCCACCAATTCATCCGATCTATGAATTTTTGGCCCACGTCTTTTGTGCGTGCGCGTGCACTAAGGGTATGTTCCATGCCATAAAGTTCTGGTGTCTCGCTTAAAATAGCTGTGCCACCATGACGGACGAGAATATCAACCGCCTTTCCCAAAGCGGGATTGGCTGACAGCGCTGAAAACCCATCAGACCCACCACATTGCAAACCCACTTTGATATGCTCTGCTGAACATGGTTGCCGCTCAATTTTGTTGGCTTCTTCCAACATCGACCAGATAGCTTTTTTCCCCAAATCAAAAGCAGACATCGTACCACCAACATCCTGCATGGTAATCACATGCAACATTTTTCCTGCCTCTAGGCTCTCCTGTTCCATGAAACGTTTGACATTGTTGCGCTCACATCCCAGTGACAAAACAACGGCCCCAGCAATATTGGGATGACGGATATATCCCGATAAGGTTCGGCGCAGAAGATCCATGGGTTCACCGGTCATTTCCATGCCGCAGCCTTGATGATGCACAAAGGCTGTCACCCCATCAACTTGAGGGTAAGCTGCCAGCCGCTCTTCGTCAAAATAAGCGCTCAGCTTACGTGCTACAGTTGCTGAACAATTAACCGTGATAAAAATCCCTATATGGTTCCGGGTTCCTATCTGACCATCTTTCCTCACAATGCCTTGAAACTGCGCGCGTTGCGCCGAGGGAATAAGGTCTGCCTGCACATAATCTTCGCCAAAACGATAGTCTTTTGTGCTGTTTCCCAATTCCATATTATGGCTATGCACCCACATCCCAGGTTGGATGTCCTGTGTGGCATACCCGATGATTGTATTGTATTTTTTTACCGGTGCATTTTTTGCAATAAAGGTTGATGCGATTTTATGTCCTTTGGAGACATCTTCTCGAAGTTCACCACCCCATTGTGGTGCAATGGTGCCTTTGGTGATGTCTTCTTTCGCGATCAAAACATTGTCTTCTTGATCCAAACGCAAAAAGGGGATGACATTTTGACTTTTGTTTTCTTGGGCCTCAATCATCTGATCCAGCCTCCCTTTTGTTTGCAATTTCCAAGAGGTTTCCATCTGGGTCACGAATATAGATGGACAACAATCCATGAACCGCACCATGACGCTCCACGGGTCCTTCAATAATAGGAATCTCATGTTTTTTCAGAAGGTCCATCCATGTATCCAGGGGATCTTCGGTTAGGAAACAAATATCTGCAGAACCTGATGTAGGTTTCTCCGCAACCAAGACATATTCGGTGCCAATTTTATCCAAAGGATGAAGGTTGATCTTTCTGTTCCCAAAATAAACCGCATGTCGCTCACGACCGTCGTTATAAGTGAATTTTTTATGCTGCATGCCCAGTTGTTCATAAAATGCAACGGATCTCTGAAGATCTCTAACCGTCAAAACCATGTGATCAAAATCAAGCAATGTCATCTCTTGTCCTACCCCTTTTTTATGTTCTGATCAGCATCCACGAAAATTTCTTCATTGAAAAGATCTCTCAAGCCATTGATCAGTGCATAAACCTGTTGCGAGATGGAAACTTATCTACCATCATCTTTTGCAAGACCATTTCTCCTGCAACAGATTGAGGATGAGCAATCAATGAAAGGTATTACCTTTACTGGTCATCGCAGCCTTGCCGTTCAGCATTTTGATGACCCCACCCCAGGACCAGGGGACGTTATAATTGAAATGAAGGCGTCAGGAATGTGCGGTACTGACTTGGGTGCATACCGCAGCCCATCAGGCCGCGTTCCTGTTGGGGTTCAACAGATAACTGGCCCTACCATCGGAGGGCACGAACCTTCTGGTGTTGTGGTGGCCGTTGGTAGTGCCGTGGATAACCGCATGGCCAAAATTGGTGACCGGGTAATGAACCATCATTATGATGGCTGTAGAACCTGCCGACATTGCAACACGGGATGGACCCAAATGTGTCTCGAAGGTGCGGTTGCTTATGGTTATGGTGGGCATGGCGCCCATGCCCAATATATGAAGGTGGCGGCACATTCGCTCGTTCCTTTGCCAGACAACCTATCTTTTCCCGCAGGTGCCGCTATCTCTTGCGGCACAGGAACAGCTTTTGCCGCCTTGAAACGTATTGACGTTGCTGGTGATGAAACCTTAGCAATTTTTGGGCAAGGTCCTGTCGGACTGTCTGCAACATTATTAGCTGTTGCAATGGGGGTACGTGTTATTGCCGTAGAAACTTCTGCAGAACGTCGCAAACAGGCCCTCCAATGGGGTGCGGATATTGTGATAGATCCTACATCTGATGATCCCGTCGATGCCATTCGTACCCTTACAAGGGGAGAAGGGGCTGATAAGAGTCTAGACTGCACATCATCAGTTGACGCCCGCAGAGCTGCGGTACAAGCAACTCGAATTTGGGGCACGTCTTGTATGGTTGGCGTGGGAGGCGATCTTCATATAGAAGTCATGCCAGATCTTATTTTTAAACAGCTCAACATTGTTGGCAGTTGGACCTTTTCCAAAACATTGCTGGCTGACTGTGCTGATTTTGTGGCACGAAAAAAGATCAACCTTGATGATTTGTTCACCCATAAGTGGGATATCATGGATGCAGCGAAAGCCTATGAACTGTTTGATGAAGGCAAAACAGGAAAGGGTGTGTTTGTTTCATTTGCCTAAAGCAGACTGTTCGCCTTATGATATCTTATTTCCAACTCACGAAATAGGAATTTGTTCATTAGGAACTTCTTTGAATTCTTGTTTCCTACTGCCTCGAGACCATCATGCAACCACATGACCTTATCTGGGTTGGCGCAGCGATCATTGCAGCAGCTTGCCAAACATCACGTTCTGCTTTTCAAAAGCGACTTATTCCTGATATGGGCCAGTATGCGGCCGCCTATAAAAGATTTATCATGGCGCTGACGTTCACATTTGGACTTTGGGTACTCTATCTTTTCATAGAATCCAAACAGCCCCTTGAAATCTCTCAAACAGCGCTGATGTACTGCCTTCTTGGATCATTCTTCCAAGTCGTCTTTACCATTGCGTTGATGGCTGCATTTACAAAAAAAAGCTTTGCAACAGGAACTGCTTTTTCCAAAATAGATGTTATTTTGGCAGGATTTATTGAAATTTTCTTCCTTGGGATTGTTTTTTCCCACCTCACAGGCCTTGGCTTTATTCTGGCATCTATCTCGGTACTTTTTCTCTCTTTTGCCAAGACCAGCAACAATATTTTTAAGACATTTCATGCGCTAATTTCATCATTCGTATCTTTGGGTAGTCTTTATGGTTTACTCGCAGGTATTGCCATCACGCTTGCGCAGGTTTTTTTCCGTCTCTCCATGCTTTCGCTTGAGGGCGATGTTTTGAACAAGTCTTTGACCATTTCTGTCTTATCACTCACCATCCAAACCATTTGCTTCGGACTGTATCTTTACGTCTACCATAGAGAACAATTGTTTCGTATCACTCAAAATTTATCTGATTGTGTGATTGTTGGTATCTCAGGAACCGGCGCAACCATTGGATGGTTTATAGGCTTCGCATTGGCCACAGTTGCTGAAGTGAAGGCAGTTGGACAAATAGAATTGGTCTTCTCCATGCTCGTTTCGCTGCTCATGTTTCGCGAAAAAATCAAAATCAATGAGTTGATAGGCATGCTTCTGTTGATGGTTTCTATCTATCTCGTATTAGCTGATAAGATTTGGTGATATTTTTTCTGATGGATTTTCAAAAAAGAGGCTTATCCAATCATAAATATCTCACTTTAGGTTCTGTTATTACCGAGCTTGGCAACTTTCGCACGAACCGATGAGTTCAATGTTAGATTTACGTGCCTTAAAGCCACCTGCCTCACCCAACTTCGCGAGGAACTCTGAGATAAATTGTTCGGAAACCTCGCGAATATCAGAGCAATCTTCGCAAATCATGAAAGCTATGCTGTGGCTATTCTGACATTTTTCCTGGCTACAGGTAACAAATGCATTGATTGATTCCAAGCGATGAACAAGACCATATTTGATGAGTGGCTCAAGGGCACGATAGACTTGAAGAGGTGCTTTTATGCCTTTTTCACGCACATGGTCCAAAATATCATATGCGCTCATCGCCACCGATGCTTCTTGCAAAACAGCCAATACGGCCGTTTGGTTTTTGGTAAGCTTAACGGTATTTTCAGAATTATGGGTCATGATTCAACCATGTCGCAACTATCTCCCGATCCTTACTCAACGCGCTGAGCGCAAAATTGTTTGAAAAAATCCCACACAGAACATGATTAAGGCAACAACCACAATACTTGGTCCCGAAGGTGTGTCTAGATTAAATGATGCCAAGAGCCCAAAGATAACAGACATCACCCCAATGAGTGATGCAATCACGGCCATTTGTTCTGGGGAACGGGCAAAAGGTCTCGCTGCAGCTGCGGGGATAATCAACAAAGCTGTAATCAAAAGAACCCCAACAATCTTTATAGATACCGCAATCACCAGCGCCATCAACAGCATAAAAATAGCATTCGCTTGCTCAGGACGCATACCCTCAGCAATCGCGATATCTTTGCTGACGGTGGCAACAAATAAACCACGCCAAATATAGAATAAAACGATCAGAACGATAAGATTTCCACCCCAAATGACCAAGATATCCATCATAGCTATGGATAAAATATCTCCAAAAAGCAGCCCCATGAGGTCGACCCGTATCCATGTCATAAAGCCTAAAGCCACCAATCCAATTGCTAAGGTTGAGTGGGAAAGCAAGCCTAGCAACGTATCAGAAGGCAATGATGTTCGCTGTAGCGCGAGCATCGAAAAAGAGAGCAGGACCGATCCTGCAAATACCGCAAGGACCACATTAATATCCCACAAAAAGCCCAAGGTAACGCCAAGCAAAGCTGCATGAGCAAGCGTATCTCCAAAATAGGCCAATCTTTTCCAGACAATGAAGCAGCCCAATGGTCCCGCCATCAAGGCAACACCAACGCCGCCCATAAGAGCTCGGAGAAAAAAATCATCTATGAGCATTGATGACTTTCCTCATTGATGAATTTGATGACCATGGACAGGATCAAATAGGATTCCATACTTAGCTCCTCAGCCGCTCATGTTTTTGAAATACATGTACCGTCAGGCAAATGATCATGATCATGGTTATGTGTGTAAACGGCAAGACCAGATGCTGCATGCGCACCAAACAGGTGAACGAATTCAGGGCTCGACAAAACGGATGCGGGTGTCCCAGAACAACAAACATGACCGTTGAGGCAGATCACTTGATCCGTTGCAGCCATGACAACATGCAGATCATGAGAAATCAACAAAACCCCACAATTCATTTCCTTACGAACGGTATCAATGAGCTGATACATCTCTATTTCACCATTATAATCAACGCCCTGCACTGGCTCATCAAGCACCAAAAGTTCCGGCTTGGTCGATAGTGCACGGGCCAATAACACACGTTGAAATTCTCCACCTGATAAAAACCGGAGTTCTGCGTCAACAAGATGGGAAGTTTTCGTTAACCCCAGCGCAATATCTCTATCTTTTGAGGATATTTTTTGGGTGAGCGACATAAAACGAGATACCGTGAGAGGAAGCGACCAGTCGATATTAATTTTCTGAGGAACATAACTAACCCGAAGATTTTTTCGTTTGATCGCTTCACCTTCCGTGGGAGGCGTTACACCCAATGCAACCTCCGCGGTTGTGGATTTCCCAGATCCGTTAGGCCCGATGATTGTCACAATCTCGCCGGGTGACACTGAAAGACTTACGCCGCGAACCAGCCAGCGTTGTGACTTTCTTACCCCTATATTTTTCAGTGAAAGCAATTGTGCGTGCTGATTTTCCATAACAAATTGGCTAACAAAATTTCCTTCAAAAAGAAAGTTGATTTATTCAATAATGTAATGTTATTACATTAAATACCGTGCAAAAAGAAAGAAAAAACAGAATGCGTCAATATATTTTAGCAATAACATTTTCAGTAAGTTTTTTAGCACAAACAGCAATGGCAGGTGACAGCCTTAAGGTAGGCGTTTCAATCAAGCCAATACATTCAATAGTTTCCGCAGTGATGGAAGGTGTTGAATCACCTTTCCTTATTGTAGAAGGATCCGGGTCACCTCACACATACAATTTAAAGCCCTCACAAGCACAAAAACTGCAAGACGCGAATATTATTTTTTGGATGGGCAATCAACTAGAACCAGCTTTAGCAAAACCCATTCACAACATTGCTCGAGATGCTGTTGTTATCAATCTTCTGAAAACACACGATTTGATAACCTGGCAAATTCGGGAAACGGACTCTTTTGAAAAACATGATCATGATGAACATCAATCTGATCATGGTCACAAGGAGCATGGTCACAAGGAGCATGGTCACAAGGAGCATGGTCACAAGGAGCATGGTCACAAGGAGCATGGTCACAAGGAGCATGGTCACAAGGAGCATGGTCACAAGGAGCATGGTCACAAGGAGCATGGTCACAAGGAGCATGGTCACAAGGAGCATGGTCATGAAGACCCACATATTTGGCTAGATCCTGTCAATGCAAAAATATTGGCGCGAGCGGTAAAGCACAGACTTATAGAGATAGATCCTCTGCACGCTGATCTCTACACCAAAAATACACTTATGTTAGAAAACAAACTCGACCAACTGCTCGTTAATATTGAACAACAACTGCATCTGATAGAAGCAAACAACCGAAACTTTATCGTTTTTCATGATGCTTATCAGTATTTTGAGAAGCGCTTTGGGTTTTCTGCTGTAGGTTCTGTGACCATTTCGCCAGAGATCATGCCAGGTGCTAAAAAAATTGTCGCTTTGCGTAACAAAATTGCACATCACAGAGTTCATTGCATATTTTCTGAACCTCAATTCCAGCCCAAAATCATAAATCGCTTGGTTGAGGACACTGATGTAAATGTTGGCATACTTGATCCTTTGGGCGCAGATATTCCCAATGGCCCAGAACTTTATCATACACTTATTAAAAATATGGCCGCATCGTTTTTGAATTGTCTCTCTAAACGAAAATCATCTTAGATTGCGAGCTATGTTCATCAATGAGCACAACCACATCTAATCCCTTTGGCTCTGAACAACTGATCAGCCAAGCACACAAAATGCATCCCGATCTACGCCTTAAATTTACAAAACCAAGGGCGCTCAATGATCATATTTCATTGGCTTGCTGACAGGTTTCTAACTTGAAAAACTTCTCCACATGGCTAGGGCTTGCACAAGTGCTAAGATGATTAAGGCCACACCATATCCCTCAAAAAAATCATGCAAGAGACCAACAATCCAAGGCCCTAGGCCCGCGCACGCATACATAAAAATATTTACCAACGCGAATGCTTGAGGAAAAATCTGAATGCCTAAGACGTGACGTGTTATCAAAGGCGGCAAAATAACGATGGCCCCCACTGTTGTACCAACCATCAATACCGCCATCATGGAGGCGACAATACCATCAGCCAGGTACAAAAAGGTTATCCCCAACCCATGCGCCCCATAACAGATGCTTGCCAGCAACATAGGACTTATCTGGCGCACCATTAGCCCCACCAATAATCGACCAGCGGTGGATATAAGAGCAAGTAAACTCACGCTATACGCAGCTTGAACCAAATCAACACGCTCCAACATGATTGGAATTTGATGTGCCAAAAAACCAACTTGCGCACCCAATCCTAATGAAACGGGTAGCGCCACTTTCCAGAAAAGGTGGTTAGAGACCAAATTCGAAAAAGCCCGCCATACATTGCTGTCTTTTGGCTGATAATGATTGGCGGGCTTTCTTATGAGATACATCCCAAATGATGACAAAGTGATCGCCAGGCCAACCAAAATACCCAACATCATCATCGCTTGTGGAAATCCATATGCCAAAATGGCTGCGGTCATGCTTGGTGGAAATAAGGTGCCGCCCACACTGGCACCGGTAAATGCAATGCCAAGTGCCAATCCAAAGCCTTTTTGAAAATAGCTGGAAAGCGTGACAGAAATTGCGGCAGCACCAACGGAAGGATAGCAAAAACCAAGCAATATATAACTTACATAAATGTGCCATGGATGCTCTGCTTGCCCCAATGACCAAAGAGAGAAGGAGGTGATAACACCACCTAAAAAAACAACAAAAGCTGGACCTATTCGGCCAATAATCGCTCCCAGCAAAAGACTCCCTGGTAAACTTGCCAACCAAAAAGCCAAAATAGCTCCAGAGATAAGAGATGTTGACCATTGATGATGTTGCTGGAGCGCATGCAAGTAAACGCTATGTCCATAAAACACACTTCCCCATGCAAACAACGCCAGCAAAAAACACATGAAGGTGGCTATATATGCCTCAAAAGATGGTCGAATAAACACATTTTCCTCGAATTGCATTTTGCTTAGACTTGGATGAGATACATCCATGGCGATAATGAGAACTGTGAGGGCCACAGCATAACTCATCCTATGCCCCTATAGCTAAAATGATCCAGTGCTTTTATGGTTTTTGGTAACAGTGGCAGAAATGGTGAAGACATGCTCAATCAACAAGACATCATCGTCCTTGGTGCCGGCATGGTGGGCATATCAACGGCTTTGTCCTTACAAGAAGCCGGTCATCACGTGGTTGTTGTCGATAGGAAAAAACCAGGTCAAGAAACAAGTTTTGGTAACGCTGGCATCATCCAAATGGAGGCTGCTGAGCCATACGCATTTCCATGGGGGCGTAGCCTTTGGTCAGCCATGACCGGAAATGGAAATCATATCAAATGGGACATGGAAGCTTTGTGGCAACAGCGCCAGGCGCTTATGCAGTATGCAAAATTTTCGCTACCCAAAAATTATTCTACCATTGCCGCCTGCTATGCAACGCTTATTCGTGAGGCTGGAGAGGATCATAATCATTGGTTGTCAAAATCAACATCAGATCATCTTATCCAGCGCAAAGGATTTTATAATCTTTATCAGAGTGATGCAGCATTGAGACGGATGCGGCATACGCTGATGTTCTCCACGAAAAATACGGTGTAAATAGTAAGATCTTGGATGGTGCGGGTATAAGAAAAGAAGAACCTATTCTGCGTAATACCCCCAAGGGCGCTATCTGGTGGGAAGATAGCTGGACTTGTAAAGATCCAGAAGCTCTAACATTGGCCTACAGCAATCTCTTTCTTAGCCAAGGCGGAGATGTGGTATGCATCGACGTGCAGCAAATCAAAAAAATTAAAAATGGTTGGCAAATTGAGGGCGCGAACACAAAAGTCAGCGGGTCCCATCTCGTCATATGTGCGGGCCCTTGGTCTCCTATTCTTTTGGAACCTCTTGGTTACAAAATCCCGATGATTTATAAATATGGCCATCACACACATCTCAAATCTTTGAAGACATTGCATCGTCCAATCATGGATGTAAGTCAGGGCTTGGTTGTAGCCCCCATGTCTAGGGGTCTTCGCATCACAAGTGGTGCGGAACTTGTCGGACGGCATAGACATCCAACCGGACAACAACTTAAACAAGGCGCACAGAGACTCGCAAAAAGCTTCACCATAGAAACCGATGATCTGGTGATAGAATGGAGCGGCCGCCGGCCTTGCCACCCATGGATGTTGCCCTTTGTTGGTCCTGCACCCCATCACGCTGATTTATGGTTTCATTTCGGTCATGGCCATCAAGGTTTTACCTTAGGACCAACAACCGCAAAAATATTGACCCGTGCTTTTGAGAATATAATGGCGGTTCCCAATCTTTTGCGGCCAGTTCATTGGCTAGGTTGAGCACTATCGGCATAGAAATATTTTCTCATCTCATGATCAAAAATTTTTACAATAGACGAGGAAAAACTTGACCGTAAAAAGGGTTCACAAAAAGTAAAAAAACACGCACCATAAGCTTAGACATCAAAAACAATTGGTTATCATTGCATGCAAGTTCAGAAAGCCTCCCCCTCAATTGGCGCAGAAATATATGGGATCGATGTGAGCAAAGATCTCTCGTCTGAAATGATGTCCCAGCTGCTGCATTTGTTACATGAACATCAAGTGTTATTCTTTAGAGATCAAACTTTGTCACCAGAAGAGCTTCTGCATTTTGCACAAATGTGGGGGACACCTGTATCCTATCCATTCATCAAAGCACTCGAAGGTTTTCCTCAAATCACGCCCATTATCAAACATGAAAGTGAAAAACATAATTTTGGAGGTATTTGGCATAGCGATACAACCTATCAAGAAATACCCCCCATGGGATCACTTTTGTATGCGCTCGAAGTGCCAGACATAGGCGGCGACACAATGTTTGCCAACCAATATCTAGCCTATGAAACGTTATCTCCTGGAATGAAAAGCTTTCTGATGGGGCTTCAGGCTCAAAATATTTCAGGTAAAGACACAGTACAAAAAACCCGCTCAGACATATTCAAGCATGCTGCGGTTGGCCTTAAAGGAGATGAACTTACAGCCATACATCCGGTTGTAAGAACGCATCCCTACACGAAAAGAAAATCATTATATGTGAACACAGCACATACCACGCATTTCATTGGCATGACGGAGGAAGAGAGCCGGCCCATCCTCAAATTTTTATTTGATCATCAAACGAAGGAAGAGTTTACATGTCGTTTTCGATGGCAAAAGGGCTCCCTCGCTATTTGGGATAATAGATGTACCATGCACTACCCTCTTAATGATTACCATGGTTCAAAAAGGCATATGCTCCATGTCACATTTGAGGGCGAAAAACCCGTCTAATCGCAAATTTTATGGCAATCACGAAAGCTATCTCGCCTCACGAATACCTGGCACTTCAATAATGAGTATTTCCACATCAGTTTTTGCCATGATTGTGACAGAGCCTTCATCACTTATCGCGATACCATCGCCTTTTTGAGCATGGAGCTCATCCACCACCACTTCACCCTCAGATACGAGCAAATATGCTTTGCCCTCTATCTGATGTTTGAGCGTGGTATCACGTTGAATGCGACCTGCGAAAATGCGTGCATCTTGGTTTATCGTAAGTGGTGCATTTCCATCACCTGATACGAGCAATGATAGCTTATCAATCACTGGTACTTTTGGAAATTCCGCCGCGTCCCATCGAGGTGTCAAACCTCTACGTGCAGGTGTGATCCAAATTTGATAAATATTGGTCTCTTCATCTTCAAGATTATACTCAGAGTGAAAAATTCCTGTTCCAGCACTCATGACTTGAACATTACCCGCCGTGGTTCTGCCCGTATTTCCATTGCTATCCTCATGCGTAATAGCCCCTTTACGCACATAGGTAATGATTTCCATGTCGCGATGTGGATGAGCGGGAAACCCAGTTTTTGGCGCGATGCGATCATCATTGATGACCAAGAGTTCGCCATGGCTTAACTTTTGCGGATCATGGTAATCAGCAAAACTAAAATGGTGTTTTGCTTTTAACCAACCATGGTCGGCACCACCAAGATTTTCGAATTTATGATGCTGAAGCATTTTTACACCCTTAGATAAATGGCAGAAGGGATAGTATTTAATGCGTCCCTATGATCAAGCAATGGGTTAGCTAAATATTGGATCAGAGGTTTGTCCACGATGGGCAACGGTTCCTTAGGCATAGCTTTGGCCGCTGGCAAAAACCGTGTCCCAAAACCTGTGACAGGGAAAACTGCTTTGCGGAGTTTGGTGATAGAAACCACTCAAATTTAATGGATTGGCTGAAAGTAGGTTACACACAAAATAGCTGAATTCACCTAAAGTGTTCTGAGAGACTGTTCTCAGTCGGCACATTTTATTTTGTTTCAGTTTCTCGTCAGATGCTGAGGAATATCCATCGATTCATGTAAAATTCTTATTATTCTCAATGTTGCGTTTGTTGACTCGAAAATGATGAGATGTCGGTTTACGCGTACCTTCAACAAACCAGGTCTCGGAATATGCAAACTGCACAATTGCATCGTCATTAGCAATTTGATGTACTTTGTCGCGAATGTCTTTGAGATACACCTTAGCCTGATTGGCGCCCCACATTTGAGCGGTGTAAACAGTTATATTTTCCAAATCCTCCAGAAACTTTTTCGAGTATTGGACGTGCTTCATTGTGCTTTAATATTATCAGCACGTTTTTCGAGAGCGTTCCAATCAATTTCGTCCGTAAATCCACTTTCGAAACCTTCATCTACTGCATCGCTCAGCCTTTGTATCGCAACTTGTTGTTGTTCAAAGAGACGCAGTTCATCCCGCACGACTTCGCTTGCGGTGCTGTAGCGCCCTGATTGCATTTGCTGAGCAATCAGCGTGTCAAAGTGTTCACCAAGTATGATAGATGTTGCACGACCCATGTTACCCTCCACATATGAGAATATAATATGTAGTTGCACAGGTCGTGTCAATTTTAAGCTCACCAACTCGTACTGAATTTCAGTACTTAGAGCTAACTAGCTGATGTGTCTGTTTAGCTGGACTTACATTTAAAAAGACGAATCTGACCAACCATCAACCTAGATGTATTTGAGTTAATTTTAGGCGAGATAATGACTATGTTTAACAGGGCGTTACTGTACTCATTCGTTTCCAGAACGCGCGTGAAAATATGTAAGAGATGTGCTTACCCATAAAACATCTCAAGGAGATCTTACGCCAGTGATTGTAAATGATTTTTTGGTAGCAGAGGAGGGACTTGAACCCCCGACACGCGGATTATGATTCCGTTGAGCAAAATATAAGTAATTGTTTAATAAATAAAATATTACTGTGTGACAATATAGTGTAATAATTTTTGCCTATTTCTCATTGATAAACTACGCTTAAATCACATGATAATCGATGTGCAGATCATTAAAGTAAAAGATGTATCACTTCAAAGCAATACACAGAACTACCACTCATCATTAATGTATTGTTGTAAAATCTTCCTTTGAGAGTTTATCAGTATCACTGCGTGATAAATCTGAATAACATCTTCACAACTGGTGGACCTAGCAGGCCATGTCCGTTTGTCATATCATTTGTAAATCTAAAAACATCGATCCCATTGCTCCCCAAATAAAGTGGTCATCACCAGACCCACCAAACAAGACATCATCACCAGATCCACCATTTAAATGCTCGTCATTATTGGCGCCCCAGAGAACATCATCACCGCTTTCGCCGTAGATCTGTATTCCATTAAGGTCGACCAAATAATCGGGCGATGTCAGATCAATGATATCATCTCCACCGCCTGCCAATATATTCTCTATGTTTGTTATTCTCTTCGCTGCCAGCATCCCATGATTATCTGCATTCAAAGTCACAGATTCATGAAAATCTGAATACGCATCATGAAGAAAAAATGCTTCTGATCGATTGCTGAGTTGGATAGTATCGGACCCTGCATTACCATTGATAACGCCTTTTGAACCCAAGTTTTCCAGCAATACTAACCATAGTACCAGTCCAGTTTGCTCCGGAGTTTGATGCATTAAATGCCATAAAATGCCCAGCGTACTCAGTATTACTTTTGAGATGGAAAACGTCGTCTCCAACGGTTGTTTCAATATTGAAAACGCTGTTGTCAATAGAGGCGTGTACCTCTGAACCAGCAAGGAATACTTTACTCGAGGAATTAGTTAGTGAGACGCTTTCGAGCGAAGCATCGCTGACATCTAGATTACTATTGATAATGTCTACATGTTCCAACGCCAACTGGGAAGTAATATTCGAAATTTCCGTGGCTTCGCCTTCCTAATAATTTCAATATCTTGAGCACCATTACATCGAACAGCACACGGAACGTAGAACGAATAATACCGGCTG
>JAYPQH010000026.1:0-26719 GCA_038131935.1 Alphaproteobacteria bacterium | reverse complement strand
AGATTGGCATAGCATTTGCTTCCGTACCACCAGAGGTAAAAATAACATTTCTTGGTGCCATGCCTGCAATATCTGCAATCAATCCACGAACGTTCTCGACCTCCCTGCGCGCTTTGCGCCCATCACCATGCACTGAGGATGGATTGGCTTGAGCCATGGTCGAAAAACATGAAGCAGCAACCGGACGCAAAGGCGCAGTTGCATTATGATCCAAATAAAGCCGGTTCATGATACAGGGCGTGACTGAGGGGGTAGGAAATCAGCAAGTGTTTTCGTCTGTAAAAAACTTGAAATTGTATCACCCAATTCAGTCCAAATACGATGCGTCTGACAAGTTGTACCACCGGGTCGGCATAAACCCCGATCTAATGCATCACAGCGGGTTGTTTTGATAGGCTCATCAACAGCCTTCATGATGTCGAGTAAGGTAACATCATTTATATTTCTGGTAATGCGATAACCACCAGAGGCACCTTTTACGCCTTCAACCAGACCATGACGACGAAGTTTGGCAAAAAGTTGCTCTAGATAACGCTGAGAAATTTCTTGCCTCTGTGCTATGTCCGCTAGCGACACCACGGCTCCACTGGATTGCGTTGCAAATGTCGACTAGTGCTATCACTGCGTATTGTCCCTTGGTTGAAAGTTTCATAGCTTGTTTCCTACTGGCATTTTCTCAACGTGGTACCCACATTGATGAGGGTATCTCAATTGTTTGCTTAAGGGTATTTTCATGTTTAGGACGTCTGACATCGTGAACCAGACCCGAGTAATTGTTTAAAATCTTAGAATTCCGGAGAATATATTATGCCTGAGGTAATTATTCCAGGTCCAGAGGGAAGAATCGAAGCACGCTACCAGCCTGGTCCCCATCCGCAAGCCCCAACCGCATTGATTTTGCACCCTCACCCTCAGTTCGGAGGCACCATGAATAATAAGGTTGTCTACAACCTTTTTTATCTATTTCAGGCATGTGGTTTTTCCGTCTTACGTTTTAATTTTCGGGGTGTTGGGCGCTCACAAGGGCAATATGATGAAGGCGTTGGAGAATTAAGCGATGCCGCCGCTGCGCTCGATTGGTTACAAGCCATGCACAAAGAAGCGTCAGGTTGTTGGATTGCTGGATTTTCCTTTGGAGCATGGATTGGAATGCAGCTGCTCATGAGGAGACCTGAGGCAACGGGATTCGTGTCAATCTCTCCACCTGCCAACATGTATGATTTTTCATTCCTAGCCCCATGTCCCTCTTCTGGTTTGATTGTACAAGGTACGGATGATAAAATCGTAGATCCACTTGATGTAAGAAAACTTGTAGAAAAACTCAGGATGCAAAGAGGCATTGTTATCGATCACGAAGAAATAGAAGGCGCAAATCATTTCTTTGAAAAACACATGGATGAACTGATGGGATTGGTGAAAGACTATGTGTCAGATCAATCAATGCCCAAAAAACATGAAGAATTTGACCTCATGTAATGACCCGTTGGACAAGGTTAAGAGCGCCTACAGATGTACCCGCAACTGTTGGTTCTTTGCATCCTGTGGTGGATGGGAAGCTTGAGGGAAGTCCTTTGAGAAATCTTACAGCTAAATAGGCAAAGGCCTCAGATTCCAAACCTTGTGATGATAATTGGACATCTTCTATGGGGCATACCTGGAAAGGGAGCTGTTGCTGTAGCATGCCCATAAGCGTTTTATTAAAACGCCCCCCTCCGGCAACAAAGCAAGTATGTGGAGGTTCAGGGAGAAATCTTAATCCATCAACGACACAACGGGCTGTGACCGCACATAACGTGGCCATTGCATCTGCTGAACTCAAGCCTCGTACAAAACCGATATCAAAGTCATGACGGTCTAAAGATTTTGGCGGGAGTTGATCAAAATAAGGATGATCCAAAAAGGCCGTGACGAGATCTTCATGCACCCTACCACTAGCCGCTAGTTGTCCATTTTGATCAAATGCTGCACCAAGAACCACGGCTGCCAAATCATTCATCAAACCATTGCCTGGTCCGGTATCAAACGCAATCAACTCCCTCCTACCTAAATAAGTAATGTTTCCCACACCACCAATATTAAGTATCATGCAACTAGGCTTTGCGTTTTTGTTTTGCAAAAGAGCTTGGTGATAGATAGGAACAAGAGGTGCTCCTTGTCCTCCGTTTTTGACGTCAGCCAACCGAAATTGATGGATCACAGGAATCCCCGTCAGTTGACAGAGTAAATCTGCATCACCAACTTGCAACGTTTGTGCTTTGTCTGGTTCATGAAGAAGTGTTTGGCCATGGAAACCGATGACGTCCGCAGAAAAACCAACCTCTTTTGTAAGTTTACCTACAAGGGAAGCCGCCAAAGTTGATTGAAGCCTCGCACATTTCTTGATGGACGCGTTATTTTTGCCGAATCCACGTGCCTCGTCTACAGCCTGTTGGTGAACCATATGTTCTGCTGAAGAAAATTCATGATGGGCATGTGCCAATACATTGATCACATTTTGCCCATCTGTTTCCACAAAAGCAGCATCCATGCCATCAAGTGATGTGCCAGACATGAGTCCTATTGCATGAAATGTAGTCATATTTTTAACATCCTCTTGACCCCCAACCGCCGCATGTTGCAACCGCTGTGTAAACATGACGAAACAGGAATTGATGACATGGCACAGACAACAGCACTTTTGGAAGAGCTTGAAGAACGCGGATTTATTCAAGACTGCACTGATCTGAATGAGCTTAATACACGCATGACCAATCAAAGAATAAGTGCCTATGTAGGGTTTGATTGTACGGGTCCAAGTCTTCATGTAGGCCATCTTCTTTCCATTATGATTTTAAGAAGACTTCAAGCACATGGTCACAAACCCATTGTGTTGCTAGGAGGGGGCACAACAAAGGTCGGTGATCCATCTGGAAAAGATGAGACAAGAAAAATGCTCACTGATGAAGATATAGCCCAAAATATGGAAAGTCTCCGCGGTGTATTTTCTCAATTCCTCTCCTTCGGCGATGGTCCTTCTGATGCCATCATGGTCAATAATAATGATTGGCTATCTCAATTAAGTTACATAGATTTTTTAAGAGATTTTGGTCGGCATTTTTCTGTCAACCGTATGTTGAGCTTTGATAGCGTAAAACTGAGATTGGAGAGAGAGCAGCCGCTTTCATTTATTGAATTCAATTACATGATCCTTCAAGCCTATGACTTTTATGAACTGAGTGAAAGGTATGGTTGTGCCCTACAATTGGGGGATCAGATCAGTGGGCAATATTGTAAACGGCATTGAGCTGACAAGACGCGTCAGCGGCAAGCAGGTATTTGGCCTCACAACACCGCTTATTACCACCGCAAGTGGCGCCAAAATGGGCAAAACAGCTTCTGGTGCTGTATGGCTTAACAAAGATATGTTGTCTGATTTTGACTATTGGCAATTTTGGAGAAATACAGATGACCGTGATGTGACGAGGTTTATGAAATTATTCACGGACATGACCCCATCAGATATTTCTGAGGTGGAAAGGTTAGACATCAACCAGCAAAAAGAACGGCTCGCACAGGAAGCCACAACGTTAGCACGCGGAATTGATGCAGCTATATTCGCTCAAAAAGCTGCAGCTGGTGCTTTCCAAGGAGGGGACCTTCAGGCGTTACCCACTGTTGAACTAGATTTTGAAGAAAACAACGAAATGGGAATATTACATGTGGTTGTTCGCGCTGGTTTGGCTGAAACGAATAGCGAAGTAAGACGCCTTATAAAAGGAGGTGGGGTGGAATGTGATGGGATAACCATCACTGATGAAAAGATGATGATATCACTGCAGACGTTGAAGGAAAAACCCATCCATCTGGCATTAGGCAAGAAAAAGCATGTCCTATTGAAAGCAAAAATTTAGATGCTACCCATCTGAATTCTATCAGCTCGGCTGGCAGAAGCTTACTCCACCCTCTGAAACAAGCGCTTAATAGGACCTGGTAGCATCGTAGCAGCTGGGTTTACCCAAACTGTAGGATTTTCTGAAGGACCTGTTAATTTATAATTGATGGAAAAGATACCTTGTCGCTCCCCACCGGTGATAAAATCTCCAACCAGAGGGATTTGCTGAACAATTGAATTCACACCATAAACAGGGATCAAATTGCCTCTTAGTTGAAGATTTTTGTTGTTGTCACCACCTACAATGGATCCATAAACTGTCACCCCAACGGAAGGACCCTTCGCCAACCCCTTGGAAATTTGTATTCGTTGTTTGGCAAGAGAAAACGGCAATTCCACGGATGAAAAACGTATACCTTACCCTGCATTCCATCGATAACGCCTTGTAATGAAGCCACAGAGAGTAGCCTCATAAAAATCGGCATACTGGTTATTTGGACATCATCTAAACGCAAAATACCAGAAATATCATCTTGTTGTGCCTTCATATCTAATTGCAATCGACCACCTCGAGCATCCTCGACCATTCCGAGCAATGCAAGCATTTCTCCCCCTTGATCAGATACGATTTTGTAGCTGCCATCATGTTCACGAATATCGATGCTGACATTTACATCCCCGCCGATTTGGCCAGCTATCACAGTCTTCCCTCCAGCTAGAGGGAGGATTGTTTATTCTGTTGACAAAAGTGAGTTTAAGCCCGATGGCAGATCGAGTTCATTCACGCGCAACTTAACAACCATGGATCGCTTTTCATCTTTGCTTGATACCAAATCATCTGCGATCACTTTGGCGACATCCAAACGCATAGCTTCAAGAAGTACAATCATCTGATCTGATTGGTGTTGCACCAATAATGTACCATCATCCAAATATGGGGAATGTAGCCCTGTCGCTCTGATGCGAAGAGACATGTCTTCCTCACTTGAAATAAATACTGACACAGGTTCTTTGGAAGTTCTTAATTCTACGTTTTTGATCACATCATCGTTCCCACCCTGGAAATGAAGTGATCTGGGAACCCTCTCACCAAGCAAAAGACGTCCTATGCGCCCCATTCTAACATCATCAAGATCAAGCCTGGCCAAAATAGAAAGATTACCTTCGCTCATCTTACGCAAACGTATGTCACAAAAGGTCTTGGCGTCAAAAATAGAAGACAGACTTTCATCAGCAAACAAATAACTTAAATTTGAGAGAGGAATATCGGCACACAAGACTTGGGCATCAAGACCCCCCTCATCTGTCCAACGGCCACGTAAATCAAAAGGTAAATTCTTCAGTTGCATACCGCCTTGAAAGCTCAAAGGGGTACTGTTGCTCCAGCTATATGAAATAGCACGAGACGTAACCTCACCAACATCCTTTTAACGGCCATGAAACATCATAAAGATTACCCTCAACAGCTAAGTGCACATCTTTAAAAAGAAGGTTTTTGATAAGAGGCAATTTAAGTGTGACTTGCCCAGATAGAGTACCTTCTTGTGGCAACTGAACAGTATCCTCGTCAGTTAACACATCAATTTTCGGCAAAGATAGGAGTTTTTTGAGGTTGTCTAAATTGCCATTGGCTTTTGCGTCTACAACAAGTTCCTGATCGCGTTCATCAATTCCGGAAATAACCACAGAGGCATCAGATAACGCGAACCCATTCAGAAAGGCTTGGTGCAATCCGATGGACAACATGCCCTGTGAAAGCAAACCACGAGCCTCGGGCGTATCAACCAAAATTTGTTCATCAAGCAAATTTAATTGCCCATCTAGCAACGTAAACGATATTTCAGGTATCTTATTCTGTTCGCCCTGATGTCGGGCGGTTATATCATTGAAATGTCCCCGAGGAATATGATCATTTATCCATTTTCGAACAGGGGGAGCCAGTTGTTCTGGCCAATAAGAAATCAACTGATCCACACCGACACCTGACATGGAAACTTCCCAATTGAGAGCGCCTTCACCACCTTGTCTGCCTAAACTTGCTGTCGAAAAAATCTCGTCAAGATGTGAAACAACCTGGAGTGAAAAGTTGCCAAGATCATCATACAGCCATTGAATATCGTGTAATTCGACATCTAAGGGTTGGGTTTGATCCAAATCGATCATCATCGAACCCTCGCCAGAAAAATGAATTTGGTCTGATGCCTCGAGACTTTTCAAATGACCACGGACTTTTAGTTGGGTATTTTGTTCAGCAACTCTAATGTTTTCCCAGCTTGAGACCTTGGCTGGTTAACGTCGCTGATATTGTCGCTGAGAAATTTTTATCCTTATAGGTAAAATTATCGCCTTTAGCTGTTACGACAAGCCGTGGAACATCACCATCCGCAATCAAATTTAACTCCCCTGATAGAGAAGATTTTTCCCCTATTTCAAAAGAGGAAAACAATGGTCCTAACTGCAAATTTTGAAATTTTCCTTCAATTTTTTTTGTGTGACGGTTGGTTCTTAGAAAAAAATTTCCACCATCCCCCAGCAAACCACTCACCATCAAATAATCTGTGGACTGTCCTAATAGAAGATCACGTATCTTGAATGCTTGATCATCACCATGCGAAACTGCGAAGTTGCGTACACGAATATTATCAAGTCCACGCCCAAAATCAGATGTTATAAGCCCTTTAATATCATCGACATACTTATCAAATTTTCCAACAAGACTTTGAATAACTTGTATTTTATTCACTTTCTTTGGGCTATCTTTAAGGCGAAGGTTTATTTGATCTACCGACAAGCCTTTTAAGTCAACATCTCCACCGATCAACTTAAGAAGATCAACCTCAAATACCACATTGTTGGCTTCATAACGTTGCTCGCCTTCTGGATGATCCACCATGACCCTCCGCGCCATCAATACAGGTAGGTGCTTGGAAGCTAGAAAACCAAAACGTAAATCTGTAACTTGGAAATCAGCACCCTTTAAAGCTTTTTCCAAATCATCCATGATCAACATTTTATAAGCATCAAGTGAAATAGGGTCAGCATGTAGACGATACAGCAAAGCACCAGCTGCAATGGTAGTAAGCATGACAACCAAAAATACCAATCGACCGAAAAGCTGAACCAAAGAATTGGTCATATCTTCCTCATGACCTTATTGACCAATACGACTTGCTGTTCCACATCATGCCCTAAAGGACAAGAGATAGCAAAACAGAGGTTATGCCATGAATGATATTATCGCCAAGGACACATCAGAACACACCATTGATGTTGGACATCCAGCACCAGATTTTACACTCGAGACCGATCAAGGGACATTCACCCTGTCAGATCACAAAGGCAAACAAGTCGTATTATTTTTCTACCCAAAAGATAATACGTCTGGATGCACAAAAGAGGCCATTGGATTTTCAGAACATTTATCATCCTTTGCCGATAAAGGTGCAGTTGTTGTTGGCCTATCACCAGATTCAATAAAATCACATGCGAATTTTCGTGCCAAGCATAGCCTAACGGTTATTTTGGCAAGCGATACAGAAAAATCTGTACTATCCACCTATGATGCTTGGAAAGAAAAAAGCATGTATGGAAAAAAATATATGGGTGTTGAACGCTCAACTTTCCTGATTGACGAGCAAGGAAATTTTAAAAATATTTGGCGCAAGGTGAAGGTGCCAGGCCACGTAGAAGAAGTACTAGAGGCGCTTTAGCCCGTGAAAACCAGCTTTAACCTCACGCAGATGGGCTGTGACATATTACAAGACCCAAACCCTGCGTCAAAAGCGATCAAGACACTACAGTACTCAGATCAGTTTCGGATTGGTTGCTCTTTTGGCAGCGGCAATAGACCTTTGAGACCATCTCGCCCTGAACGACCATGTTTGGTGCCACCAAACCAAGTCCCCCAACGCAAGGGTAAAGCTGGCATCCCTCAACTTCATGCCTTAGCTCATATTGAACTGAACGCTTTAGATATGTCTTGGCACACATTACTGATGGGCATCGAATTTGGAATGCCCAATTCTTTTTTTGACGACTGGATCGTTGTAGCCGAACAAGAAGCGCAACATTTTTTAGGTCTAAATCAACGACTCTTAAGACATCATTCCCATTACGGTGCTTATTCTGCTCACGACGGTTTATGGGAAGCTACCATGGTGACGAATGATTGCATGCTCGCACGACTTGTTATTGTCCCACTAGTACTTGAAGCTAGAGGTCTCGATGTAACCCCAACCATCATGGCAAAATTGCGTAAATTTGGTGATACAGCATCTTTGGCGCACTTACAGATTATCTATCATGAAGAAGTTGGGCATGTTGGCTATGGCGTCAAATGGTATAGATATTTGTGCAACCAGAAAGGCCTCAAACCTGAGAAAACCTTTCTGGATATCATTCAAAATCGGTTTACAGGACGACTTAAACTGCCCTTCAATCATGAAGCACGAGCGAAGGCAGGTCTACCTCAGCATTTTTATGATCAACCAGCATTACTGTCTTCTTGACCGACTGATGCTGCCAAACTTGCTGCTAGGAATGCATTGATTTTGCCATCCAAAACATCATCTGGCGACGTGCTTTCTACTTGTGTACGCAAATCTTTGACCAACTGATATGGTTGTAAGACATAAGAACGGATTTGATGTCCCCAACCTATCTCCGTTTTTGCACTTTCAGTAGCTTGGGCTTTCGCCTCACGTTCAGCGAGTTCACGCTCATATAATCGGGCCCGTAACATGTTCCAAGCACTTGCACGGTTTTTATGTTGAGAAACGCTCAGACTGGACACTACCTTTTTACAACACCCCGTTTCTATATGGGTAATTCGCACCACTGCAGAATCAGTCGTGTTCATCATGCAGCCACCTGCTCCAGAGGCGATATGTATCCGATCCTGACATCTTTCCCTAGACATCAATATCGATATTTGTCATCATCAACTGGATAGACCCAAACACTGGAAAACTGGTATGGCGGCGAGCGTTGGAATCAAATGGAGAGATACGCACCAAACGATGGACACCGCTCTCAGTTTTTAACCAGCCATATGCATTCTCACCCTTTATGCTAATTGTAGCTGATTTGAGGCCCGCTTCTTCACCAGCGGTTGTTTCTAAGACCTCGCTTTTGCCATAGCTCAGCCAAATCATTGGCTCCCCTTCATTGCAAAGCATTTGGAAGCCCAGTCTTGAGATTCAGTCCCACCGGCGCCAGCATGAATCTCGAGATAGGTGTCATTACCATCAGCTTCTCCAGACAATAGAGCCTGCAATTCTAAATCGCGCGCCCATCTGCAAGCTCTGAGAGTGATTATTGCAATTTCTCAAAAATTCTGTATCATTCTCTTTTCCAAGGATAAAGCCAAAGTTCTATATATTCATTCAGTTCATTTTCTATGCCAAGACATGCTGCGATGGATGCATCAAGTTTGTTTCGCTCCTGCATTAATCTCTGTGCTTCTTCAGGTTGATTCCAAAAATCAGGTGCCTCAGACATCGCATCGAGCTCTTCTAATCTTTCGATCGCTTGTTCCCAGTTAAAGACGCCTCCTCAGCAGTTCCAATGACTGCTTGATGGAACTTACTTTTGCTTGCATATCAGCATTCATGGCCGCATTGATTCCTTCATAATTTTACATAATTCGAGACTACGTCTTACTGACATTATACCGTTTCAGTAAAGACCACCCACACCACTGAACCGTTTCGCACCGTCTTCTACCCGTTCGCCCGCTACAGCATTTGGAACAAAATTATTGGGGCCTTCACCATACTTAAACGACTCATAAATACCACCTTGTTCTGGGGAGAGTGACATACCGGTTTGGCTTGAAACATAATCAAAATGTATGCCATCCGGCGCAACAAATTCTTCAGGTTTTTCTCTATCTGCATAAAGTTGCGACAAAACATCTTCAACAATTGGCGCGGCAACACCGCCACCAGTGGCACGCTCACCCACCGGCTTAGGGGTATCATATCCAACATACGCGATCACTACATGTTTTGACGTTATGGCAGCAAACCATAGATCACGAGCTTCATTTGAGGTGCCGGTTTTTCCTGCGACGGGAAATCCTAACCTGTTCATGCGTTTTGCGGTTCCACGCTCCACCGTGCCCCGCATCATCCAAATCACTTGGAATGATGAAAGAGGATCTAAGATTTGTTCACCAAAAACCAGGTTTTGACAATCGACGCACAACAAATCTGGATTGTTTAAGACCACTTTACCATCACGCTCTGTAATAGCTTCTATCAATCTAGCTGTTGCCGCGCTTCCACGCCTTGCCAACGTAGAAAACGCAGCTGCCAACCTCATTGGTGTGGTTTCGATTGCACCCAATGCCGCTGAATAATAAGGGGGTATTGTTTCAGCCAAGCCCAATTTTCTTAGCCCCTCTGCAATGCGATCGATACCAACATCACGAGCCACCCGCACAGTCATCAAATTACGCGACAACTCAATACCACGACGCAAAGGTGTGGGACCATAAAACTTATCTGAATAATTTGATGGCTTCCACATATCTAAGCCAGGTCCCTGATCAATAGCTATGGGACCGTCAACAACAATAGAAACCGGCGTAAATCCAAAATGTAGAGCGCGCTCATACACAAATGGCTTTACCAATGAACCTGGTTGCCTTTGGGCTTGAATTGCTCGATTGAACTCACTGGTCGCAAAAGAAAATCCCCCCTGCATAGCTTCCACAGCACCCGTGGTAGCATTCAGTACGATCACCGCCCCCTGAAGGTTGGGAACCTGTCTCAACCGGAATCCTTCTGGGCCTTGGGACAACAGAATCACATCTCCTGAAACAAAACGCCCACCAGTGTCTCTTGCCCATTGAAAGACATCATTTTCAAGAAATATTTCCTTATCTTGTTCAAGTGCTTTGATCACCACGCCTTCTTGCCCAACGGTCCTCACCCAACCGTAGAAAAACCCCTCTGGAAGAGTGATGTTTAAGTCATAAGATCGTGCGTCTTCGTAGGAGGAGAAATTTGCTAAAGCACCCTTATAGCCACCCGCCCGATCAAATCTAAAAAGGCCTTCAAGCATAGATTTTTCAACGATATTTTCCACCCTTGGATCCAAAGATGTTTGTACTTTGTAGCCTTGGTCATACACTCCATCTGGCCCCAATATTTCATTCAACTGGCGCCGAACAGCCTCTGTAAAATACGTTCGAGCTTGAGGAGGGCGATCCAATGTTTGGCGAACTGACAAAGGCGCATCACGTGAAATTTCAAAAGCAATTTGGTCCAAAAATCCATTTTCGAACATTTGTGACAACACCCAATTGCGCCTTGCAATTGCCCTATCAGGCCGCCTAATTGGATGGTAGTCATTGGGTGCTTTGGGAAGTGCGGCTAAAAACGCAGCTTCATGGGGTGCTAGCTGTGAGAGTGATTTGCCAAAATAAACACGCGCTGCCGCCCCTACCCCATATGAACCAGCACCTAAATAAATTTGATTGAGATAAAGCTCTAAAATTTTTTCTTTGGTGAATTGCTGCTCAAACCGCAGAGACAATACTGCTTCTTTGAGCTTTCTCTCTAATGTTCGATCGCTATCGAGCAAAAAATTCTTCATAACCTGCTGAGTTATCGTGGAAGCACCTTGCATACGAGCACCCGAAGATAATGCCTTCACATTAAAAAACATGGCACGAGCGATACCAAACGGATCTAACCCAGGATGCGTAAAAAAGTTTTTATCCTCTGCTGAAATGAAAGCATTTTTTACAACATCAGGAATATTCTCAATAGGTGCAAAAACCCTGTATTCTGTATACAAAGATGCCAATGTTTCACCATGTACATCTACAATTTCAGTAGGCGTTTTGGGGCGATACTCTGATAATTTTTGATAGTCAGGTAAATCTGCAAGATAATGATCAAGCATGACTGCCATCCCAATACCACATGCGAGTATGGATACAAAAATCACGTCAATCAGAAAACCTAAGAGCATCTCTTCACCTTGCAGTCACAGTATCAGGCAACAAAACGAGGTCAGAGGTATTGAAAGTAGAATTTTGTTGTCGCCAACCAAGCTTTCAGCCCCTTAAAACACCAAGCTTCTCATACTGAGGATGCCTTAACCATATTGCCTTGTCCCACATACTATGTAGAGAACACAAACGGAATAACTAATCAAACTTGGTATGGACATTAACCAAGTAAACAAAGTATCACAAAGAGCGTTGATCGGAACTTACCTACTTTGGGAGGTTGGTCCGCGTAAACCTTATCAATGCCCTACATCAACGCAGGGCCAACGTTTCATTCGAGGACGGCACAGGCAAATGATATACACCACGCGCGCCATAAAAATGACAGACGGACAGATGCCGTCGTGGCAGCGCGTTTTCGTGCCTGTACCTTCTTCTGTTCTAGAGAGTAGCTATGACCAAATTAATGTTAATCGATGCTTCCCACCGGGAAGAAACCAGGGTTGCTGTAGTAGATGACCAACAGTTAATAGATTTTGATTTCGAAGTTTCAGAGCGCCAACAGGTCGCTGGGAACATTTATCTTGCGAAGATTACGAGGGTTGAACCTTCTCTACAAGCTGCCTTTGTCGAATATGGCGCACAACGTCATGGATTTTTGGCTTTCAACGAAATCCATCCTGACTATTACCAAATACCACTCGCAGATCGTGAAGCCTTGAAAGCTGAGCAAGCAGCTCAAGCACGCGAGGAAGGTGAAACTGAAGTAGCGCCTAATGATGGAATCGAGGATGTGGGGGGAGAAGACATCGTCACCCCTAGACCTAAGCAACAACGTTCAAAACATTATAAAATACAAGAAGTTATCAAACGTCGACAAATTATTCTTGTGCAAGTTGTTAAAGAAGAACGTGGTACGAAGGGTGCAGCGTTAACAACCTACCTGTCGTTACCTGGTCGTTACTGCGTTCTCATGCCGAATACAGATAGCGGCGGCGGCATCAGTCGCAAAATCACCAATGCAGCAGACAGAAAAAGGCTAAAAACCATTGCCAGCGAATTGAATGTTCCAGATGGCATGGGCCTCATTATAAGAACAGCTGGCGCCCAGCGGACAAAAGCGGAAATCAAGAGAGATTTTGAATATCTTATGCGCGTGTGGAACAAAGTGCGTGAGGATACGCTTAATTCTATCGCTCCTTGTTTGGTTTATGAAGAAGCAAGTTTGGTCAAAAAATCTATACGTGACTTATTCAGTCGCGACGTAGAAAATGTCTGGGTTCAGGGTGAGACGGCATACAGAGAAGCCAAAGATTTTATGAAGATGTTAACGCCTTCTTATGCCCGGAACGTGAAACAATACAAGGAACCTACGCCACTGTTCGCCGCACATGGCTTAGAACAGCAATTATCATCCCTCACCAAGTCAGAGGTCCAATTGCCTTCAGGGGGGTATCTTGTCATCAACAGCACTGAAGCATTGGTTGCTGTCGACGTAAACTCTGGTCGCGCAACAAAAGAGCACTCCATTGAAGAAACAGCCTTAAAAACGAATCTAGAAGCCGCTACTGAAGTTGCCCGTCAACTCAAGCTACGGGATTTGGGAGGTTTGGTTGTTATCGACTTTATCGACATGGATGATAACCGCCATAACCGAAATGTAGAGAAACGTCTTAAAGATGCCCTCAAGTCCGACCGCGCACGCATCCAAATGGGCAAAATTAGCAATTTTGGATTGTTGGAGATGTCAAGGCAACGACTGCGCCCCAGCATGACAGAGGTTGCCTTCACAACTTGCCCTATTTGCGCAGGACAAGGCCTGATAAGAAATACAGAATCTGCTGCTTTAGAAATCATGCGGTTGTTAGAAGCATATCTTGCAATGGCAAAACCTCATAGGGTCGTCATCAAAACCCATCCAGACTTGGCTAACTTTCTTGCCAATGAAAAACGCTCTGAATTTTTTGGTTTAGAAAACCGCTACGATGTTGTTTTGCGTCTAGACATTGAAAGCCATTCACTCGAGGAAAACTACATAATCACTCTTTACAGTGAAGAAGGTTTAGAAATCCCACTGCCATCTTCTCATCCGTCGATAGGCGCTGAAGAAGAGGCCCATGATAAGCGCCGGCGGCGACGTCGTCGCAAGGGTAAAAAAGACTTCGAGGATGCCGGTGATAACGAGATGAACGATGATCATTCTTCAACTGACACGCCACGATCTGATGACAACGGCACAGATAAAGATGATCAAGACAGCCATCTAGATATGCAAGATGACGGGCAACCTGGCGATGACAAACCCCGTCGTAGACGTAGGGGGCGTCGGGGCGGTCGTCGTAAAAAACGGATTGACAATGTTATTTTGGAAACCCCAGAAACACTTCTGGAAGCGTCAAGCTCAACGCAAGATGCAATTGAAATTCCAATAAAAAATGAACAACAACAGAGGGATAACAACGTCGCAAAGCTCGATTCTCAAGAAGGTGATGAGATTTCCGCAGCCGTGGACGAAACGAACACCGAGATGTCTGAAGAGGTTGTGCCACACGAAGCAGCGGATATAATCGGGGCACCAGAAGTTCTTCTTCAAGAAGATGCTCTAGACAAGACCGAAGACCCGAAACAAGTGGATGGCGAGATAGAGATGGCGCAGCCTGATCAGTCACAAGAAACCGTATCGTCACCAACAACACCGCAAGCGGAAGATAATGTGAAGCCCGCACGCCAAGGATGGTGGAAGTCACGATTTGGGTTATGAGTGATGCAACTTTAAAAGTTTTTTAGCCATATACGAAGACGTTCCAAGCCATCTTGGACGTCCTGCGTATGCCCGGCATAAGACAAACGCACGAAGGATTCACCTTGGTGAGGATCAAAGTCTTTTCCGGGTGTCATGGCGACACCTGTCTCTTCGAGCAGACGATGGCAGAAGCTACTGCTGCCTATCTGCTTGAGTGGCTCCCTTAAACACATATATTGATAAAAAGCACCTTCAGCAGGTGTTAACTCAAAAGCATCAATTTCAGCCAACTGATCGCGAACGATTTTTCTATTGATTACCATATGCTCTAACAAACCATGGAATAACTCATCATGACGTATGGTCGCTTCACCCATTAATTGTGAGGCGACAGGCGCGCATATATGAAAATTTTGAGCAAATGGTTCCAGCTCATCAAGGGTTTTTGGGGATGCGATGAGCCAACCTATTCGCCATCCTGGAAGTCCAAAACTTTTTGAAAAACTGTCTACGACTATCACGTGATCCGATAGCCCTGCGAGGGTAAACGGCTTATGTTGATAGGTAAGCATGCCATAAATTTCATCAGAAATCAGTAGAATATTCCTTGTGATGCACCATTGAAGAATGGCCATCATATCCTCATAAGGCAAATGACGTCCGGTAGGATTCGATGGGTTGGCCAGCAAAAAGGCATCAAATGGTTGTTGTTCATAAGCTTTTGTCAAACTGTCTAGGTCCAAAGAAAAATGAGGATGAGCACACATAATTTCTTGTGTTCTAAGTCCTGAGGCAGCAGCTATATTTCGGTAAGCGGGATAACCAGGGTTGGTCAAAGCCAGTGTTTTCCCCTGACATGCCAACCACGCAAAGAGCATTTGGAACGCTCCAGATGAACCTGTTGTGGCACCAATTTGATGGGGAGAAACAGCCACACCAAATCGGTTCTGATAAAGGGTTGCTATTCCCAATTTGAATTCCTCCCTACCCCATGCTCCTGTGTAGGCGTGAACATCTTGGGTATGAAGGGAATGTTGAAAATCCTGCAAAACCTGGGGTGGAATCTTGAATCTCGGCTGACCAACCTCCAAATGATAAACAGTTTGGCCAAGTCGCTCTAATTCAAGCCCGCGACGCAAAACTTCCATCGCATGGAAAGGTGTCGGAGAAATTGGTTTCATGGTTCACCCATTATGTCAAAAATACGTCAACAAAGTCCTATGTTCCCGCATCCCTAACTGGATACACAAACTGGAAACTTCATGTTGAGATCTCTTAGCATTGCGTGTTTTTTACTTGTCTGGTCAATATCCGCCATTGCAAGCATCAGAGACGCTGAACTCGAAGACTATCTCGATAAAGTTGCCAGCCCACTCTTTCAAGCTTCAAACATAGAGGATGGTGGGATCACAGTGACCAACAATTTGGATTGGAATGCATTCGTCATCGCTGGTCAAACTGTTTATATTCATGCAGGTTTAATTATAGACGCCGAAGGACCAGACATGCTCCGTGGCGTTATAGCGCATGAGATAGGCCACATAACCGCTGGTCACGTTGCGCGCCGAAAACATTCGAAAATCAGACTTCTTATCTTGGAATCGCAGGTGCGCTGTTGGGGGCACTCGGTGGAGCAGTTGGTGGTGGTGATGCTTTGGGTGCCGGACTTTCCACAGGATTAGGGCTTCAACAATCTATAACCATGGCTTTTTCCAGAGTCCACGAATCAGCTGCTGATCAATATGCAATCGATCTACTATCAAAGACTGAAACCTCGCCTCATGGGCTCATTAATTTTCTCAAAAAGTTAGATCAAAGGTCTGGCCGTGCCCAGCAACAGATGGCACCGTATCTTTCAACACATCCGTTAACACAAGACAGATTGACCTTACTCCAACGCCAGTCAGCAAAATATGCAAATAAAAAAGACCCCGAAGGCCTTCAACAACAGCATGACCGGGTGGTTGCAAAGTTGACTGGTTTTCTAAGTGAACCCTCAGCGGTACTGCGAACGTTTTCCCACAAAGAGGGGCTTCAAGCATCCATGGCCCGCGCCATTGCCTATTATAGACTGGGACAGAAAGAAAACTCAAAACAGGAATTGGATAAAATACGAGATAGTTATCTTCCTCAAAATCCTAATGATGGTTTTTTATGGGATTTCCTTGGGGAACTTCATGTACGTATTGGTTTAAATGAGCTTGGTTGTGCACAAATGAATAAGGCCCATAGCTTTGAACCGCAAAGCGCCATGATTGCTTTCGGACTCGCCAAATGCGGGCTCATGAATTACCAGCTAACACCCTCAGAAGCCATCATACTTTTGAATAAATTTGAGCTGTCATTGTCCAATTTAGGAGAATATTGGATTCAATTGGCACGAGGATATGAACAATTACAGCAACGTGGCAAAGCTGAAGCAGCCACTGCTGAACTATTATTACGCCAAGGTCGGCGCGATGATGCAGCATGGTTTGCAACGCGCGCACTTCAGTCATTGCCACCGCAAGACCCTTGGCACAAGCGCGCGTTAGATATTAAGAAGATATTGAATAAATGATGATTCATGGATGGATGATATGCTACGGATTGGTATTTTAAATGGTCCAAATCTTGACAGACTTGGCCTAAGGGAGCCGGGAATTTATGGCTCAGCGACGCTTCAGAGCATTATGACCAATCTCAAAGCCTATGGGCAGCAAAAAGGTGCTGAGGTTACAGATTTTCAATCTGCCCATGAAGGTGCATTGATAGACAAAATTCACGAATGGACTGATGCAGGCTACGATGGTTTGTTAATCAATGCAGGTGCATACAGCCATACATCCATAGGTATACAAGACGGGTTACGGGCATCGGGATTACCTGCCATTGAAGTCCATCTATCACATGTCCATGGGCGTGAAGCATTTCGTCACCACTCAGCAATATCAGCTGGTTGTAGAGGCTTTGTTTCAGGCTTTGGCGCCATGAGTTATCAACTTGGACTCGATGGCTTACTTTCAATCATTAAAGCCTCCTGACGAAAGGAATTCCAGATGTCAGAAAAAAAATTGGTAAGCTTAATCGAGATGCTTGCAGATGTTTTGCAAGAGCGCGATCTCAGCGAAATTGAAGTTGAAGATAAAGAACAGCGTATTCGTATTGCTCGTGAGCAGGTAAAGTATAGCCCCGTTTCGCCTCCACCTCCATCAGCGGTACTTAGTGCGAGCACCGATAGTCCCTCACAGTCCGAAACCGTATCAACTTCAGAAAATACGGTTGTTTCTCCAATTGTTGGTACGATTTACCTCTCTCCAGAGCCCAATGCACCAGAATTTGTTCGTGTTGGCGATATGGTGAAGCAAGGGCAGACCCTCCTCATTATTGAAGCCATGAAGGTTATGAATCCAATTTCTGCACCTCGATCTGGAAAAGTGACAAATATTCATGTGCGTGACAATGAGCCCGTTGAGTTCGGCGCACCCCTCGTTGATATCGAGTAAGAGACATTATGTTTGATAAAATTTTGATAGCCAATCGCGGTGAGATTGCCCTACGTATACTCAGAGCGTGCCGAGAGATGGGCATTCAAACAGTTGCAATTCATTCAACAGCCGATGCGGACGCCATGCATGTTCGCTTAGCTGACGAAAGTGTTTGCATAGGGGCCCCATCACCCGCTGATAGCTATCTCAATATACCCAATATCATTGCAGCTTGCGAAATCACGAATGCGGATGCCGTACATCCTGGATATGGGTTTTATCAGAAAACGCGCGCTTTGCCCGCATTATAGAAGCACATGGAATTACTTTTATTGGTCCAACAGCCGACCATATAGAGTTAATGGGTGACAAAATTACAGCCAAATCAACTGCGAAAGATCTTGGCATTCCAACCGTTCCAGGATCAGCAGGAGAAATTCAAACCTTAGAGGATGCGAGCATTCAGGCCGACATTATAGGTTATCCACTTATCATCAAAGCTGCAGCAGGTGGCGGTGGACGTGGTATGCAGGTTGTGAAGCAACCTCATGAGTTGGAACAAGCTTTCACCATGGCACGACGTGAGGCAGAAATGGCTTTCGGCAATGGTGCGGTATATATGGAAAAATACTTAACCACCCCACGCCATATTGAAATTCAAGTAGCAGGCGATGGTGCAGGACAGGCCGTCCACTTAGCAGAGCGAGATTGCTCGTTACAGCGGCGACACCAAAAGATACTTGAGGAGGCTCCCTCTGTTTGTCTAAACACAGCGCAACGAGACGAAATTGGTGCCATTTGCGCAGAAGCTATAGGCAAACTGAAATATCGCGGCGTGGGTACCATTGAATTCTTATATGAAAATGGTTCTTTTTATTTTATTGAAATGAATACCCGCCTGCAGGTCGAACATCCTGTAACAGAAGCCATCTTTGGGATTGACTTGGTGAAGGAGCAAATTCGGATCGCTGCGGGTCTTGGACTCAGTATGACGCAGGATGATTTAAACTTTCATGGTCATGCCATAGAATGCCGAATTAATGCTGAACATCCCTTCACCATGGCCCCATCACCAGGACGTGTACAAGCATTTCACCCAGCTGGAGGTTTGGGCGTTCGCGTCGATTCAGCACTGTTTTCTGGTTATGACATACCCCCATTTTATGACAGCTTAATTGGCAAACTCATTGTGCATGGACGCACACGCACCGAATGCCTTCTTCGCCTTAACAGATGCCTTCGGGAGTTTGTTGTCTCGGGTGTTCATACCAACATTCCGCTCTTTCAAGAATTATTGGCAGACCAAGAATTTCAAAATGGTCAATATGATATTCATTGGTTGACAAAATTTCTCGCTACAAAGACAAATGGTTGATGTAGAAGGCCCATCAACTGCAAAACAAGACGCAAGCAATATGCTGATAGGCTATCAGCAAGCCATTTTTCCAATGGCTGATTGTCGCGATGCAAAACAGTTTCATTGGTTTACATGTGAACAACGCGGTATCATACCACTGCATCAATTCCATGTACCAAAAAGCCTAAAGAAAAAGATCAAGAAGGGCTGCTATAGACTGTCGGTTAATCAACATGTTCAAGAGATGCTTAGGCATTGTGCACAGCGAGAAGATGGTTCGTGGATATCCTACCGTTTAGAAAAAGCTTATGAAGAATTGAACCAACAAGGACATCTTCTCTCAGTCGAAGTAAGCTATGACGGCTCATTCTCGGGGGGGCTTTTTGGCGTCTTCATTCGGGGGGCTTTTTTGGAGAAAGTATGGTAAGTTTACAACCAGACAGCTCGAAGATCGCCCTCACCCATTTGGTTGCAGCGTTACAACTTGCAGGATTTCACCTTCTCGACACCCAAACGACAACAAGTCATCTTGAACGCTTTGGACAGCGTATGATTTCTTCTGATGACTACGAAAAAATTTTGGAACAAGCACTCGACCGCCAGCCCATTTCTCTGAAAAAACAACTTATCGCCACAACAGAACAAAACTTTATGGCAACATGGCTAGCAAAAGTGAATTAGTCCCTTTTAGAGAAAACCGCCTGACCAATAAGGCTCATCAAGTCTACCGCACCTTGCGTATATTCAAACTCATCTCCAGATGCCATCATATCCATGGCACCACCCACTTCAAGCGTCACATATTGACCACCCAGCAATCCTTCTGATGCAATTTTCAGTGTGGTATCTATGGGAATCTCCAAATCGTTACGAATTTTTAAAGAGATTTTGGCAAAGTAGCTTTTTGGATCCAATGTTATGTCAATAACTTGGCCGATTTTTACGCCAGACATACGAACATCCGTACCGGGACGAACCGAACCAATATTGGCGACTTGTGCATGAAGGGTATAACCTTCAGATGGGCCTGACTGAACAACATCACGCGCCTGCCACAGAAACAAAATAGCTGCGAGCAGTACGACCCCACCAACGGCAACCTCTAAAGGTGCATATCTCATGATTTACCTGGGACCCATGCTTGGTAGCCAGCATTCTGTGCATCATTGTTATTTCTCAACAATGACCCACTAGGTTGATGAGCATTCTCCGTTCCTGTTTGATTACTCTCATGCTGCTTCTCCCAACTTTGACGCGTCAAAGCGTTAATAGTGGGAGGTGATTGGGTGAGCCCATGTAACCATGCATGCCATTCAGGTGGAATTTTGCTTGCTTCAGCATCTCCATTATAGATCACCCAGCGCCGATCAGAATCATCCCTGGTGAAATATTGATTGCCAAATTCATCAGATCCTACGAGACGACCGTGGCGATAAGTGTGCCATAAAGTCCCCACTGTGGCGCCATTCCACCATGTAAAAAACAAGGAAAAAACTCTTTTCATTTATTTTTACCCATAAAAATTTGATACAACACGCTCTAAATACCTGATTTTCTTACAAAGCGCCATGATTCTTATCATTACAACATTTAGTTAGAGGTTCTTTTTTAGAACCACAATATGTTGATATGTTTGCGAAGCAACGCTATAGTGGTTGGTACGTTTGATGGCACCGACCCAACAGTCATGGTAAAACAACCCAGCTGTTAGGAAAGGTGTCTATATTATTGTTCGATACACGAGGTTTGTCATGAAATTTTCAAGAAGATATACCACATCAGGTCAGGATCCATACGAAAATATTGCCTTTCGCACTGCAGTGAGTGAAATCAAGAATCCAGACGGTTCCATTGTTTTCCAACTCAAAGATATTGAAGTTCCTGCGCACTGGTCCCAAGTTGCCAGCGACATCATAGCACAGAAATATTTCCGCAAAGCCGGTGTTCCCAGCAAATTGAAAGCTGTTGAGGAAAATTCTGTACCAAGTTGGTTATGGAGACATGTTGCTGATGAGAAAGCCCTTGCAAAGAAACCAGAATCAGAGAGATCAGGGTCTGAAAAAAAGTGCAAAACAGGTTTTCGATCGTCTCGCCGGCACATGGACATACTGGGGATGGAAAGGTGGATATTTTTCCACAGAAGAGGATGCGCGGACATATTTCGATGAAATGCGCTACATGCTTGCCACCCAAAGGGGTAGCCCCCAATTCTCCACAATGGTTCAACACAGGTCTTCACTGGGCCTACGGCATTGATGGTCCAGGTCAAG
The DNA here is from genome assembly GCA_038131935.1 of Alphaproteobacteria bacterium. Lineage (GTDB taxonomy): Bacteria > Pseudomonadota > Alphaproteobacteria > UBA8317 > UBA8317 > UBA8317. Next base: position 5,048 of record JAYPQH010000026.1, on the reverse strand, counting down.
GACATTCCTATGTAGATTTCCAGACTGGTAAATTGGTGTCTTCAAAATCAGCATACGAGCATCCACAACCACATGCTTGCTTCATTCAATCAGTATCAGACGATTTGGTGAATGAAGGCGGCATCATGGATCTTTGGACACGCGAAGCAAGATTGTTCAAATATGGATCTGGTACAGGATCTAATTTTTCATCACTGAGAGGAGCCAATGAACCCTTGTCTGGTGGGGGACGATCATCAGGCTTGATGAGCTTCTTACGGATTGGGGATCGAGCAGCTGGTGCCATCAAATCAGGCGGGACAACAAGACGTGCAGCTAAGATGGTTATTGTGGATATCGACCATCCAGATATTGAGGCATTTATAGATTGGAAGGTTATTGAGGAAGAAAAAGTTGCTGCCTTGGTAACTGGTTCAAAGATTATGGCAGATAAACTGAAGGCCGTTTTCCAAGCATGTATCAACTGTGAAGCAGATGGTGATGATTGTTTTGAGTTAAAGAAAAATCCCCGTTTGAAACAGGCTGCACGTGAGGCACGACGCTCTAGAATTCCAGAGGCCTATATCATGCGTGTGGTTGATTTCGCGCGCCAAGGCTACAAACAAATTGATTTCAAAACCTATGACACAGACTGGGATTCAGAAGCCTACGGCACCGTATCGGGGCAAAATTCTAACAACTCCGTACGTGTTACCGATGATTTCTTAAAGACCGTAGAAAATGGCGGGGAATGGGCCCTCACCTCTCGTGTGACACAAGAAACTGTCGGAACATTGAATGCACGGGACCTGTGGGATCGTGTTGGCCAGGCGGCTTGGGCATGTGCAGATCCAGGCATCCAATTTCACACAACAATTAATGATTGGCATACCTGTCCTCAAGATGGCGACATTCGTGCATCCAATCCTTGCTCAGAATATATGTTTCTTGATGACACGGCATGCAATTTGGCATCAATTAACCTTGACAAATACCTTACACAAACAGGTGAATTTGACGTAGAAGGATTTCGTCACACGGTGCGCTTCTGGACCGTTGCGCTCGAAATATCTGTTCTTATGGCGCAGTTTCCCTCCAAGGAAATCGCTCTGCGCTCATACGAGTTCCGTACGCTTGGTCTTGGGTTTGCGAATTTGGGAGGACTCCTGATGCAATCAGCATTAGGATATGATTCAGACGAAGGTCGAGCCTATTGCGGCGCTATTTCCGCACTTATGACAGGTGTTGCCTATGCAACATCTGCTGAGATGGCGTCAGAATTGGGTCCATTCCCTGGTTATCAAAAGAACGCCGCAGACATGCTGCGGGTGATGCGTAATCACCGCACGGCTGCCAAAGGAGGTGAAGGGGTTATGAGCGCCTGAACATAACGCCTGTTGCTCTGGATCATCATAATTGCCCGCAACCAGAATTGTTACAAGCAGCTTGCCAGGCTTGGGATGAAGCAGTGATGTTAGGCGAAAAGCATGGCTACCGGAATGCCCAAACGTCAGTGATTGCTCCAACAGGAACCATCGGTTTGGTAATGGATTGTGACGACCGGCATTGAACCAGACTTTGCCTTGGTGAAGTTTAAAAAACTTGCCGGAGGTGGTTATTTTAAAATCATTAATCGCTCGGTCCCCTTAGCTTTGAAAAAACTAGGTTACGGAGATAATGCAATATCTGCGATCGAGAAATATGCCGTGGGACATGGAACCTTGGTGGGTTCGCCTGCATTACATCACGGTGCATTGAAACAAAAAGGCTTTAATGATGAAGCCATTGCAAAAATTGAAGCCAACCTAGCAAGTGCCTTTGATATACGTTTTGTGTTCAACAGATGGACATTAGGAGATGATTTTCTGGTTCAAACATTAAATGTACCAGCTGAGCGTTTGGAAGATCATAGTTTTGACCTACTCACCCATCTTGGATTCAACAAGGAAGAGATTGAAAAAGCGAACGAGTATGTCTGTGGAACCATGACGTTGGAAGGCGCTCCTGGACTGGAGGCAGAGCATCTTGCAATTTTTGATTGTGCAAATCCTTGTGGCCGGAAAGGAACGCGTTACCTGTCAGCAGACAGCCATATAGATATGATGGCTGCGGCACAGCCATTTATATCGGGAGCTATTTCAAAAACGGTTAATATGCCCGCAAATGCTACAGCTGAGGATTGTAAGGCAGCTTATATGCGCTCCTGGAGAAAGGATTGAAGGCAAATGCGTTGTACCGCGATGGTTCAAAGTTAAGTCAACCTTTGAGCGCACAGGTTCTTGATGAATTGGATGATGACGGAGCCATTGAAGAAGCCATTCAAGAAAATCTACCAACCGCTGCAAAGGCCACTGTTATGGCCGAAGCAATGTCAGAAGCCGTGATTAAACATGTTCGCGAAAAGCTTCCGGACCGTCGCAAAGGTTATACACAAAAAGCTATTGTAGGCGGACATAAAGTGTATTTGCGCACAGGCGAATATGAAAGCGGCCAGCTTGGTGAAATCTTCATTGATATGCATAAAGAAGGCGCAGCTTTCCGCTCCTTGATGAACAATTTCGCTATCGCTGTTTCATTAGGACTTCAATATGGCGTGCCATTGGAAGAATTTGTTGATGCGTTTACCTTCACCAGATTTGAGCCCGCTGGAATGGTTCAGGGTAACGATGCGATTAAAAATGCCACATCTATTTTGGACTATGTATTCCGAGAATTGGCTGTAAGTTATCTTAGCAGGTCTGACCTTGCCCATGTTGACCCAGGAACACTCCATGGTGACGGACTTGGTGGGGTTTCTGCAGCGCATGCTGAACAACTGGTCAAAGCCAATCTTTCACGCGGATTGACCCGTGGCGCAGAGGTTACCAAGAACCTTTCAGTTGTGAGCTTGGTAAGCGACGGTGCTACCGCACTTCAAGGGGATCTTGAAGCCGCTGAAGATTTACAAGCAGGTAAATTGGAAACGACAAACCTCGTACAAGATGAACAACAAGCTCGTGCCATGGCTCGGATGAAGGGTTATGAGGGTGATAGTTGTGGAGAATGTGGGAATTTTACTTTGGTTCGGAATGGAACATGCATGAAATGTGATACATGTGGTTCAACAAGCGGATGTTCCTGATCGTTAAACTTATTATGTTCTAAATATGAAAAGGCCCTTTAGGGCCTTTTCTAACTGTTTTGGTAGTGAAACACCAAATCTTGCAAGCTTCTTACCGTTTGAAATTGGCTTGCATCAGCCAGCCCATCAAAAACACCACCAGCTCTGTTCAACCAATATGTTTGGAATCCAAACGTTGCAGCACCGGTCACATCCCAAGGGTTTGAGGATACAAATCCCCTTGCCAATACCTGTTCTTTGGCATGCTGATATACAGCCATACTTGGCTTAAATATCTTAACCTCTTCTACCGTGATAATATCTGAGAGCAATTCCAAAAGCTGTGCATGCGCAAAAGCTCTTTCTAAGTATTTTTTTTCGCCATTTGATAAAATCACAGGCTGCAAACCCAACGCTCGTAGTTGCCTCAACGCCTCGCCTACCTCGGGAAACGCCTCGATCTTCTCATAACCATCCATAAAGTCATCAACAAAGGCCGTGTCACGCCAATTTTCTTCGCGCATGGCGACATCTAGAGCATGACGTGTCAGCGTGAAAAACCCTTGGTATTTGCCCATCAGGCTCATGTGCCATGTATACGCAATTTGTAAGGCCCGCACACGTAAGCCAACACGATCAGCAACAGGACCATATTTTTCCGTTAATCTACGACCGGGACCAGAGACATCCAAAAGTGTTCCATAAGCATCAAATAAGACCGCATTGGTAATCATATATCACACCTGTTTGTTCTATTGACTCTTTGTCTTTGGGGCTAAACGTAGGCCTAATTCAGACAGTTGGCTCGGATCTACATCTGAGGGTGCGCCAAGCATGAGATCCTCAGCCCGCTGGTTCATTGGGAATAAAGTAACTTCCCGCAAATTTTCCACATCTGCCAAAAGCATAACGATGCGATCAACACCGGGAGCTATGCCACCATGAGGAGGAGCGCCAAAACGAAACGCGTTTAACATGCCTCCAAATCGCTGTTCGACTTCGCGCGCATCATAACCCGCAATTTCAAAAGCTTTCATCATAATATCAGGACGATGATTTCTAATGGCGCCAGAAGATAGCTCTATACCATTACAAACGATGTCATATTGATAGCCCAAAACATCCAATGGATCTAATGAGCTCAAAGCATCTAAGCCACCTTGTGGCATTGAAAAGGGGTTATGAGAAAAATCAAGAACACCTGTATCTTCATCTCGCTCATACATTGGAAAATCAACGATCCAACAAAACTCAAAAACTCCCTCTTTTTGCAAACCCAGTTCTCTACCAATGCGCACCCTTGCCGCACCAGCAAGCGCTGCTGCTTTGGTCTCCTGATCACAAGAAAAGAAAACTGCATCACCAGCTTCAACAGAACAGCGTTGAGCCAATTCACGTACCATGTCGTCTGACAGGAATTTAGCAATAGGTCCCCGACCAACCAGTTCACCCTCATCATTTTGCTCTAGCAAGACATAACCAAGGCCTGCGGCATTCATTTCTTTACGAGCCCAGTCATTCAACTTATCAAAAAATGAACGTGGTTGGGTTGCAGCACTTGGCGCAGGGATCGCACGCACAACACCTCCATTGTCCAAGATATTTTTAAATGCCTTGAAAGTGACATCTTCTCTCAGAAACAAATCAGACACATCTGCCAATTTTAAAGGAATCCGGAGGTCTGGCTTATCACTTCCATATTCTAACATAGCTTGCTTATATGGAATACGTGGAAAGGGTGCAGGTGTCACCGATTTCTCACCGGAAAATTCCTCAAAAACTCCGTATATGACTGGTTCAACAGCCGCAAAAACATCTTCTTGCGTAACAAAACTCATCTCAATATCAAGCTGATAGAACTCACCTGGCGAGCGATCAGCCCTAGCGTCTTCATCGCGAAAACATGGTGCAATTTGAAAATAACGATCAAATCCCGCCATCATTACCAATTGTTTAAATTGTTGAGCAA
>JAYPQH010000025.1:0-45585 GCA_038131935.1 Alphaproteobacteria bacterium | reverse complement strand
AAATAAGCTTTACAATGGGGATCAGATCTTCGTTCTGCCAGCAACCAAAGTGAAGTTCAATTAGGATGAGTTATCCATGCCCACGTTGGGCATAAAGCATCACAGCATCTACTTCAAAAGGGTCTTTTTTCCATTTCCACCAAGCACCCTTAGGCCTGCTAGTATAAACACTTGACCAATGGGGTTCAGCATCAAACCCTCCATCGTAGGATGTGGGGGGTGAGCGCGCAGCTGATCAAGTTGTTCAAAATGATTGTGCGCTTACCAATTGAGAAAGTTTCCACTGTGGGTGAGGGTTTTCACGTAAAAGTTGGGTTAGCTGCCCACGTCTTTGGGAAAAATCATCTTGAGTGGTTCGGATCTCTTTTAAGGATAAAAGATCATATGCCATGATCATGGCAGGTTTTGAGGCTATCAGTTTTGCGGAGGGCTTTTTTCGATTAAGTCTTGTTTGAAGGTCTTGAAAGCTTGCTATGTTGCCATCATCCGTGACCAAAAGCTCCCCATCAACCACATATTGCCCAGATGGTAATTGTGATAATTCAGGGAAGCTTTGAGATATATCTTCGCCTGTCCGTGAGTATAATTGCCAAGATGCTTGGTCGCGATGGTATTGTACCCTTATGCCATCCCATTTCCATTCCACAGCATAGGACGAGATAGAAAAACTTTTGCTCATCTCCATGGGTTTCAAGGGATGTGCCAACATGGGTGAAATAAACATCATGGATGTGGGCAGGGGAGGTTGTGGGCCTTTGCCTTCTAGCCAAGTGAAAAATTGATCGTGAGGCTGTTTTAGGCTGTGCCACAGTTCATCAATTAAGGACCTTGGTTGTCCAGACCACCGCGCCAAAGCTTCGCGCAACATCCCACTTGAAACCCCAACACGAAGCCCACCTGTTGCCAATTTGAGTAGGGCCCAACGCTCTATGCTGTCAGCTTGATCAAGAAGAACAGGCAATAATTCTAAAGCCTGCTGAGGGTCTGGGGTATCCAGTTTGGCCACAATGTCCGGCAGCGATCCTAACCCATGGACATTGGTTTCTGGCCATAAAAGTGCAACTGTTTCAGCAAGATCCCCCACATAATCGTAGCTAAGAGCTACCAACTCATGATCACAATGTTGTGCAATGAGTGCCCTTAGCATATGGGGTTTGATGGATTTAAGCTTGAAGCGTCCATCAAGAATATCCAGAGCCAAGGAACGCTCGGGATTTTCTTGTGTAGAAAAATAATCAATAAGCAGTCGATATTTTTCCTCGCGCGAGGGCTCAAATGCCAGCTGATCAAGCAATTGGGCAAACCTTCTCATGTTACCTCATCATCTTCGTCGGTGTAGCCCACCAAGTGAAGGGGACGTGCCGGCTGTCCCATCAATGCGCAAGCTCTAAGAAGGGCTTCTTCGCGGCCATGGGTGATCCAAACTTCTTGGGCCTGGATCTGGCGAATTGTCATGAGCAATTCATCCCAGTCCGCATGATCAGATATGATAAGGCCCAAATTGGCATGTCGCTGTTTGGCACGAGCGCGCACCGTCATCCATCCAGACGCCATAACCCGCAATAATGGTTCAAATTGTTGTGACCAGCGGTCATGAAGCGCTGAGGGTGGGGCCAAAATAATTGCGCCAGTGGGTGGTTTTTGATCCTTCGTAATCTGTCGCAAAGCTCCAAAATCAAAACCATTTTGGGCATATAATTCCATTAACTTTGTCATGGCTCCATGCAGCCATATAGGTTTGTCATATCCATGTTGTCGCAACAACAGACATAATCTTTGGGCCTTTCCCAATGCATAACACCCAATCAATGTTGTCATTTCAGGTTGTTTCTCAATGCGTGCAAAAAGTTTGCGGATTTCATCTTTGTCATCTGGATGACGGAATACCGGCAGCCCAAATGTGGCTTCAGTGATGAACACATCACAAGGGTAAATTTCAAATGCGGGGCAGGTTGGGTCATGCCTGCGTTTGTAGTCTCCCGCAGCAATAATGCGATGTGATTTATGCTCAACAGAAATTTGCGCACTTCCCCAGATATGGCCAGCTGGAAGAAAACGCACCTTCACCCCGTGATGTATGATGTCTTCACCATAGGATATGGCTTGGACATGCTGGGCATGATGCTGTCCATATCGTGCTGCCATAATAGCAAGCGTTTCAGATGTAGCCAGAACATGCTTATGGCCAGCGCGTGCGTGATCGGCATGAGCATGCGTTATTAAAGCCCGTTCAACAGGCCTCAAGGGGTCGATAAAAAAGTCACCAATGGTGCAATAAAGTCCTTTGGCTGTAGGTACGAGTAATTCTTTCATCAAATTTCTATTGTCAGCTGCTAAACCGTTACCAAGTTAGTGCAACATGTATCATCGGGCGAACCACAAAAAGGTAGTTCATATATCTCATGAGTTTTTTAGACCCATCACTGGAGAAATTCTTTGCCGATCGTGGTTGGGAGTTGCGCACCCATCAGCAGCAATCATTGAACGCAGGACAAGACCGTCGTCATGCCCTCATCACAGCGCCAACTGGATCAGGAAAAACATTGGCTGGGTTTTTGCCAATATTACATCAATGGGTATCTGGTCATATCAATTGTGATACAGGGCCGGTGGCTCTGTATATCACGCCCTTAAAAGTTTTGGCTGCAGATATGGCTAGGAACCTAGAAGCTCCCTGTGCGGGTTTCTCGCGACCCTTTGTTATAGGGGTGAGAACGGGAGATACCTCAAGTCATGAGCGTGCCAAGCAATGGGCTTCACCACCTGCATTACTGATCCTTACCCCAGAGCAATTGGCTTTGATGCTCTCTCACCCCCGATCTATACGCTATTTTTCTGGGGTCCAAGACGTTATTATTGATGAGATCCATGCCTTGGCACCAGGTAAGCGTGGCGACCTTTTGGCGTTATGTTTGGCGCGATTGCGATGCTTGGGTTCGCCGAGACTTGTTGGATTATCAGCAACTGTTGATGATCCCATAGAAATGTCATCTTGGATGGTTGCCGACGAGGAAGTCGTGCTGATTAAAGGACCAACGGCTGCTTTGCCCGATGTGCATATCGTTCAGCCTGATGGCTATATCCCCTGGGCAGGTCATGGTGCTGGTCATGCTGTTGAAGAGTTGCTGGAGCTCATTAAAAACCATGAATTAACCCTATTGTTCGTGAATACACGAAACCATGCAGAACATTTGTTTGCACAACTATGGCTTAAAAATGAGCAGAATTTGGCTATTGGTTTACATCACGGCTCATTATCTCGCACCCAGAGGACGAAGGTGGAACAGGCCATCAATCAAGGCAGGCTTCAAGCTGTGGTCGCAACGTCTACTCTAGATTTAGGTGTGGATTGGGGTGATGTTGATTTGGTGGTCCAAGTTGGAGCCCCCAAAGGGTCAGGCCGTCTCATTCAGCGCATCGGGAGGGCAAACCATCGCTTGGAAGAGCCAAGTCGCGCTTTTTTGGTGCCTTCAAATCGGTTTGAATATCTTGAATGCTTGGGCGCAAAAGCAGCATTAATGGAGCAAAAAAGTGACCCCTTGGATTTGCATGAAGGTCATTGGGATGTCCTTTGCCAACATATCATGGGGCGTGCTTGTGCAGAACCATTCAGCAAAGATGAACTGCTCAGGGAGGTAAAAAAAGCTGCTCCTTATCAATTCATCGACGAAAATATCGTTATGGAATGTCTAGGTTTTGTTTGTGATGGGGGTTACGCATTACGTGGGTATGAGCAATATGACCGCTTAAAAGAGGTTGACGGGAAATTTATGGTTACCTCTGCTGAACATCGCCGACGTTATCGCGCACAGGTGGGCACCATTATTGATACGCCAATGGTCCGCGTAACCCCCGCAAAATTTGTTGCTCAGAAATGGCGCCCAGCAAGTGAAGCCGTGGGTGAGGTGGAGGAATGGTTTGCCGCCAGTTTGCGCGTTGGGGATAGTTTTATCATTTCAGGGCGGACATGGGCATTTATGTATCTGGATACGGATAAATTGTTGGTGGTCCCTGCATCTGGTCAAGCTGTGATTCCATCTTTCCAGGGGGTAAGTTTCCCTTAACCACACATCTGGCACAGCGGGTTCGAGAGATGATTGCTGAACCTGAACGGTTTCACTTAGACAATGCCGTGTCAGCTTGGCTTGATATGCAACGCCAACGCTCAGCACTTCCTCAAGCAGATCAAATGTTGGTGGAAACATTTCCTCGTGGAGATAGGTTTTATCTTGTTGCCTATCCATTTGAAGGGCGTTTGGCACATCAGAGCCTGGGGATGTTGCTGACCCGACGCTTGGACCGACTAGGATGCATCCCGCTAGGTTTTTGTGCCAATGAATATGGCTTGGCCATTTGGATGGCCAAAGATGCTGGGGGTGTTGTTATGCATGACCTTTTTGCCGAAGACATGCTGGGTGATGATTTGGAAGCATGGCTACGTGATTCAGCTGTTGCCAAAAGGTCATTTGGATATGTGGCCCGTATTGCTGGGTTAATTGGTGGAAGCACGGCCCGCGGACGTGACCCAGGAAATCGGTTTTCTCCAGAGCTGGTCTATGACGTTTTGCTGCGACATCAACCTGATCATGTCCTCATGCGTGCGAGCTTGCGTGATGCTGCTGATGAGGTTCTCAACCTGGCGCGGCTACAAACGGCTTTGAAACGAATTCAAGGGCAAATATTACATAAAAACCTTCAGAAGATCTCACCTTTATCCGTGCCTATCATGCTGGAAGTCGGCCGTGAGCCGGTGTTTTCGGAAAGCCAAGATGAGCTTTTGGAGCAATGGGCTACGGACTTATGGGCACAAATGTCATGAATGGGTCAGCATGTATTTTATGGCATGGGCATAAGGTTCAATTCGATACGAGTGGTGGACTTATCCTAAACGATGAAACCCTCTTGATTGCCGACTTGCATCTTGGCAAGGGTGATAGCCTCTCAAGGGAGGGCAAAGGTTTATATCCAGTTTTTGACAGCTTGGATGGTTTGCAATTGTTAGAAAACTTGGTGGCATCATACCCGGCATTGAAGCGGGTTATTTTCTTAGGGGATAGCTTCCATAGACCTGGTTCAGCGATGAATTTGGATGAAGAAAGTAGCCGTATTTTGTATCACCTCAACAGCAAATTGCCTATGACCTTTGTTTTAGGTAACCATGATCCTTTTTTGCCGGCCGATATCGCCGCGAGGCAAACACGAAGGATGTTGCTCGACAATATCCTGCTTGGTCATGAACCCATAGAGTCCTCATGGCCAATGATTTGCGGCCATCTTCACCCTGTTGTGAAGATCCGCGTTAAGGGGCGTTCTTTTCGCAGGCGTTCGTTCTTTGTTTCTGAACAACACCTTATTTGTCCCGCAATGGGTAGGTTCTCGGGTGGGATCAATGTTACTGATAACGTATTCAGACCATTCCGCCGTGGGGAAATATCAGCTTGGCTGCTCTCTGAAAAATCTGTTGTTAAGGTCCCGCACAACAAATGGATCGAAGATCGTCCAAGACGGTTATAAGCGCATCAACAAAAATAGGATGATCAAAAGCCAAGATGCAGCCCATGCTGCAAGAAATTGCTGTGGGTAGAAGGTACCATCACGGAGCATGGGTGGTAACCGTCGTCGAGACCATGCCCAAATGATGAGGGTAACCGTTGAAACGGTGGCAAACCACATCGGTAAAATCCAAAAGAAAGCAATGCCCTGCAACAAAAAGAGTGTGATGATGAACAAACCCGCGAAAAGAACAGGTGGCCATGTTAAGAATCCTCGGACATCTTTCATGGTCCATTCTTTGCGTGGTAAAATCTCAGAAATTGTCGCTTGGTTGGGTAGTTTTTGGTGTAAGTTTTTGGGTGTGTTGACCAAAATACTATGCCTGGCAACGGCAAATACAGGAAGATCTTGGTAAGAATTGCCAGCATAATCAAATTTCTTGTAGCCAAATTTTTCAACGAGCAATGCCGCTTTAGCTTCGCCAACAAGATTAATATTTCCCTCAGATCCGAACAGTTCTGTTTTGATGGGAAGGAATGGCTTGAGTGCTTCAAGCATACGGATATGGCTGCCAGAGGCAAGTACAACATGATCGGCTTTTTTCGCCAGTGCAACAACCCGTTCATCAAAATCAACAGCGGGCATGTCTGGTGTGTAGAGATCAAAAAGGGCATCTTTTATGGCGGCTCTTGATCCACGCTTGGAGAGTAACACGCGCATGGTTTTTAGAGGGTGCCGCCAGAGACAGTTTAACAAATGCTCCAAGCTCAGATCAGTCAGCACAAGTGTCCCATCAACATCAAGAACCAAAGGAAGCTGTTCTTCGCCATCGTTATGTTTGATCCTGTCACCATTTTCCATCAGTTATCGCCTATTTGCTAAGGCGGCTGTGCCCAGGCCCACAAATGCCGCCATCACAACACCTAATAAACCATAAAGCCAACCATGTTCATTGGCGAGCAAGAACAAACCGCGTTCTATGCCCCCACGTCCCAATTCAAATGTGAGTTGGTGGGTGCCAAGCAATTCCCCGTCATGATAAGCTTCTGTTGTAATGCTATAGGTACCCATCGGTGCGGTTGACGGGATTGGAAGACGGGTCTTGAACAATGTACCAGATCGCCAATGAATGCCAGCTGGTAAGCTGCGCAGTTGGTCGCGCTCTTGTAGTTGTGCCACAAGGGCTTCCAGGGCATCTGAGGGAATGGGTTGAGAGATATTCTGTGAAAATTTTTGGATAAGTTTTCCGCGGTTGGGATTTGGAATGTTGTGTGAATGGATGAGTAATGAGGGTATAGTAATCCGGCCCTCAGCTGTTTGCATCCAAATCCCGCCCACAGATTCGTTCTTAAACATGTTGGCTGCTATAGGTGGTCCCTTCATTTCAACGCGTAATTCTATATCATCACGGGCAACAGATGTTTGAATGGTGCCAATAAGAACAACTTCAGTCCCATCAAAATCTGGTCTGACATCAAACAAGGTTTCGGCAAGTTCTGTGAACAATTGAGCCTGTGCCATCAAGGGGATGAGCAGGGCTATAAGAAATGAACAACAGCGTATCATATCACAATGCCTCAAATGCAAAGCGATAGGTGAAGGTCGGGGTTTCAATCATGGTCATAAACATACGCACCCCTACCAAAAGTACCAAAAAAGCCAACAAGATGCGAATTTGTTCTGCTTTTAGCTTGCTCCCAATCATCACACCTAGTTGTGCACCAATCGCCCCCCCAATCATCAGAACGGCACCCAACATGATGTCAACCGATTGATTGGTGATGGCCTGCAAAATAGAGGTTGCGGCTGCCAGAACTAAGATCTGAAACATGGACGTTCCGATGACGACAGCTGTCGGCATCCCCAGTAAATAGATCATCGCAGGTATCATGATAAATCCGCCACCAACACCCATTATAGCTGCAAGAAAGCCAATCATGGCACCCACCAACAAGGGAGGAATGATGCTGATGGCAATCCGTGAGGTGGGAAAGACCATGTGAAAAGGCATTTTATGGAGCCAAGCACGTCTGCGACGTTTAATTCTACCTGTTCGGTTGGTCATGGCGCGAATAGATTCCACCATCATGAGGCTGCCAATTATGCCTAGAAAAACCACATAAAGGGCAGAGACAGTAAAATCTATTTGGCCTATATGCTTCAAATGACGAAACAAAAGCACCCCAAAAAATGATCCCACCAAACCACCTGCAATGAGGATCATCCCCATGCGTATATCTACGTTTTTTCGGCGCCACTGACTAATCATGCCTGACATAGAGGAAGCAACAATAATGTTGGCTTGGCTTGCTACGGCTACAGGTGCAGGGATACCCATAAAAATCAATAAGGGTGTAAGCAAAAAACCGCCTCCAACCCCAAAAATACCTGATAATGTTCCTACCAAAGCACCAAGCCCAAGCAGTACCATCACGTCCATCGAGATTTCAGCAATGGGTAAATAAATGGGCATACATTTACCTTTGATATTCGTGTAATGAACTTAAGCGCTATGCGAATGGGCCATTCAATTCAAGCCTAATATCCATTCGCATTTGGCTATTGTTAAGAAATGGATGTTTTTACCACGCTTTTGCTGTAAATTTTTAAATATGAGGTGATGTTTTACGACCAGATATAGGCGAGGGTGACAGAAACGGTTAGGTGTGAGATACCCCGCTCATGAAAGAAAACGAGCCTTTCAATGGCTCCAGTACAGAACAATGGGTACGTGGTATGACGGTGCGTAAGACAAAAAAGCCTAAGGCGGAATTACCCAGAGGTTTTCAAGATCTCTCTGGTCAAAATTTGCAAATGCGGCAGGATATCATTGATACGATAGGACGTATTTACAAACTCCACGGTTTTGAACCCTTGGAGACGCCGTTGATTGAGCGATTGGAAGCATTAGGAAAACATTTGCCTGACGTGGACCGTCCCATGGGGGGTGTTTTTTCGTGGCGTGATGATGATGATGATTGGGTTGCCTTGCGTTATGACTTAACAGCACCATTGGCGCGTTTCGTGGCGCAGAACAAACAATTTCTTCCACGACCTTTTCGTAGATACCAAACGGGGCCAGTTTTTCGGAATGAAAAACCAGGTCCTGGACGGTTTCGTCAGTTTACACAGTTTGATGTCGATTCCGTTGGTACCTCATCAATCCAAGCAGATGGCGAATTATGTTTGATCCTCGCGCGGTGCCTCACGGCAATAGGATTTGCCGATGACGAGTATGTGGTGCGTATCAATGATCGCAGACTCTTGGATAGGCTTCTTGATGTGATCGGATTGCAAGAGGAGAGCCAACGTGCTGATGCCATGCGTGCCATGGATAAGCTTGATCGTTTGGGCCGTGATGGCGTTGCTGAGCTGTTGGGGGCGGGGCGAACAGATTCATCTGGGGACTATATGAAAGGTTTAGGACTTGCTGATCCAGCGATCGAAAAGGTTTTATCTTTCTTGGATGCGGGAACTACAGATGCTGGTCAAATGGAACTGCTTGCGCGGATAGAGCAGTTGTTGGAGGCAGATGGTTCCGAGGTTATACAAGATTTAACTTCCGTGGTGAATTTGGTGCGGGGTGATCAAAGGCATGGACATCAAATAAAATTTGACCCCAGCGTGGTCCGTGGGTTGGGGTATTATACGGGTATGGTTTTTGAGGCTGAATTGACATTTCCTGTAACCAATCAACGAGGTGAAGAAGTCGTATTCGGCTCTGTTGCTGGCGGTGGTCGTTACGATGGTTTGGTTGCACGTTTTGGCGGTGAGGCTGTTCCTGCAACAGGTATGTCGATTGGCGTGGATCGATTGGTAAGTGCAATCTTATCGCGCAAGAAAGATGACGAACAGATCCTTGATGGACCTGTCATGGTTGTCAATTTTGGGGGGGCTTCAGATCATAGCGCGATGCGTTTGGCTGATGAGTTGCGTGGCGCTGGGGTTCGTGCTGAGGCTTATGTCGGTGATGCGGGATTAAAAGCACAAATGAAATATGCAGACCGCAGGCGTGCCCGTTTTGTGGTTATGGAAGGTGATGACGAACGCGCACGTGGGGTCGTTGTGGTGAAGGACCTTGAAATTGGTCGACAGATGGCGTCAGAGATCAAAAGTAGAGAGGAATGGGTCGGCTCACAGCCTGCACAAAGAGATGTGCCCCGTGATCAATTGGTTGCAGAATTGACAAAAATGTTGGGTGACATGTCATGAAACTGATGGAACAGTTCGCAAAAATTATGGCTGTATCTGGTGCGGATGAGATCATGTTGCCAGAAGTCATGCCAGCGCGCCCTTTTTTGGAGGCAGCCGGTGAGTATTTGGGTGCCCGCATGGTGTTTTTAGAGGGTGTTGGTGAGGTAAGACGGTGCCTCACTCCTGATTTGACGATTGCATCTTGTCTGGCGCGATTGGATGTTGCCAATGAAGATCCTTCCGGTAGATTTTATTACACAGGAACTATTTTTCGTGAACCATCACAGGTTCAGAATTTGGTAGATCAACGGCAAGAAATAGGAATGGAACTTCTTGGTGAGGCAGCCTCAGCTGAAGTGCATCTAGGTATCTGCGATTTATGGTGGCGCTTGTTGCCTCGCGAAAAAACCAAAGATATGCGGGTTATTACCGATGATCTCACGCTATTTTCTCATTTGTTGCATCACATGAGTTTGCCACAGCCCTTATGCGAAAGGCTGCTTGCAGCGTATAACCGCCCTCGTCAATTGCGTCGTTTGATTGCAGATGGGATGCAACCTAAGCCCTCAGCTCATCTTACTATTGCGAAGATGGCCGTTAGTCTTGGTGAAGACCAAGGACGTGTTTTTCTTGCAGATTGGGTGAGCCAAGAAGCTCAAGATATGTTGGTAGGTCGAACAGCCGAAGAGATTATTGATAGACTATGGTTGCTTGGTGAAGTGGAAGCTACAGGTGGGTTGAAGCCTACACAGCAGGATTGTTTGTTGAGTTACCTATCTTTGGAATGTCCCATAACTGAGCTTGGGGCATCACTACATGCTCGGAATATCGATATTGATGATCAGTTTGCTGAACAAATGAAAGAATACCAAGACCAAGCCCAGCAATTGCCCTGGGCTGCGGAGCAATTGCTGTTTCAACCAGCAGGAACTGAGCGGATGGATTATTACTCCGGCTTTTCCTTTTATGCTGTTGACCGTCAACAGCAACGTTACTTTGCGGGAGGCAGGTACGACAATCTGATCGCACAATTAGGTGGTCCAGATCTCCCTGCCTATGGTGGTAGCATGAGGTTGGATTTGTGGGAGGACGAAATATGAGCATAGCACCAGTTCTTGCCTTACCCAGCAAAGGCCGCTTGAAAGAGTCTGCGGAGACCTACCTTACACATCAACTAGGATTGACCATCTCGGGCCAATCTGAGCGGGGCTACACGGCACAGCTGCATGCAGGCGATCAAACGCATGATATGGTTTATCTGCAGGCTCGTGATATCGCAGAATCCCTTATAAAGGGTCAACTTGCCTTTGGCATTACCGGTATCGATTTGTTACGTGAGTCTGGTGGTAAACAAGAAGAAGATTATGAAGTTCTCTTCCCCTTAGGTTTTGGGCATGCAGATTTGATTGTAGCCGTCCCTGATGGGTGGGTTGATGTGCGTAGCATGAGTGACTTGAGCGAGGTGGCACAAGATTTTTTCCATCGTAGGGGGCGTCGCCTGCGTGTGGCAACCAAATATCATCGCCTCACGCGGGAGTTCTTTCTACATCATCAGGTTCATGAATTTCGGATTGTTGATTCATCAGGTGCCACTGAAGCGGCTCCATACGCTGGGCAAGCAGAGCTTATTGTGGATATTACCTCCACAGGTGCAACCTTACGCGCCAATGATTTGCGTATTATTGACGATGGTCAGATATTATCATCACAAGCTGTGTTGGTAAGTTCATTGCGGCGCCGTCATTCGGCAGGTGAGTATCGCTTGCAAGAATTGTTCCTCGCCATGCAGCAGGCGCAAGCCCATGCCAAAAATTGTGTATTGATCCACGTCGCTTTGGGAAAGCTCCCTTCTAAATTAAGGGAACAACTTACCAAATCATCTATCATGCATGTATCAGATCAAGGACGGTTTGTTGTCCCCGCACAGCATCTATCTGGCCTTGTGGCTTCAGGGTTGTTTGCAGAGGGACATGCCGTAACGATATCTCCAATCACCTATGCAAATCCCTAATCAATAGAATGATATCAAGGATATATTTATCCTGTTTTTTCATGGATTGTAACAAAACTGAAATGTTCCTGTGACAAAATCCTCCCACAGTTTTGGGAAGGAAGTAAGTAATGGAACTACAGCGTCATGAGATTGTGAGTGTCCTCTCGCAAATTGAACAAGCTTTGGCTGCTAATTTAACGCTATCGTCTCGTATGGAATATACCATTCTTGTTTTGGCAGCCGACTGCGAAGAAAAAAAGACGCCTTGTCCATTAACATTTATGCAACATGCCTTGGATGTGTCTTATCCAACAGCCCGCCGGGCCATACAACGCATGGTAGATGCTGATTTGGTTGAACTTGTATCCATTCATCATGACCATCGCATGACATCACTAAAACTTACAGAGAAAGGTTGGCATGAAATCGACCGCATGTGCAGGCGGGTCCACTCACAGTTGCAATATTTCTTGCCCATACCAGCTTAACATATCGTAGCTATAGATTATTCACTTTTGCTTCGATTCAAATAATAGCGTTGTGCCACGATGTTTCCTAGTGGGGCTTTGAGGCCAAATTCTGTAGGTACGAAAATATCTCCAACAGCATTGAGTTGAACAGATTGGAATCGGCCTCTAGGGTCCTTCTCATCATCTTTTTTACGAAATCCACCTAGTTTTTCAGACTTTAATGCGCATCCGCTACCCTCTTCAGGGGGGGCAAATGAAATCTGCGCCAGTCTCCTTCCATCAAAGAGCAGTTGGTTAAGGTTGCAATTTTTAAATGGTGTAAGCCCTAAGGTGAGACGTCCAATTAATGTTAGAGGGTCAATGAGGTGCGATGGAAGGGGTAGAGGTATCTCCGTTTGTTCAAGTTCTGCATGGCTTGGGGTAACGTTCCAATCCAGAACCATGTTATCTTTGAAGATCACTTCGGCATATCGTTGAGACCCACCTAGATTGCCTTCATGCTGGTGGATTTTGGGAAATAATTGCCCACCCTCATCACGAATTCCCGTTGTTGTGGTTGAGCCACCCCAATCAACAACCAAACCAACAAGTCCCGTGGTGTTGCCTCGTCCTTTGATTTCATATGATGTTTCGTCCCATGTCATGCTGTAATGCAGCCTTGCTATTTCAAAAGGTCCCCATGATAGGACAAACCCCATTTCCATGCGATCCGCTGCAAGGGTTGGTGATGCCCAAATAAGAAAAAGTATGCTGAGCATTCTCATAACTGGCGTCCATGATAGACGGCTTTGGCCGTCAAATACAAAACCACCGCGTTAAGAACGTGCCAAAAGTAATGTGTGCCCAGGGGAATAACATCGCATGCGGGACGGTCGATTGTCCGAAGCAGCAAAGAAATCAAAAAAACAGCTGCAGCCCATAAGAACATGCTGCTTGCAGCTCTATTTTTACCGTGACAAAGCATGCCGAAAAATACCAATGCCAACAAAGCAGGAGCATACCCCATTGATCCATAAGCCCAAGCGGGTGGAATCACCATTGATAGGACAACCATGATGACGGCAAGTCCGAACGCACCTATTGCACCATATTGTGGAATAAAACGAAGTGAGGCCAAATAAACATGATAAAAAATAAACATCATGATCGAGGCAATATCAGCAAACATTGCGCCTAAGTGAGCAGTGGTATGAAAGCTTAGAGAGCAGACGCCAACCAATCCCATCAAAACCGATTGTGCCCAAATATCTTTGGTTGCTGGTTGATGCCTGATGTAGAATAGGTAGCCAGCCAAGACGAAGGCGCCGTTTGTGATTGCGTTCAGGGGCTCGTCAAAAAGACCCGGTGCAAGTCGTTCACAATAGATATCGATATATCCTGGGGGCATAATCTTTTACCCTTTCTTGCCAATCTGTTTTTGAGAGCTTATGGTCAGTATCAATATGGACTCATTGGGGTGCCTCGCAAGGCTGAGAGGATTTGATCCAACCCATGGAACCTGATCCGGTTTGGACCGGCGTAGGGAATGAGAGGCGCATGATAGAAACATGACAAACCTACCAACATCCGTGCTGCATATGAGTGGCATCTTGCGATTGCCCGAAACCTCTTTGCCAATTCAAAATTGGACGCTCTACACATCCCAGAGGCGCGCAATTTTAGGTCGATCAGGGGCTGGAAAATCAACAATTTTACGTCTCATGGCAGGTCTTGATGATGACTATTCATCATTTGAAGGACATCTTGAAAACAATGCAGAACGCACTGCTTTGTTATCCCAAGAGCCTGCGCTGATTGAAGCGTATGATCTCCTGGGCAACCTCTGTTTGGGTGCGCGTTTGCGTCATGAAAAGCCAGACATGGATTTTGCGGCGCATTGTCTTGATCGGCTGGGGCTTCAAGGGCTTGAGCGCAGACGTCCCTCACATCTTTCTGGAGGTCAGCGTCAGCGTGTTGCCTTAGCAAGGTTATTGTTTGAAGGGGCAGATCTGTGGCTGTTGGATGAGCCTTTTTCTGGTCTCGATATGGTCACCAAACAAGAGGTGATCAATTATGTGCATGAATTAGGTGCGCATGTAAGCATGGGTAATGGTGACCCATGATCCAAGAGAAGGCAAAAGCACTCAGCATGAGTTGCAGCATTCTTAGCAAGGCTGAGTTTGTTGAGGCGCAAGAGCATGGGGACGAAGACGATATGATAAGATTGATGCAATGAACCCTATTGTGCGCATCATGATTTCATCTTTGGTTGTTATGTTGGTGTGGCAGGTGATTGTGTTGCTGGCACAGTTGCCAACATTCATATTACCCGGGCCCTTGGATGTGGTGAAAGCATTGATAAAGTATCATGCTTTAATCTTGGATCACTTATCCATCACGGCCTTGGAAGTCGTTGTTGGATTTGTTTTGGGGGCGGTTTTTGGAATTTTAAACGCCTTGAGTATTGCTTCATCACCATGGGCGCAGCGCACGATATTTCCTGTGCTGGTTGCAAACCGGCAGTCCCCGTTTTTGCTATCGCACCCTTTTTGACACTTTGGTTTTGGTTATGGGGTGACGTCCAAGATTATTATGACCATGCTGGTCATTTATTTTCCTGTGACATCTAATTTTCTTGATGGTTTGCTAAGGACCCCCCGACCATATCTAGACATGACACGTCTTATGGGGGCACGTCCAAGGGACGTCCTGTTATGGGTCCAGGTCCCTCTTGCACTTCCATCTTTGGTGAGTGGCTTAAGACTTGCCGCTGTTTTTGCACCTATTGGCGCGGTGATTGGTGAATGGGTCGGGGCTTCAGGTGGACTTGGTTATCTGATGCTGTATGCAAATGGTCGGGTAAAAACAGACCTCATGTTTGCCACCATCCTCACATTGGCGATTATGGCCATCATCTTCCTAAAACTTGTGCACAAAATGCTCCATCTTCTTTTCCCTTGGATTTCTTCAACCTCAAACAAAATGGATATATCATGATACGACTCATATGTTTTTGTTAACTGTTTTTTATCATCCCTAGCGGCAGCAAAAGATGTGAAGCTGGCCTTGGATTGGTTTGTAAATCCAGACCATGCACCTATTATTTTGGCGAAACAGCTTGGAATTTTTGAAAAACATAACCTTAATGTTGATATCATCGCCCCATCTGACCCCTCACAGCCACCTAAGCTGGTTGCTGCAAAGGCCATGGATATGGCTGTTTCTTATCAACCTCAGTTGCATCTTCAGCGCTATGAAGGACTGCCTTTAAGCTGGGCTGGTACGCTGGTTGCAACCCCTTTAAATTGTCTTTTGGTGGTTAAAGATGGTCCCATAAAACAGTTAGCAGATCTTAAGGGCAAACGGGTGGGTTACTCTGTTTCAGGTTTTGAGAGTGCGATGCTTGCACAGATGTTGAAGCATGCGAAGTTATCGGCGGATGATGTTGAGATGATCAATGTAAATTGGGCACTTTCACCTTCGTTGATGTCAGGACAAGTAGATGCAGTGATCGGTGCTTTCCGAAACTTTGAATTGACACAAATGCGAATTGAGGGCGTTGAAGGGCGTTGTTTTTACCCCGAAGAGCATGGAGTTCCTCCCTATGATGAGCTGATATTTGTTGTTCATGAGCAGGATGCACAAGCACAATGGGTGCAAAGGTTCATGGCGGCTATAGAAGAGGCAACCATGGTGTTGATCAATAACCCTGAGCGTTGTTGGCAACAATTTATAAAAGCCTACCCTGATCTTGATGATGCGCTCAACATACAAGCATGGAAAGATACATTGCCTCGTTTTGCTCTACGTCCAGCCGCATTTGATGAAAATCGTTACAAACAATTTTCATTGTTTCTATCAGGGCATGGGCTGATTGGGCAGGTTCAAGAGAGCAGCGAATTGCGGGGCAAATAGATGAATAAGCGCGTTAAGTTCCGTTTTTGGTAGTATCAAAAGGCACAAGCCGTCGGGTTCTGTAACGATGTGGACAGCCTCAGCAATGGTCTTGTTGGATGTGCCTAGCTGTATGCCCTGCTTCAAGGTAAGCCCCTTTAGAGGATATTCCAAACCTTGGTCATGAAGAAATGTTTTTTCTGGCCAAGGCATAAGTGACAAGCGGGTGCCGATGGGTAGTGTAAGATCTGTATGTTGGGGCAATGTGACAACGGCATCTTGTTCACCGATGAGGATGAAGGGCCTTTGGCAATAAGCCAGGGTATCAAGACCTGCCAATGCATGATCTAGCCTGTCCGATAAAAATCCTAAGCCAATGATCAAAGGAGCATCCACGAGCATCAAAGCTTTTTGTAAATCCGTACTATTTTGTTCAGGTATATGTTTTACCGGTGCTGTGATAAGGGGATCTGGTTCATAAGAGTCTAAATCACCAAGGACCAAGGAAGGGCTGCGTCCATGATTTTGGCAGCTGTTGGCACCACCATCAACGCCCACAAATATCCAATCATGGGGAAACCTTTGCAGATCATATTTGGCTACATCACCTGCCCCTACCAGCACCACGGGCAAACGTGCATGTAATTTGCCATCCCTATCAATATTGGCTGATGAGGGCATTGATAAGTGACACACGCTGCGTTTGACAGGTGGCATCCATAGGAATGGTTTTCCCAGAACCCCATATAGGGCCTGGCCAAGCCGCATCATCTTCATGGCGCATGACAATATGAAGGTGGAGCTGTGGAACTTGGTTGCCGAGGCTAGCGATATTAACTTTGCTAGCCTGGGTTGAAGATTGTAAGTTACGGGATAAAAAACGAGCAAGCTTGTGCAAATTCAATCAAAAATCAACATCAACAATGCTGACTGGCTCCCTCAAGGTCGTGCCATTCAGGTCAGTATTTTTATTGCGGCATCTGTTGGCATTCACGTAATGATCAGTAAGAACCAAAATGACCCATAAAAAACGAGCGTCATTCATAAGACGAACGGATATTCCGTCAACAAATCCTATCTCAAGACTATCTCGTTCCAAGCGAGGGTCACAGTCAACGTAAACCAATCACTATGATCCTAAGCGAAGGCTCGTGTAGATAATCACCAAAAGTAACGCTGAGGCGACTGTAACCACGAGAACTGGTAGAATGTTGAGTGGCTGCTCTTTATGCTCTTGATCTGACATGCTGCTGCACCTTTATCCATTTTTTATTGTTAAGATTTGATGCCATAATCAAAGCATGATGAAAAGTCTAAACTGATGATAGATGTTGTAATCTTGCCGCAATATCTCGTTTGAAATGCTCAAGTAAGATGCGCTGAACGCCACTTCTTAAACGTTTTTGAACCATTACGGCAGAAATTGGCAATGTGCGCAAAGAGCCATTGCTGAGGAGAGGTTTTCATTGCCCAGATTTTTAAATTTGTGCTCACCGAAAGCTTAGAAACATTAAGGGTTGCAATTCGAACAGCCATATCAAAGCCACGGCCGACAATATCTTCTTGGACATCAGAACAATGCAGGTCAACGCGAATATTTGGAAAATCAGAAAGAATTTGAACAATCCGATCGTAGTAATGGTCCCCAGCGGTGGTATGTGATCATGCGCGTGTTGTTCAATGAAATAAGCCACACCCAAGAACTTCTTCGAGGTCATTGAGATGTTTCAAGCACAAACTTTTAGATACACTTAAAGATGACGCGGCTGCAAAAAAACCCACCCTCTTGTGCATCAGCCACAAAAGTCTTGAGTTTTTGAAAGTCCATTAATTTTTAACTCACTGCGTTTCACTTGAGATAATGACATGCTGCCTTACAGAATAAATACTTATCCCTGCTAGGATTGTGCAAATGAAAATCACCATGCCTAAAGGCGACGCTGCATTAAGCGGTAGAAAACCAGTGCTCCAAGCAATCATCCCACCTAATGTGGTTGTTGTGGCAGATACCAGTGATGACGCCAATCCAGACATGGTACCATGGGGGTCCAAAGCAATGGTATTAAAATTTGACATGATAAAGGTGAACGTGACGAGCATGCATGCGGACAGGATGTAAAAACCAAGCAACAAATCTGGCCAAATATGGTCTAAGATCATCATGCCTATTCCTGAGCAGGCGTAACAGAACAAGGCTATATGTGATACGCGCCTTAGCCCATATTTGATCACAAGCTTTGCATTGATGAAGGAGCCAACCATCATTCCCGCTGCAAGGCTGCCAAAAACAATGGGAAACAACTCTCCCAAATCATATCTTATGCCCAGTATATCTGCAGATGATGCCAAATAAGAGAAAAGGGTGCCAAGGGTAAAACTGGCAGCTAAACTATAGCCTACCGTTTGGGGTGTACGTAGGATAATTTTGGCATCACGGTAAATCGATATCATGCGAAATGCTTTTGTGTTGCTATTGGTTTCTTGCAGCCGCTGGTAAACCCACATCCACGCCAAGATGCCCACAATGGCCAAAACCCAAAAAATACTTGTCCATCCTGCAACTATAATAAAGCCTTGGCCAATGGCTGGTGCAAGAATAGGAATGACCAGAAATGTCATGATGCAAAGTGACATGATGCGCCCCATTGTCCGCCCAGAATAACAATCACGTACGATCGCCAGGGCGAGCACACGAGGTGCGGCGGCACCTATGCCTTGAAGAAAGCGTAGGACAATTAAACCCTCAAATGATGTTACAAAAGTGCTGGCGATGGCAGATCCAATATAGATAGTAATGCCAATCAAAAGAATGGGTTTGCGGCCAAAACTGTCAGATACAGGCCCAGCTATTAGCTGTCCCATCCCAAATCCAAGGAAAAAAATGGTTAAAATTTGTTGCGCATCTTCCTTTCGGAGCAATGCATAATCCTCGGCAATGAGGGGCAGTGCGGGAAGGGTAATGTCGATGGCCAATGCGCTTAAGCCTATCAACAGCGCCATAATGGCAATAAATTCACGTTGGGACATTTACTATGTGGCTTTCGGTATCTGTATCCGCATCCATGAGACAGACAATAAAGAGGGAATTATCTTAATGGGGGGTGGTTATTACCCTGCTTTGTTTCTTTACTGTATTGTCTGCCTCATGAAAAGCAGTGCTTTTAGGAAATGGTGGCCCACACATGTTTTTCCTATTAGGACAACGATGCGTATGCTCTAGATATTTCCGGACAAGATTTGAATATTGACGCGATAAGGTTATGCCTAGCACTCATGACGGATATTGGGATCAATGGGTGATGAGGGGATATTGAGAATATCTTCAATCATCCGACCAGCGTGAAGCAATTGGGCTTCACCACGAGGCTTGCCTATCAATTGGATGCCAACAGGTAGTCCATCCTCGGTAAAGCCCGCAGGTAGACTTAGGGCAGGAAGACCACAGGTTGTGGCTAAAAAAGAGAACCTTAACCAATCAACATAATCTTCTTGTGGCTGATTATCGACAAATAAAGGGTATTCCACCTCAACGGGGCCTGGGGCAATGCCGGTGACGGGTATTGCGAGCAAATCAAATGTTGCAAAAAATTCCGCCATTTTTCTAACCAGAACAGTTCGCTGGCGCTGGCATGCAAAAATTTGTTCTGGATTTAACGCAAGCCCAGACGCTACGTTGTCGGCTAATGTTTTTTTATAATATTTTTGGACATGAGCAGGTTGGCTTGCGGGTATAGATGCATAGTGAATGCCACGGATGGTCACATAAGTTTCATACAGCGATGGAAGCTCTGGGCAAAAATCTTCAACGATATGCCCCCCTTGAGATATTTGCCCAAGGGCATGTTGAAGGACGTCTCGAATATTAGATTCAACCGGGGCAAATTTACCTTGGTCCACTGAGAACGCAATTTTGAGCTGACGCGTTTTGTCTTCACAACTATCTAAAAAACTGCGTGTGGGTCGTTCAAGGCTTAGTGGTATTCTATCATCTGTCCCTGTCATGGCATCCAAGAATAGGGCGAGGTCATGGATATTTCTGGCCATGGGGCCTGCTGCGCCCTCTACCAAAAACGTGGCAGGAGATAGGCTGGCACATCGACCTGGTGTGGGGCGCAGCCCAACAACGTTGTTGAAGCTTGCTGGGGTTCTTAAAGAGCCAGCTAGATCAGTTCCATGGCTTAGCCATAAGCAGCCAGTTGCAAGAGAAACAGCAGCCCCCCCAGAGGAACCCCCGGCATTAAGTCGGGTGTCGTAAGGGTTTCGTGTCATACCAAAAACTTCATTGAAGGTATTGGCTCCAGCGCCAAACTCTGGGGTGTTGGTTTTGCCTAAAATGATGCCGCCGCGATGTTCAATTTTTTCCACCACGGGATCAGAAAATGTGGGTACATGATCTCGATATGCCATATTGCCAAAAGTTGTGCGCACGCCTTCCACGGCAGTGAGGTCTTTTATCCCAAGGGGTAATCCTGCAAGATAACCGGCTTTGTCTTTAGGGTCATGAGGTTTGATATGAAGTGCTTTTTCTTTAGCTCGTTCAGCACAAACCGTGACGACGGCATTCACGGCACCATCGACTTGTTCTATTCGGGTTACGGCGGCATCGATAAGTTCGGTTGGGGTAACTTCGCCGGTCATCAATTTTTCGACAGCTTCGCACGCGGTCCAACTGGTTGCTTCAGATCCGCTGTAGGTCCTTGTTTTGCTCATGGCACTCTTCTCCTCTTGACGCTGTTAAGCTAGGCTAGGAGAGTAAGGGGCGTCTAGTCATTATTTATGACAGTCGTCATTCATCAAGGGCATCTATTTCAAAGCCAAACAACAGATAACATGAGGAGGAATTCGAGGTGACGATCACATCAAAAGCAGTTGTATTGAGGCAAACAGGTCTCCCCGCGCCTTTCAGCCAAAGTCGCCCACTCTCTGTTGAAGAGGTGACGTTAATGCCACCCCAAGCAAATGAAATACTTGTGAAAATTGCGGGAGGTGGTCTTTGCCATTCTGATTTATCTGTCATTAATGGATCACGGCCACGCAAAATGCCTATGCTTTTGGGGCATGAAGGCGCTGGTGAGGTGGTAGAACTTGGCTCCGCAATTCATGATGTGAAGGTAGGTGACCATGTGGTGTTTCAATTTTCTGCAAGCTGTGGCCGTTGCCGGTCATGTCTTGAGGGTCGTCCTCAAATTTGTACCACCCACAAAGCTGCCAACATGAAAAATGAATTGATGGGTGGTGGAAGCCGCATCCGTGACGCGGAAGGTAATGTCATTGGGCATCATACAGGTGTATCTTGCTTTTCTGAATATGCGGTCGTTGATCGTGGTTCTGTGGTGGTGGTTGACCGGTCCATACCTTTGGCTGATGCCGCCTTGTTTGGTTGTGCGGTGATGACGGGCATGGGAGCAGCCGTCAATACTGCACGTATTCGGACAGGTGATCACGTTGCTGTGGTTGGTCTAGGAGGTGTTGGCCTTAATGGGGTTATGGGTGCCAAAGTCGCAGGTGCAGAAACCATTATTGCCATTGATATAGATAAGCGAAAGTGCGAACGGGCGTTGACCTTGGGTGCAACCCATGCATTCGATGCCTCTGATCCACATTGCGTTGAAAATGTGCGCGATCTTACCAATGGTGGCGTTGATTACGCGATTGAGCTTGCTGGGGCGATCCCGGCCATGAAAACTGCATACAATATTCTACGCCGTGGAGGTGCGCTTGTGACCGCAGGTTTATCTCCTGCTGGTTCTGAATTTTGTTTCGAGCATGCCAGCTTAGTATCAGAAGAAAAATCAATATTGGGTAGTTACATGGGTTCCTGCGTTCCTGTTCGTGATATCCCTAGATATATTGCGTTACAGCAGCAAGGTCGCTTACCTGTAGAAAAATTGATCGATGGCCATATTGGATTTGATCAGGTTAATGAGGCATTCGATAGATTGGACCAAGGCGAGGTTGTCCGTCAAATTCTTGTGCCAGGACTAGGGTGAAGCCCATAAAAGGTTATTTCATTGGGTAATGATGACCTTATGGGTCACGGCATTGATGGAAGTATGAAAGGAAAAAAAATGGCTGGGCCATTAACGGGTGTAAAGGTTTTTGATCTAACAAGGGTGTTAGCAGGCCCAACATGTACCCAAATATTGGGGGATTTGGGCGCTGATATTATTAAAATTGAGCGTCCTGGTGTCGGGGATGATACCCGTAACTTTGCCCCTCCTTATCTTCAAGATGATACGGGCAATGAGACAGCGGAAAGCGCCTATTTTGCGGGCGCAAATAGAAACAAAAGATCAATTACACTTAATCTTGCTGATCCAGAAGGCCAGCAGATCGCTAGAAAATTGATTGCTGACTGTGATATCTTGGTTGAAAATTTTAAAACAGGTACACTTCATAAATATGGCTTGGGCTATGAAGACCTTAAAGCGGAATTCCCCCATCTTATCTATTGTTCCATAACAGGATTTGGGCAAACAGGTCCCTATGCAGCGCGGCCAGGATATGACGCCTTGGTGCAAGCCATGGGCGGGGTAATGAGTTTGACAGGTGATCCTGAAGGTGAACCCATGAAAGTTGGTGTATCGATAGCTGATATCATGTCAGGTATGTATGCCACCGTCTCTATTCTTGCGGCATTGCGGCATCAAATGACCAGTGGCCAGGGGCAGCATGTTGATATTTCCATGTTGGATGTGCATGTCTCTTGGTTGGCCAATCAGGGAATGAGTTATTTGGCTACGGGTGAGCTGCCACCACGTTTGGGGAATAACCACCCCTCCATCGTGCCTTATCAAGTTATGCCATCAGCTGATGGGTTCTTCGTCTTATCGGTTGGAAATGATCCTACTTTTGTTCGTTTCTTGGAAGTTGCTGGCCGAACAGATTTGTTGGAAGATCCCCGCTTTGCAACGGGACCGGAACGCGTGCGCCATCGCGATGTTGTGACCCAAACCCTGAATGAGGTGACCAAGACCAAACCATCTTCTTGGTGGTTAACGGAATTAGAAAAAGTTAAGGTGGGATGTTCCCCCATTAACGATCTGCATCAAGTTTTTGCCGACCCCCAGGTGCAGCATCGCGAGATGGTGGTGGATATGCAACACCCAGCAACGGGTGAGCGTCCTGCAAAACTCATTGCAAGCCCCATTAAGCTATCGGAGACCCCCGTATCTTACCGTCATGCTCCACCTTTATTGGGGCAGCATACATCTGAGTATCTTTCGGAAAAATTGGGTTTTGATGAGGATATGATCAAAGATCTACAGGACCGTGGTATCATTTGATATCTTGATAGTGAATAGCTGCAAGCCCCCTAAGATTAAAAACGGGGCTTGCAAAAAGCTACTTTTTTGACGGTCACCTACCTTGTGGTAATTTCTGGTGCGTAACGGTTGGTTAGATATCCTCTCCAAACCCATGAAGGTGCTTGACGACATAGTTGCGTAAGCAAGATGGTAACCAAAACCGCAAGAAAAATTCTGCCAAATAGAATAACCCATAAGTTGGGGCCAATCAGCATTGCAACCGCGGTATCTTCAAATATGCTGTGCAACAAGCCCACAAAAATTAAGACCCCAAATACATCTTTTTTGTCAATCTTTTGACTATCAACCTCCTTGATCAGAATACCGCCCCCAAAACCAACCCCCAACGTAACGCCTATGACGGCGATGTGAGATGCTTTGTTGGAGATATTCATCATACGTAGAAAGGGTCCCATAAACTGATGAATAACATGTTCAATCTTTACTGCCCGTAAAAGTGCCAGCAAGCAGAGCAGAACGGCAATCACGATTTGAATAAAGATAAGCCCCATAAATTGGTCATAGACCCACCCAGCAAGGCTGGAAGATTGTGGTATTGAGGGCAATTGGATAATGGCTAGATCTGTCCATAGGTTTGCTATTTCTGAGAGTTGATAAACAAGAAACCCCATGGTGAAAGCCATGAACACCCGCAGCGTTACACTCACGCGCAAGCGCAATCCTGCACGACGCATAATGGCACATTCGACGGGGAGTGAATGTGCCACGAGCATAAAACTTGCCATGGTCGTGGTTTGTGCAACTGAGAGGCTTTGTAGCTCAGGGGTCGTTGCAAAGACCATAAGACCTGCATACGGGTTTGTAAGCATGGTTGTGGTCAACACAATGGCAGCTTCAGCAGGCAAACCCAAAAACATCATCAAGGGGGCAAGCGTGTGTGCGAGCAAATCCACCAACCCCAAAATAGTTAAGATCTTAACGATGATAATTGTAGGAATCATCACCCGAAAAAGAGACCATGAAACATTGACGATATCTAGGAAGAGATAGCGTGCGTTTTCATAGGTAAACATGCTTAAAGCAACTCTTCCCAACGGTCTGTAGCCGGGGCAGGGGTTCGGGATAAATCGCTTATTTGCTGGCGTAGTTCTGGGGAAAGACGATAGCCAATGGCATCCAGAGAAGGCTGTAGCTGCTCCTCATCCCGGGCTCCAATGATCGGACAGGTAATGTCTGGATGTGATCCAGCCCAAGCCACTGCAAGGGTGACAGGGTGCACGGATTGTTGTCTGGCAAAGCGACCAAAGGCCTCTGCTGTTTTGTAGACCCAATCCTCGCTATACCGTCTGGCATAGTCTTTATTTGTCACCAAACGGGCGGTTTGAGGTTTTTCGCTAGCGTTATATTTTCCTGTGAGTAGCCCACCACCAAGTGGTGAGTATGTGATCACGCCTAAGCCTTCAGATTTTGCGAGGGGAAGTATCTCGACCTCAACTTGGCGTTTGACGAGGGAGTACATAGGTTGGATGACATCAAATCTTGGCCATTGATTCTTGGCAGAAATTCCTAAGGCTTTGGCAATTTGCCAAGCAGCATAATTGCTTGCGCCAAGATACAGAACTTTCCCGTCATCAACCAGTTTTTCGAGGGCACGGAGGGTTTCTTCAAGGGGGACGTGAGGCTCGAAACGATGCATGAACAAAATATCAATACGATCTGTATCAAGTCTATGCAAACTAGCCTCGACGGCGCGTAAAATATGCCTTCGGTTTCCCCGCCATGATTGATATCCGGCGACATATCATTGAAACATTTCGTTGTGATAACCAGTTCATCACGGCAACCTTTCATGAGGCGCCCTAATATGGTTTCCGCTTTGCCTCTGCCATAGCCATCCGCACAGTCAAAAAAATTGATACCTGCATGCCGACATGCTCTGAACATTCTGCCTGCTTCAGCTTCATCAGCATCGCCAGCAAAAGACATGGTTCCAAAACATAACTCAGAAACACGAATGCCGGTGCGTCCCAAAAGGCGATATTCCATTATGCTCTCCTACATATCCTCTGACGACGTTGGTTGGAAACTAAATACCACGATCTAAACCTCTTTTATCAAGCCCCTTTATCCGCAGTTGGAGGTATGTATTAACGCATCCAAGATCAAAGGCGCTAACGGCTCTGGGCGGACCACAAGTGGGTTAATTTCAGCAACATGAATGCTTGGATTACATGCGCATTGCGATAGTTGGGAGATCAAATGTGCTATTTGTTCTACGTTTGCCGGGGCGGCTCCTCGATAGCCACGAAGCAAAGACGTTATCTTCAACTCATTCAGCATATCCAATGCCGTTGCCGTATCAATGGGGGCTGGCCTGGTAGCGTGGTCATTGAGTAATTCGGTCCAAATTCCCCCAGCACCAACATTGATCATTGGACCGACAACAGGGTCAATCAAATAGCCAATGATCAATTCTGCCATACCTGATACCATTTGGCTCACCATGAAACCGTCTATCTTAACATCTGGATGGTTGCTTTTGAGATGTGCATCCATATCTTGGATGGCCTGTTTAACCTCATCGATTGTCTGAAGACCTAATCTCACGCCCCCTATATCTGATTTATGTGCGATCTGACGACTTACCAATTTGATGGCAAAAGGTCCTTCAAATTCTAACTTGGGGAATGGCGCATCAACAGAGTTGATCATTGCAAAAGGTGGAGCCTGAAACCCAAGAGGTTCTAAGAATTGATAAGCCTCAATTTCATGCAAATCATGGGTTATCAATCTGGTGGTTTGGTTTGATGATGAGGATGGCCGGCCCACAGCACGTCGAGGTTGCATAATGTTTGCTGCTGTTGCAGCACAGCTTTCTATGGTGCCAAAGCCTGGAATATCATGTGCACCCAGCAGATGTAGGCTCTCTGGCGCGTGAGGTATAGGTGCGACCAGAACAGGAGGTCTGTTCTCAGAGGCCTGTTGAATGGCGTCAATAATGGGTTGTATCGCCAATTCAGGATTGAATTGAGCAGATGAGCCAATAGCAATAACCAAAAGACCGGTGTCTGGATCCGCCAATAATGCGGTTATGATGGCATGCATAATGTCATATTGTGCACCTGCTAGGGTTACATCAACCAAGGGAGCAGCTGAGATATTGATATCTTTGTCTGCAAGCAATCGACGTACGCGTTCAGAGGGGCCCTGGAGAGGAATATTATGCATGGCCAGCCGATCCAGCATCATGCCACCACCCCCTCCCGTGGTGGTGAGGACCATGGCATGTTTTGGACGGTTTTCTTGCTGCTTGCGCAACCGTAATCCTCTAGGCATCTCGATAAGGCTCGAGAAACTCTCTGCCACATCAATAGCGTGACCTTTGAGGAAGGCATCAATTGCCTTAGGCCCTGCTACCATGGCGCCAGTATGTGCTTGTGCCAATTTTTTTCCAGCCTCAGAGCGACCGACAACGAATGCTGTTATGGATTTTCCAAGCTTTCGGGCGCGGTTTGCAAATTCTTCATAAGCTTCGGGTCTTCTTATTGTTTCTAAAAAGAGAAGAAAGCCATCAAATTCTTCATGATCAACCAATTGGCAGCCTAGTTCTCCAACACCAAGTTGTGCCTCATTCCCTAGAGAAATAAAGCAACCAAATCCAACCCCAACAGCATCGCCTCGTGAACGGATGGCACCGATAACACTACCGCTTTGAGAGAGAACAGCAAATCGCCCAGAGCGTAGTGGGGTAGCTTTGAAGGCTGCGTTTGTGGTGCAGACAAATCCCCCATTTTGGTAAACAATGCCCATGGAGTTTGGACCTATCAAGGCCATCCCATGGTCCGTTGCTATATCCACAAGTCGTTGTTGGGCACGCAATCCTTCCGGTCCACGTTCTGCAAAACCATCTGCCAATATGCTGACTGTTTTGATGCCTTGTTGGCCACAGGCGCGTAACGCCTCTTCAACATGTTGGGTGTTGAGGAGGATATAGGCGTGGTCTGTATGGCTTGGAAGTTCAGAAATATGTGGAATGCAAGGGAGACCTCCTACCTCCGTTCGTTGCGGGTTCACAGGAAATATATCCCCTGCAAAGTCATGAGCACGCAGAAATTGCCATGGTCGGGCTGTAACGCGATTGGGTTGAGATGATGCCCCAATCAAGGCTACAGCTCTTGGTTTCAGAAGTTGTTTGAGGTTCCAGCTTGTCATGATTTGGCGGGTCTTTGTGCAAATCTACGCTCGAAAACACCCTCGGCAATTCGGTTTCGGAGTATCTCCAAAGTGCCTCCGGCAATCATCCAGCCACGTGTGCGGCGCATGCAATATTGAACAATATGATCCTCGCCAAAGCCTAAGGCACCCATGACCTGTAAAGCCTCATTAGCGGCGAAGAACCCTGCTTCATTGCACATCAATTTGGCCGTAGATGTGTCATAAGCATCGGGTAATCCTCCACCTGCTTTCACAGCCGCGCGCATCAACATCATTTCTGCGGCATCAAGCTTCACAGCCATATCAGCAAATTTCCATTGAATACCTTGGAATTCACATAGCAATTGTCCAAACTGTTTGCGGGTAAGTGCGTGCTGGCGCGCAACCTCATAGGCATGACGCCCGACAGCCACCGCCCGTGATGAGTTGCCCAAGCGTTCCACATTAAAACCAGATATTTGTTTTTTAAAACCACCCGCGCCAAGCAATATATTTTCTGGCGGAATATATACATTATCAAAATATAATTGCGCCCACTTTTCACCATTCATGTAACGAATTTCTTGCCCTTTGGTGAACCCATCCATACCTTTTTCAACAATAACAGAGCCAATTCCGCCAACCCCGGGCCCAAACCTGCAATAAGCAAGGATGATATCAGCATGTCCGCTATGGGTGCCAAAAACTTTTGTGCCGTTCAAACGATAACCATCCCCATCTGGGGTCGCAGTGGTTTGTAAATCTGTAACAGCCGAACCAGCCTCAGGCTCTGACATGCCTACCGACATCAATAATGAGCCTTGCAAAAGTGGTTTTAGCCAGCGTTCCTTCTGCTCATCATTTGCATATTCTGCAAATGTACGAATCGCGCCAAAATTTCCTGCTTGGACAAAGTCTGCGCTGCGTGGACATGACAAAGCAACTTCCATAATGGCAATAATCGCATCCACCAAGGTGCCACCTTGGCCACCATCTTTGGTTGGGATCATGATGCCAAGCAATCCCATATCAACCATTTTTTTGATGGTCTCTGGGTCTATCCTGTCATTGTTGGCGCGTGATACAGCATCTGAAGCAAGCTCTGCGCGGGCAAATTTGCTAACAGCCTCTCGGAACATGCGTTGCTCATCTGTTAAAAAAAGATCAATGCTCACTATCTGGTCCTTCTCTTCCGATGATGGGTGCAGGGATAATTGTTGTTTGATCAGTCTTTCTCTTATGCACCAAAACGATTTTGTACTGAATCCATGGCTTTGAATGATTTGACATAGACTGCAGCCAAAATTGACGACGAAATCATGTCACCGCATGGCGGCGCTGTAAAGTAGGTCTTGCACTTTGACTCAGAGTTGAGAATGATAATGCCAAACTTCGTCTTTTTACGGCGTGATGAGGACATGACATGTTGATAGGTGAAATTGCACATTATGTGGCAGCCCAACGAAATATGGAGTTGCCTGAAGCAGTTGAGTGGCATGCGCGCAGGGCTTTATTGGATTGGTTGGCAGCGTTATATCCTGGGACGCAATTGGACCCAAATCCAAAATTACGTGCGGTATTTCAAGACATAGCATCAAACGGACCATGTAGGGTTTTGGGAAGTGAGATGATGACCGATGTCCGCCATGCAGCCTTGTTGAATGGTGCAAGTTCACATACGTCAGAATTTGATGACATTTATAAAGAGGGAACAATGCATCCAGGGTCTGCGACCATTGCTGCGGCTCTTGCTGTTGCGGATATGGTGGACGCTGACATGCAAATGCTTCTGCGCGCCATCACAGCTGGTTACGAGGTATGCACACGGCTTTCAGAAGCGATGGGGCGCACCCATTATGCTTTTTGGCACTCAACCGCCACCATGTCATCTTTTGGTGCAGCCGCAGCCGCAGCTTTGTTGTTGGGCCTTGATAAAGATCAAACAGCACATGCTTTGGCGACGGTAGGAACCATGGCTGCTGGGTTACAGCAGGCCTTTCGCGCCGATGCGATGAGTAAGCCTCTTCACGCAGGTCATGCTGCTGATGTTGGTGTTCTTGCTGCACTATCTGCGCGTCAAGGTGTGACAGGCGCTCTTGATATTTTGGAAGGACCAGCTGGTATGGGTGTGGCCATGAGTCGTGATGTCGACTGGTCGATTGCCACAAAAGGTTTGGGGCAAGACTTCAACATTGAGAAAATTACCTTCAAAAACCATGGTTGCTGCGGACATACCTTCGCCGCCATCGATGCGGCGTTGATTGTTAAGGCTGAACATAAGATCGGTATTGAAGATATCATAAAGGTTGAAGTTGGCACTTATGCACCTGCGTTAGCCATTACCGATAAGCTGTCACCAACAACGGTTTATGAAGCGAAATTCAGCTTGCAATATACCCTGGCCCATGCGCTGTTGTATGGTGCTGTTCGCCTTGATGCCTTCACCCCTGAGAGGTTGGCGGATGAGCGTATTCATGAACTGGCCTCTAAGGTGGTTTTGAATATAGACCCAGAAATTGATCAGCAATTCCCGCACAAAAGAGCTGCACGTGTTACGCTCACCATGAAAGATGGACAGCAATACACGCAATTTCAGCCACACAGAAAAGGGGATCCTGAGTGGCCGCTCACGGACCAAGATTTGTCAGATAAGTTCCATGAGCTAAGCCGCACAGTGCTTTGTTCATCACAGCAAAAAGATCTCGAAAATCAGATCTGGTCTTCCCATAATCTTCCTGTGAGGTCTCTCAACCTTTAGAATGAGAAAAAGCTTGGTTTTTACAGATCAAGCCTTCTCATGACATCACCGGCGCACCATGATTGAAGATTTTCGAGCATTTGTGCATAGAAAACGTGAAGATTTTCATGAGATACATAGCCTACATGAGGTGTAAGCAAAAGGTTGGGGCATTGTCTGATGTTGGCGTCTGCCGGCAATGGTTCTTGATTGTAAACATCTAAAGCTGCACCTGCAATTTTTTCCGCTGAAGAAGATCCAGCAAAGCGTCTTCTTCAATGATGCCCGCACGTGATGTGTTCACCAAATATGCTGATGGCTTCATTTGTTCGAGGCTTGCCCGGTCTACAATTCCCCTTGTTCGTGGTGAATGTACCAAATGGATGGTAACCAGGTCGGATTGGGCAAAAAGTTCCTGCTTGGATACATGGGTCGCGCCATATTGTGCAGCTTTTTCTGCGGTCATGTTTTCTGACCAGGCAATGACATTCATGCCAAAAGCTTGTGCAATTTGTGCAACCCGACCTCCTAGTCGACCTAGACCCACAATCCCAATAGTTTTTCCTTCAAGCATATTGCCCAAACATGTCTGCCAGAGGCCCTGCCTCATGGCTTCCGCATGGATATGGGTGCGATGAAATAAATTCAAAATAAGAGACCATGTTAATTCAACCGTCCCTGTGCCTACAGCATCGGTACCGCAGTAAATGATATTGCGTTGTTTTAATCTTTCGTGATCCACGGAAAGATTGCGGCGTCCTGCTGTGACAACGATTTCCAGATTGGGCAGTGCGTCAATCAAAGACGCTTTTAGTGGCATGCGTTCACGCATCAAGAGAAGACCATGAAAGGGCTGGAGCGCTTCTTTTGCTGCATCTTCATCAGCAAATGGTTCTTTAAAAAAGGTGAATGCACAATCCTCGCATTCAGACCATGGTACCATTTGCGCTGCTATGTCCATCCAATCATCCAACACTGCAATTTGCTTTTTGGCCATTTCTGTCATCCCTTGAATTTCTCATTGTTCTGAGCGCAACGTTATGCTGAATTATGATCTTAGCTCAAGAGTGGAGAGTGACGAGAAAGGGCAGAGAAACATGGCCGATGTTTGGAACATGTTAGAAAATAAAAATTACAGCACAGATATCCCCTCCTTGCGAGGAAAAGTGCCCGAAGAAGAGTGGCGTGAGCGTGTCCATTTGGCGGCATTATATCGTTTGATTGCACTTTGGGATATGGATGAAATGATCGCCAACCATGCCTCTGCCAGGGTGCCAGGTCAGAAGGATGTATTTTTGATAAATCCTTATGGTTATCTTTACGAGGAGGTAACGGCTTCATGTCTGCTGAAGGTGCGCTTTGATGGAGAAATTTTATACCAGCCAGATAATGATTACGGGCTTAATCGGGCAGGATTTGTCATTCATAGTGCTATCCATCAAGCAAGAGAAGATGCGCATTGTGTGATCCATACCCATACACCGGCGGGTATGGCTGTATCATGCTTGCCGGACGGTTTTTTGCCATTGACCCAAACAGCTATGCGTTTTGGTGAGGTAGCTTACCATGATTACCAATCTGTTGTTGTTGACGAAGCAGAGCAAGAGTCTCTGATAGCAGATCTTGGAAGGGCAGAACTTATGGTATTGCGGAACCATGGATTGCTGGTCACGGGAGCGTCCACCCCACAAGCCTTTAGCAATATCTACCGGGCAGAGTTGGCTTGTAAGGCACAGCTTCTTGCGATGAGTGCGCACCAAACACCAGTGAAGCCTAGTCCGGATGTAATCCAGCGAACTGCTGACATGTATAAGCCAGAAGCCCGCCGTCCTTTCGGGGTTCTAGAATGGCCTGCTTTGCTTCGCAAACTAGATCGCATTGATGCGTCTTATAAGTTATAATCTCTTGGTCATGCAGGATCATGACATGTGGGTTTGACACATAAGCACAAAGCAACCAACATTGAGCTTGTAAGTTAGATCTGACGCTATGGCGTATGCATGACAGGGGGTTCATCATGCAGGTGATTTTGAGTGAAGAGCAGCGCAATGCATTCTTTTCAGACGGTTATTTGGTTGTGGCCAACGCTGTCACAAATGATGAGCTGAAGGCTATGCAAGAGGCGCGTGCGCAATGGGTTGAAGAGAGTCGCGCCCATGATAGCCCCTATGGGCCAGCAACAATCGATGGGCGTCCTCGTTTTGACATGGGTACTGAGCATACCCCAGATCATCCAGCCTTGAGGCGTATCAATAACCCTTCAGATATCTATCCTGCTTATACCCAAGTCATGCGCCACTCCAATGTGCCGGATATGGTGGCAGATTTGGTAGGCCCTAATATCAAATTTCATCATTGCAAAATTAATCTCAAATGCCCTGGTTCGGCGACCACAGTTCATTATCATCAGGATTTTGGTTTCACGCCGCATTCTAATGATGATGTGGTCACAGCTCTCATACTCCTTGATGATATGACGTTGGAAAATGGTTGTTTGATGGTTGTGCCCGGAAGCCATAAAGGGCCTCTTTACAGTCTTTTTTCGGGTGATCAGTTTGTGGGGCGTATACCCGCCCATGATGAGGAAATTCTGCAAAAGCAAGCTGTCCCAATCGTTGGGCAGGCCGGTTCGGTCTGTTTGATGCATACCCGCCTTTTGCATGGGTCGGAAGCCAATAGTTCAACACAAGCGCGTGGGCTTTATATTTGTGTGTATAGTGCAGAAGATGCCGTTCCCATGGCTCCGAATCCCATGCCCAATACAAGCGAGGGTAATATTATTCGAGGGCACAAAACGGGTAAGGCGCGCATGATGGAGTTATCTTTTGAATTGCCTCGGCAGCCCAAATCAGCTTCTTTTTTCACAGTCCAAGGTCAAGCATCAGCACGCTAGGCAAAGTTTTAAAAATATTGGGCGCATTTATCTTATAAAAAGATGGAATTTTTAGCTCATATGTTCTACTGTGATACCAATCCATGTCTGAAGGGTTGGTTATGCTTAGGTGTTTGTTCATATTATCTATGATTATGCCAGTTTGTGGATGTGCTTGGTCATTTAAATTTGATGATAAAAAAGATGTAAAAATTGGAGATGTTTCTCAAATTAATACCAGGGTAGTGCACCATAGCTCCAAATTTAACGGCAAAAGCACCAAAGAACCTCATGCCATTCAAGGAAACCCAGAGTGGTTGAAAGAAATCATTCAAAAATAAAGATACGGCTTGTGATCAAAAATAGCCGTGCAGCATGCTTTCTTCTTTGATACAACTGTTCACGGATAATCTTGTGGGGTTGATGATGATATTATCCTGATAAGTTGCGTGTTTTTTGAGAAGGAAGAGTCTTTGAGCTTTCGTTTGTTTTGTGTTGTATGGCTTTTGAGCACGATAGGGGCGCCCAGACTCTATGCTGAAGTCTTGCCCTACCCTGTAAACGAAGACATGTGTATCCAATCTATTGATCAAAAATTTTTAGGTGTTGGTGCAACGGGTAAACCAAACTTGTTTTTCCGCGCGGGCATTTGCAAGGGTGACCAGGTATTTCGTCTTCAAACGCTGGGGCCTAAGCACCTTGTTGCCATAAAGAATAAAGCCTCTGGTTGGTACCTTGGCTGTCAGGATGGCTTTTTTCAAGTGCAGAAGACATACACCGACATGGCGGCTTTATTTGTGCGTTTTAAAGGAGAGAAATACAGGGCTATTCAGTGCAAGCAGTCTCAAAAATTTTTGGCAATTGTACTACCCAATGATGTGTTGAGCTTTGGGGTGATGGGCCCTTGGGGAAAAGGTCGTGAAAAATTCCTTTTTCAACCCTGCGCCACGCTAAAAAATACAGTTGCTGAGTCCTGCGAACAATAGTGGCCAATCGTTCCATTGATACCTATTCTGGGCATAAGAGATACCAGCACAAATATTGAAGAGGGGATCAAGATATGGCCTATGGTAATATTTTTGAGCAGTGGCGCGCATGTTGTCTTCCGACCTGGAATGGGTATGTAAAGCATGAATTTGTTGAAAAACTAAGAGACGGGAGCCTTCCTTGGGAGGCATTTGTTCATTACCTCAAGCAGGATTATCTTTTTCTTATCCATTTTTCGCGGGCCTGGGCGCTTGCTATTACCAAAACAGATCAAGTCGATGAAATGCGGTTGGCAGCTTCCATGGTGCATGGCCTCATTAATGAGGAAATTTCGTTACATATTCGTACCTGTCAGCATGTTGGTATTTCCGAGTATGATATTATGAATACCTCAGAAAGGCCTGAGAACCTGGCTTACACAAGGTTTGTCCTGGATGCTGGGCATTCAGGTGATCTTTTGGATTTGCTCTCCGCATTGGCGCCTTGCGTGCTTGGTTATGGTGAAATTGGAAAAAGATTGGAGGTTGAGGCAACGTCAACACGTTATCATGATTGGATCTCTACCTATGCAAGTGAGGAATATCAGAAATTATGTCACGACGTTGGGCTTTTGATTGATCATGTGGCGCAGCGTCGTCTTGGTAATGATGTGGAGCGCAACCCGAGATGGCATGATTTGTCCAATCGGTTTGCCATGGCGAGTCAGTTGGAGATACAATTTTGGAATATGGGACTGCAACCGGATAATTAGCGTTTGTTCATGCTCCAGTTATTGAGTGGCAGCTTTTCAATCATGGATTTTTTAACCCTATGGACAATATTTCATTAACATCAGATATTTTCGTAAGTCCGGTTGTGCTAGAGGGTGCAGGCGTTCGGCTTGAGCCAAGTCATTCATCTCATGATGATGACTTGCGAGGCTTTGCAGAGCGGTTCGTTGGACAACTTATGGTTTACAACAGTTCCCACACCTTCGGGGTTAACCAAAGAGCGACAGCGCCGTGAGACATTGGCAGAATTGGGTCAAATGGTTTCCTTTGTTGTGATTGATAAAGCCTGTAATAAAGCCATAGGAATGACCACCTACATGAATATTGACCATGTCAATCGACGACTTGAAATTGGTTCTACATGGTACCGTTCGTCATCCCAGCGAACCGGTATTAACACAGAAACCAAATTTTTGTTGTTGCGACATGCTTTTGAAGATTGCCAAGCCATTGCTGTAGAATTTCGGACGCATGCCCTCAATGTTAGGAGTCGACGTGCAATTGAGAGGTTAGGTGCTAAATTTGATGGGTTGTTACGACAGCATATGATCATGAAAAATGGCACATTGCGTGATACCGCTGTTTACTCAATTTGTGATCATGAGTGGCCCACAATCAAGGCGCATCTTCAATGGCTTTTGGATAGATATCATCATGACTAATATGTACCTTTTAAAAGAGGCCTGTTTTGCTTAACACCAACCCTACATCTTCAAATATTTGGCTTGATTTGCGAAGTGATACCGTCACAAGACCAACCCCCGCGATGCGTGAGGCCATGGCCGAAGCTATTGTGGGTGATGACGTGTATGAAGATGATCCTACAGTTAGACAGCTTGAAGCAAAAACCGCACAGTTATTGGGAAAGCAAGCCGGTCTGTTCATGGCAAGTGGAACACAATCAAACTTGACAGCCATGCTGAGCCATTGTGGGCGTGGGGAAGAAATTCTTACCGGTGACCAATATCACGTTCGTAGTTATGAAGCAGGTGGAGCAAGCGTTTTAGGTGGTGTTGTGCTCAGCGCAATTTCTACAGATGAGAGAGGTGGATTACGTCCTGAACAGGTGCGGCAGTCCATATCACCTGATGATATTCATAAGCCCGTCTCAAAGTTGTTGGTCCTCGAAAATACCGTTTCTGGATTTGTGCAACAGCCAAGTCAACATCAAGAGCTTATTCATTGTGCTCATGCAAATGGATTGCTAACGCACCTTGATGGAGCTCGGCTAATCAATGCAGCCGTGAAGCTACAAACTGAACCTTCTTCTCTGGCAGCGGGCTTTGATAGTGTGAGTTTATGTCTATCTAAGGGGCTTGGTGCACCCGTAGGTTCGGTGCTTGTCGGTTCATTTGATTTCATCAAAAAAGCGCGTAGAATCAGGAAAATGCTTGGGGGAGGCATGCGTCAAGCCGGAATACTTGCGGCCGCAGGCTTGTTTGCGTTGGAGCATCAAACAGAGCGTTTGGCACAAGACCATCAGCTTGCGTTTGATCTAGCCTGTGCTCTTGCTGAAATCCCAGGTTTGGAGGTTCCGTTGGCTAAGGTAGAAACCAACATGCTCTTTATCAAACTTCCTTTGGAGCAACAGCAGCGGTTACGCGATTACTTTCGTGCACGTGGTGTTTTGCTAGGAGGAGGCAAAAGTTTGATGCGGATAGTGATCCATCATGATGTTTCTCCATCAGCGGTAGAGCGGTTTGTTGGGCTGATGAAGGAATATGCGGCGAAAAATTTATGATGACGACTTTATGATGTATCTTGTTTGACCCTTTTGATATGAATGAGATAACATTACCGCCTTAACCATGCCAACACTGTGGAGAGTGATCCCATGAACATGTTATTGGAAACAATGCGCGCGCACACATCAGTGCGTTCATTTAAAGATGAGCCTATTGATAGTGCTTTGCGTGAAACAATATTCGAGGCCGCGCAACATAGCTCAACTTCAAGTCATATCCAAGCTTACACCGTGATACGTGTTCAAGACAAAGCCAATAGAGAAATTATCAAGGAGGCCGCGGGTGGTCAGCCTTGGATATCTGCTGCACCAGAATTCTTCATATTCTGTGCGGATTTAAATCGTTTAAGTAAG
The DNA here is from genome assembly GCA_038131935.1 of Alphaproteobacteria bacterium. Lineage (GTDB taxonomy): Bacteria > Pseudomonadota > Alphaproteobacteria > UBA8317 > UBA8317 > UBA8317. Next base: position 8,636 of record JAYPQH010000025.1, on the reverse strand, counting down.
CTTTCTGACGCAGAGGGATTGGGTACATTAGATGGGTTGCATGAGCATTCTTTAGCAGCTGTTGTAGACGTAGCTCTTTATGCACAATCTGTATTGTTGGCTGCGGAATCTCTCGGGTTAGGTGGAGTTTTTATTGGTGGGATACGCAACAATCCCGATGCCGTCATTAAGGCTTTAGCTTTGCCAGAATTGGTATACCCTGTTTTTGGAATGTGTTTGGGATGGCCAAAAAACGTAAATGACACGAAACCACGTTTGCCACTATCTGAGATATTTTATGAGGAGTCCTATCAGACAGCTAAGCGTGATGAGAATATCGTTAAGTTTAACGTTATGATGGATGAGCATTACAAGGCACGTGACACGCAAGACGACCAAAATTGGAACATGAAGGTGAGCCAAGCCCTACAAACCAAAAAGCGCGTGCATATGAAAGAATCTTTAAATCAAAAAGGTTTTTTTAAACTCTAGGTGCGCTTGTTTTGGGAAGCCATTACCATGACAATGCGTAACGTGGTCATCAAGAAGTCATGAACCAATGAAAAAAACTGCTATGTCTGATGATTGTTTTGTTGAGTTGTTTGATACCCCATTGCACTTGGACAATCCCTCTGGTTCCAGTCTTAGTGGAATAACCATCGCAGTAAAGGATAATATTGACGTGGCCGGTTACATTACCGGGGCAGGTTCACCTACATGGAGAAGTCGCCATGGGCCTGCTGAGTCTCATGCTCCTATTATTCAAGACTTGCTGGACACGGGTTCTATTCTGACAGGTAAAACTCATTTGGATGAACTTGCTTATTCATTGATGGGGGCCAATGCACATTATGGAACCCCGTTGAACCCACAAGCCCCAACGCGTGTACCTGGTGGTTCATCTTCTGGTTCGGCATCGGCCACAGCACAAAATTTATGCATGATAGGAATTGGGAGTGATACAGGTGGTTCGGTTCGTATCCCAGCCTCTTTTTGCGGGCTTTTTGGATTGCGTCCAACGCATGGCTTGCTCTCAAATCAAGGTTTGGTTCCTCTTGCACCAAGTTTTGATACGGTTGGTTTTTTTGCAGCAGACTTATCGCTTATGCAAAAGGTTGCAGAGGTTGTCGGCCTTCTTAATGGCGAAGAAAAAGCTACCCCTCACTTAAGTTTTCCTGATCCTTTTTGGAACTTAGTCTTACCAGATGTTTTTGAAGATTTGGTCGTGGTCCGTCGCTCTATGGCATCATATGGGAACAGCACGACACTTTTTGATGGCGTTGATTTTGATCAATTATTTGACACATTCCGCACCATTCAAGCTTTTGAAGCCTGGCAAGCGTTAGGCCCGTGGATACAGGAACATCGACCGAATTTTGGCCCTGGTATTCATGAGCGTTTTCAAATGGCAGCACAGGTGCAAGAGCATGCCTTTGCTCAAGCTTGCAGCATAAGGCAAGATTGGACCGACGATTTGCTCGATCGCTGGCCAGACAATATGTTGATTTGTATCCCTACAGCACCAGGCCCTGCGCCCTTGAAGCAATGTAGTGAGGCCAAGCTAGATGCGTTTCGTAATCGTGCCTTGAGGATGTTATGTCCAGCTGGATTGGCGAAGCTTCCTCAGCTTACTCTTCCTTTGACATCTGTACAGGGGGCGCCTTTTGGGATTTCTATTATGGGAAAACCGGGAAGCGAACCTCAACTCTTTCAAGCGGGCTTTGCATTAATAAATGAGAAGGTAGGCTCTTCGTAGGTGGAAAATATGCCCCATCACTCTGTGCAATGCAAAAGATGGTGCCCAGAAGAAGTATGATTTCCTACACAAGGCACCATAACGAAGATAGACGGATCGAAATCATCATCTTCAACCTCGAGTGAGGTAGAGGCCTCTACCTGTACCATTAATTCAAAATACAGCCTCGTCGCCTCAGCAGCGTGCCATAGTTCCGGTCTGGTCGTGGTACTTGTTGGCTTTCTTGACCAGGGCCGCACTCTGGAGGCTGGCCCACCAGAGCAGATCTTCGACAACCCTTAGGAAGAGCGCACCCGTGGCTTACTCAGCCGTTTCCTTTAGACCGGCGTGACGGTCACCCGCGCCCCATAATGGGACTGTCCTACGGAGAATGGGAAACCCGCGAGCGCTGTCTCCGGCAGTACTGAGCTCCCATCCGTCAGCGCATTAAACCCGGGCCAACCGTCGCGCATCCAGACCGCACCTCTAGGCATCCGAGGGGTCACCTTTGCCCGCGCCTGAAATTTGCCGCGCGCGTTTGCGATCTCGATCTCCACCCCATCCGTGATCCCACGTGCTTGGGCATCTGCTGGCGCTAGCCACAGTTCCGGCGCGTCCTCCCGCGCGGCGAGTGTCGGCAGGGCGCGGGCATGGTCGTAGAAGCTGTGGAAATGGGCGAAGCTACGGCCATGGGCTAGGGTGAGCGTGTCCTTTGCGCCAGTGGTCTCGGGCGGCAGTTCCGGAAGAGCGGGCAGGCCCATCGCTGCGGCCTTTTGGGAGACGAAGGCAAGCTTGCCCGAGGGTGTATCAAAACGGCGCGTCGGGTAGGCTACTGGGCTGATCTTCAACGCCGTCCGCCCACCGTTCGCGCGAATCGCGGCTACGGTCGCATACCCGGTTGCGGGGTGATACAGAGCCGCATTCATCGCCTCCTCCTGGTTCGCCCAAGGATACACATCCTTCACCCCCAGCCGCGCCGCCAGTTCCTGATAGATGGTGTAGAGTGGGCGGGCTTGTCCCGCAGGCTCCAGCGCCTGATCCGACAGGTGGATGTGGGTGTTCGTCGCCTTCGCCCCGATCTCCTCCAGCCATATCGTTCCTGGCAGGGCGATATGGGTGGCATCGCGGATCGTCTGGTTTTCGAACAGGTCATAGGCAATCAGCAGGTCCAGTTTGGCGAGTGCCGCCTTCACCCGCTCAGTGTCTGGAAAAGAGGACAGGAAGTTGCTGCCCAGTGAGAAAAGCACCTTCACCACGCCTGTTTCCATTGCGCGAACAATCGCCTCCAGATCATTGGGAATGATGCCTTGTGTGCGACGGCGATCGCTGGCGGTCAGATCCGCAAACCCCGCCCCATGGCTGCGTGCCCCGTGCCGTGGGCCCATCCCACCGCCTGGCACACCATAGGCGCCGGTGAGTGCGGGCAGGCAGGAGACAGCGCGCGCCGCATGCCACTGGTTGTCGCCCTTGTGGACGGAGGAGCCGCCGAGCACGATCATGGCTTTTTGCGTGGCAGCGAAACGGTGGGCGAGCGTTTCAATCTGCTCTACCGGGATGCCAGTCAACGCTTCAGCCCAGGCGGGCGTCTTGTCGGCTAGGTGGTCGCGGAAGGCATTGAAGCCCTCGGTATGAGCGGCAACGAACTCTTTGTTCTCCAACCCCTCCGTCACGATCACATGGGCCAGCGCCAGCGCCAGTGCCGTATCCGTCCCAGGGCGCAGGATCAGCTTGTCATGGGCCAGCGCGCTCGCCTCCGTCTGGCGCACGTCGATTGTCACCAAATGGGCGCCGCGGGCGCGGGCCCGCTCCACATGGCGGATTGTGTTGGCTTGGCTGACGGTATTGGCGCCCCACAGCAGGATCAGGTCGGAATTGTCGCCCATGTCCTCCTTCGTGGAGGTCTCCAGCGCGCCGGTCAGCCCCAGCCCAAGGCCCCCCAGCCCCCAGCAGATCATCGCAGGGTTCCAGTGCTGGGCGCCGTAGAGATTGGCAAATCGCTCCATCTGCCCGCGTTTCAGGCCAAAGCCATAATCGTTGGCCGCGTTCCCGTGCCCTTGCCAAAAGCCGACGGCCGCTGGCCCCACACGCTCCATTGCGGCCACGATCCGGTCGAAGGCGGCATCCCACGTGGTATCCTGCCAAGAGGCACCCGGGGCCTCCCGCCACCGTGGGGTCAGCAGACGCTTCGGGTTGCCCACGATCTCATGCGCTGTGTTTCCGCGCATACATAGGAAACCTTCGCTGTCCGGGTTGGTCGGGTCGCCTGCGATGGTCAGGGCATTGCCATCCACGGTCACCTTCATACCGCAGAGCGTCGGGTGACAGTTCATTGGGCACATGGTGGAAATCGTGCGGGGCATGTCAGTCCTCCTTAAACAGGCTGGTGAGCGCGGCGCGCAGAGGCCCGCCGATCAGTATATGTTACATTGGCGTGGTCCGTGGATGAAGTGCTTTGATGTTTTGTTTCATTTACATCCAGAATTTTTCTCACCCCATGCCAGCTGTGTGTTGAAAAAAATAGCGTTTTCTCATTTAGCCTTAGCCAAGTTTGCTAGAGTAAGGTCTGCTCCATTGAGACCTGCTGACAGTGAATCAGCGGTAGTGAGAGCATCGTAATTGCTCACAAATCAGTTGGTTATGCTATGGAAAATAATTTTAAATGGTGCCCAGAAGAAGACTCGAACTTCCACTCTCATCAGAGAACCAGCACCTGAAGCTGGCGCGTCTACCAATTCCGCCATCTGGGCCCTTTGTCACACGGTTCGTAAGCGTTATAATGCACCAAATACCTTGTCAATTCTTGTCACCCGTGCCAACAAGAAATCACTTTATCCTATTGGATCTTTAGAGGTTTAGATGCATATGCCAAAAAATGTTGCCGTAATTGGTGGTTCTGGTTTTATCGGTCGACATCTTGTCCAAGAACTGGCACGTCAAGGTCACAGGGTTAGGGTTGGTGTTAGGAGGGTCGATAAGGCTGGTTTTCTGAAGCCAATGGGTGTGCCTGGGCAAGTTGTTCCCATGCAAGTTAATATTCGATATCCAGACTCGTTGGCTCCCGTGGTTACAGGTGTTGATGTTGTCATCAATTTGGTAGGTATTCTGCAAGAACAAGGCGCACAAAAGTTTCATGCCGTGCAAGCTACTGGTGTTGAGAACCTGGCCAAGATGTCTAAGGCGCAAAATGTTGCTTCTTTTATACAGCTTTCCGCCATTGGTGCAGACAGCTCCTCTTCCTCACAATATGCGCAGTCTAAAGCGCTTGGCGAGGCCATTGTTCAGGATATCTACCCTGACGCGGTCATAGTGCGACCTTCAATAGTCGTTGGTCCAGAAGACCAATTTTTTAATAGATTTGCAGCTATGGCTCGCTTAAGCCCCGTTTTGCCCTTGGTCGGAGCTGACACAAGATTTCAACCTGTGTTTGTTGGTGATGTCGTGAAGGCCATCACGGTTGCGATGCAGCAATCAGCTTGTGAGGGAATTTTTGAACTTGGTGGGCCGCAAATTTACAGTTTTCGTGAGCTCATACAATTGATGCTGCATGTTACAGGCCGACGAGCATTGATTGCTGAGATCCCGCGGGGACTAGCAACCTTGATGGCAAGTTTGACTGACTGGTTGCCTCAAGCTCCACTGACACGAGATCAAATTACCTTATTGCAGCGTGACAATATTGTTTCACCGCAAGCGCAAGGTTTTGACGACCTTGGTATTAAGCCTGAAGCCATAGAAGGCATTATTGACGGATATCTTTATCGATTCCGCAGAGCTGGCCAATATACAGATTTGCGTGAGGGTCAATAATTACCAAAAAATGATAAGTAAAAGTGTGCCGAGAAATATTCTGTAGATGGTGAATGGCAAAAAGCCAATTTTGCTCACGACACGCATCAAAACAGAAATGGCCAAGTAAGCGAAACCAAAGAGAGTCCAAAACCTAGAGCCAAGCTCATGGTTGACATGTTGGATGGCGTTTCTGCGATATCTAAAAGAGCAAGAATAAGGGCTGCCATTATTGTTGGTATGGCCATGAGCATCGCAAACTTTGCGGCACTCTCTCGCTCTAGTCCAAGTAGGCGCCCCGCTGTCATGGTCACGCCTGAACGACTTGTGCCTGGTATGAGCGCGAGGCACTGAGCTATGCCTAAGATTAAGGCATCCATTGATTTAAGATCATTTTGGCGGCGGCTTTGTTTGCAATAACGATCGCAAGCCCATAGTGGAATTGCAAATATCAAATTGGCTAACGCGATAACCAGGGGGTCGCGGAGGTATGCAGTAAGCCCAAACATTTTTAAGGTAGCACCTGCTATAATGACAGGTATTGTTGCGATAACTACAAGCTGTAAAAGTTTCGTGTCTTGGCTTTTTTGTTGTGTCGCGACAGCAAAGAATCCTGATATCAGAGATAAGCTTTCTCGAGTAAAATAGATCATCACCGCCAAAAGCGTTCCGCTATGCAGAACAATATCCATCAAGAGTCCTTGATCATTCCAGCCAAAGATAATGGGTGATAAAATGAGATGTGCTGAAGAGCTAATGGGCAAAAACTCGGTAATTCCTTGGATGCATGCGAGTGCCAAAATATGAAAAAAGTCCATGGGGCTTATCCTGTTACAACCAATTGTGAACGGTTAGCATGATGTTGCCTATGTTAAAAAGTAAAATTATGTTTACGAAATGTTCTGCAAATACCATTAATCCCTTAGATACTTAGACCAAGGCATTGGTGCCCTTTGCGTTTTTATGTCAGTATTATTGACTTAATTGGTTAGCCAATGCTGGACAAGGTAGCAAGGTTGCGATAGAGGGACAGTTGATATGTCTTCACGTAAGGGAGAAAGTCTGATGGCCAATATGTTGTCATTTACAAAAATAGAGCAGCAAACACCAACCAAGCGGTCCAGTGATGTTCGTCGTACAGATTTTGATGAGATTTATGAGCGTTTCGTTGATGATAAAGCGCAAGAGCAGTCCAGCCGTTGTTCGCAATGTGGTGTTCCGTTTTGTCAGGTTCACTGCCCCTTACATAACAACATTCCAGATTGGCTGAAGTTAACAGCTGAGGGGCGTTTGCGGGAGGCTTATGAACTCTCGTCAGCCACCAACACCATGCCAGAAATTTGTGGCCGTATTTGTCCGCAGGACAGACTCTGTGAAGGCAATTGTGTCATTGAGCAATCAGGTCATGGATCCGTGACTATTGGTGCAGTAGAAAAGCATATCACCGATACCGCCTTCGCAGAGGGCTGGGTAGAGCCCATCAAACCAACGGCAGAGCGCACTGAGTCTGTGGGTATTATCGGCGCTGGACCAGCAGCATATGGGGCGGCAGAGATGCTCCGTCGTCAAGGATTTCAAGTGGTGATTTATGACCGCTATGATCGGGCCGGCGGGCTTTTGATGTATGGGATTCCAGGTTTTAAGCTTGAGAAAGATGTTGTCGAAAAGAGAACCAAATGGCTTGAGGATTCTGGCGTAAAAATTCAGCTGAATACCAATGTAGGTACCGATATTTCGTTCCAAGAATTGCGTGCACGCCATGATGCGGTGCTGGTTGCAACAGGGGTTTATAAAGCCCGTGAGTTGGTGCTTCCAGGAAGTCATGCCCAGGGCATTATTCCCGCTATGGATTTTCTGACTGCCTCCAACAAGATTGGTTTGGGCGATAAGGTACCTGCGTTCGACGAGGGTTTGTTGAACGCAAAAGGTAAGAAGGTTGTGGTTATTGGCGGTGGCGATACCGCGATGGACTGTGTGCGCACAGCCATTCGCCAAGAGGCTGCTGAAGTTACGTGTTTGTATCGCCGCGATCGACAGAATATGCCGGGCTCACAGCGTGAGGTCGCCAATGCAGAAGATGAGGGTGTACGGTTTGAGTGGTTGGCCAACCCAAGGGCGTTTGGAACAAATGGAGATGCGGTGTCCAGTGTGTTGGTTCATCGTATGAAATTAGGCCAAGCAGATGCCACAGGTCGTCGCCGACCTGAAATCATTGAGGGTGCTGATTTCTCTGTGGAAGCCGACCTTGTTATTAAAGCTTTAGGGTTTGAACCAGAAGATTTACCGACTTTATTTCAAGAGCCATCGCTTCCTGTAAGCAGGTGGGGCACGCTCCGTGTAGATTATGAAACAGGTATGACAGCTATGGATGGCGTCTTTGCTGCGGGTGACATCGTAAGGGGTGCATCCTTGGTTGTATGGGCTGTTCGCGATGGACGTGACGCTGCGGCTTCCATTGCTGCGTACATTGAAGCCAAGTCTAACAATTTGGCGCATGCATCCTAAAGATACCTAAGCTGAGAAGGGTAAGAATTATGAATAGTATTATTCCAAACGCCATAGGTCTTTATGATCCCAGTGATGAACATGATGCCTGCGGGGTTGGCTTTGTTGCCTCTGTAGATGGCCAACCCAACCGTCGTGTCGTAGATATGGGCATTGAAGCGTTGAAAGCTGTTTGGCACCGAGGTGCCGTTGATGCTGATGGAAAAACCGGTGATGGTGCAGGCATTCATTTGCAGCTCGCACAAGAATTTTTTCATGAGCATGTACGCCGCACGGGACATGAGCCTGTAGGAAAAATTTCTGTAGGTATGATTTTTCTACCGCGGGCAGATTTCGGTGCCCAAGAGGCTGCGAGGACTTTGGTGGAAAATGAAGTGCTGCGCTTGGGCTATACCATCTATGGCTGGCGTCAAGTTCCTGTCGATGTCTCCATTTTGGGTGAAAAAGCTTTGGCGACAAGACCTGAAATTGAGCAGATCATGATTGCCAACCCAGATGATCATGAAGATGAGAAGATTGAACGGGATCTTTATATTATTCGTCGCCGTGTAGAAAAACGAGCCGCCGAAGCCATGCTTACCGACCTTTATGTGTGCTCTTTGTCTTGCCGTTCGATCATATACAAAGGCAT
>JAYPQH010000024.1:0-34137 GCA_038131935.1 Alphaproteobacteria bacterium | reverse complement strand
TACGTATTGCTTTGGCGAGATGGTCGCCACCGACGTCGCCAGCGTTGCCGCCGACCTTGCCGATGCGAAAGAAATTATCATCGTTCCTGGATACGGCATGGCGGTGGCCCAGGCCCAAGGTGCGGTATCCGAAATCACCCGCCGCCTTCGTGATCAGGGCAAAAATGTTCGCTTTGCCATTCATCCGGTTGCCGGCCGCCTGCCGGGTCATATGAATGTACTACTGGCAGAAGCCAAGGTGCCCTATGACATTGTGCTGGAAATGGACGAAATCAACACTGATTTTCCCGATACCGACATGGTGATCATCTTGGGGCAACGACATTGTAAACCCGGCCGCCCAAGACGACCCGAACAGCCCGATTGCTGGCATGCCGGTGCTAAGGTGTGGAAAGCCAGACAGGTGATCATTTCCAAACGCGGTCAAGGCCGTGGCTATTCAGGGATCGAAAACCCGCTATTCTTCAAGGATAATTCGCGCATGCTTTATGGTGATGCGAAAGATTCGTTGGACCAGCTGCTGGCCAGCCTGACAAGCCGCTAGGCCAACCTTCGACACTGAAAAGGGCCTGACAAGATTGTCAGGCCCTTTCCTTTGCCAAACCGGCATCATGGGCTAGTGCTGAACAGCGTGACTAAACAGCACGGGTCGGTGAGGAGCGTTTCGGGAAGGCCAACTTGTGGTAATGGACGGATGATGGTGTGGTGACGGCTGAGCAAACACTTGCTCGACTTATTGCTGAGATTGCAGAAGAAACAGGTGGTGTTACCTACACAGCCGCTGAAATTGCACCTGTCGACAAAGCAGATGGTGGCGCGCCTGGTGCAAATATTCGGGTTGCTTACCTTTATAACGCCGAACGCGTGGAACTGGTAGAGGGCTCTTTACAGCGCATTGAAGGTCCAGCATTTGATGAGAATGGTGATGCTGTTGCGGGTGATCCTGAGGGGGTAGCAACCGGTTCAGGAACCGATTTGTTGTTCACGGAATATGCAGAAGGCTCATCCAATAATAAGTATATCGAAATCACAAACCCAACAGATCAAGATATTTCATTAGATGGTTATGCATTCCCAAATACGAATAATGGTGCTGATGTTGAGGGGCAGCATGATTATTCGAATAGTTTTACGCCAGGCGCCGTTATCAAAGCTGGTGGTACCTACGTGATTGCTCATCCATCTGCCGATGCATCAATATTGGCCAAGGCAGATCAAACCCATCAATATCTTTCGAATGGTGATGATGGCTATGCCTTGGTAAAAGGCACAGAAAGTGACTATGTCATCATTGATATGATTGGTGACTTCGGAGCAGATCCTGGATCAGGATGGGACGTGGCTGGTGTCACCAATGCAACGCAAAACCATACATTGGTACGCAAAGCTTCAGTTGTATCTGGTAACACAGATTGGAACGCCTCTCGCGGGACAAATGCCGATGATTCTGAATGGATTGTTCTCGAGAATGATGCTTTCATCAATAACAACTGGTCAGGACTTGGCTATTCTGGCGAGCAGTATGAGGGTGGAGCGACAAATGGTACATATGCAGGCACCAGAAAGCCGTTGATGGCAACTTTTGAATTTAACGGGGAACAGGTCACCATTGTGAATGTTCACAACAAATCAAAGTCTGGATCTGATGACCTCACGGTTGCCAACCAACCTCCTCAAGATCCTAATGCAATACAACGTGCGGATCAGTTTGATACAATTAACGAGGCCATTAAGCCACTGGTTGAAGCGGGCCAAAAAGTTGTCGTTTTAGGTGACTTTAATGATTACGAGTGGGACGTTGCCACAGATGCGCTCACGGCCCTCGAAAGTTTAACAGAAACAGCTCCCTCATCGGATCGTTGGAGTTATAATTATGATGGTAACAGCCAGATTTTAGATCAAATTCATGTATCTAAGAATATTCTTAGCTATTCAGAAATTGACCATGTTCACGTCAATACTGATTTTGATCGTGATGACTGGGATTATCAAACATCCGATCACGACCCTGTTGTGATGCGTATTGACTTTGATTTGTTCCAACATGGCGTTGCTTCTGGTGATCCAGATGCAAGCTCCGTGGTCCTATGGACCCATGTGGCAAGTGCTGACGCACAAGCATCAGGAACATGGGAAGTGGCAACCACAGCAGATTTTGACACCATCGTCTCTAGCGGTGCTTTCACCACCGATGCATCTGAAGATTATACCGTGAAAGTCATAGCTGATGGGCTTGAAGCTGGAACGGAATATTTCTATCGCTTCCATTATAATGATGATGTATCAGATGTGTAGGAGAACCAAGACGCTTCCAACGGCTGATTCCCTTGGGGCTGATGGTTCTGTCACTATGGGTATTTTCTCTTGTGCCAATTATCCCGCGGGATATTTCCATCCCTATGCAGAGGCGGCGGCGAATAATTATGATGTCTTGGTGCATTTAGGAGACTCTATTTATGAGTATGCACCAGGTGGTTATGCTTCCGATTTGGCAGAGCAGCTAGGAAGGGTCGTGGAGCCGGCCTCAGAGCTGTTTACCCTGGATGATTACAACGATCGTTATGCGCAATATACAACCGACGCTGACTGGCAAGCTGCAAGGGCAAGCGCACCATTAATCATGATGTGGGATGATCATGAAACAGCAAATGATGCCTATCAGTCAGGAGCGGAAAACCATAATGAGGGTGAGGGTGACTGGGCACAAAGACGTGATGATGCGTTAGAAGCTTATTTTAATTGGAACCCAATTAGAGAGCCCGCAGATGCTGACTTCAAGGTTGATAACTACAATAGTTACGATTTTGGAGATCTTGTAAGTTTGCACATGTTGGAGACGCGCCTAACGGCTCGTGATGAGCAATTGTCATATCCTTCCTCCGAAGAGATTGGCCTGCGTATTGCTGAAATTTTATCTAACGCAGATCTTGCTGCCGCTTACGCAAGTGCTGCTGGTGGTGTTGACCTAACTACGGCTGAAGGTCAGACAGCATTAGCCAATCTGGTTGCAGGTGAAATGTATTTTGCCGTTGCGGCTCAAGCGACCACTGATCCAGAGCAGAATATGATCGGTACTGAGCAAATGAGTTGGCTGAAGGGTGAAATGTCATCATCAGATGCGGCAGGCACTGTTTGGCAGATATTAGGTTCCCAGACGCTGATGACAAAAATGGAGTTGCCAATTGGACTACTTGCCTCTTCTGACCCAGCAACCCTAGGGGCTTATTATCAGGCATTGGGACAAGCTCTTTCCGGTGATAGCACGGCATATGACGCCCTAAACGTAGCCAAATTGCCCTATAATTTGGATGCGTGGGACGGTTATGGTGCTGAGCGTGAAGAAATTTATGACACGGCAGAGCAGCTAGGCGTAAACCTTATATCTATCGCTGGTGATACGCATAATGCTTGGCTAGGTTCTCTTACTGATGCAGATGGAAATTCAGTTGGTTATGAATTTGCGACCGCCGGTGTTAGCGCACCTGGTTTGGAAAGTTATTTCAATACGGTAGATCCTGTCATTATGTCCCAATTATGGTCAGGTTATGTCGATGACCTCGAGTATGCCAACACAGGTAATCGCGGCTATTTAGAGTTAGAGTTCACACGAGATGATGTGACCAGCATCTATCATTTTGTGGATACTGTTATTGATGAAGAATACACCACCACGAGTCAGGAATTCGTGAAAACTTTGGCAGACTTCCCATATTCAGAAGTGGTTGATGCCCCCAACAACCCAGTTACCGGGACGGTAAGTATAGGCGGAGATGTTGTAGAAGGTTCTGAGTTGACAGCAACGAATGATCTATCTGATGCGGATGGATTGGGATCATTGTCTTACCAGTGGTCAGCGGATGGAACAGCGATAGAAGGTGCAACATCTTCGACGTATGTTTTGACGTCATCAGAAGTTGGTAAAACAATTAGTGTTGATGTATCCTTTACGGACCAACGCGGGACGTTAGAGTCAAAGAGTAGTGATGCAACGGCTAAGGTTTCAGCGAAGGCGGTTGAGACATCATGGCTTGTTTTGGACGTACAAACAGCGACAGCAGATGAACTTGTTCTTGATGTACGAGTTGATGGAGACAAGCTTGCGGAATTGGCTCCTAATTTAACATCTGTTTCAGCACTGACGTTTGTATTGGATTATAACTCTTTAGAGGAGTTTGAAGCCTTAACTGGAAGTAATGAAATTGCTTCTTTCTCGACGAAGGGGACGGTTTTGTTAAGTGGTAATCCAATACCTAACCAGACATTAAACTACAGCAATGGGAGATGTTTTACAAGAATTCCAAGCGCCAGTTGATGTTTCGACCTTGGGTGCATCAGAAACGTTTGGCTTTGTGAATTTCGTGAAATCACCGGCTGTTGATTTAAGTAGCATTTTGGCGAGTCCAGATGCTCTTGCGGTGTCATCTAATGATGGTAAGATTGGTGAATTGACCTTGAATGCGAAGAGTACAGGTACGGTCGAAATCAATATCACCAACATTTATATTGCTCAGGATCCAGAGCCTATTTTGTCAGACGGTGACGGTTTGAGTTACAGTTTTGACATTGTCTGATACTTTATCAGCCAATCGAATAAGGAAAGCCCCACAAGATGGGGGCTTTTTATTACATCATGTCAACTGTCCAAGAAGCATCAACATCACCCATGACAATAGCATGGAGGTCTAAATTGCTAGATGAGTTGGAGAGATTAACAGTATCTGAAAATGAACCATCTGAAAGGTCAACGATTGCCAATTTGTTAACGGGTTGAATGCCTACAGCCATTTTTAAAATCGAAATGACATCCGATACGGTTATGTCATCATTGTTATCTATATCTGCAGCAAAGTTCTCTTCGTCAGTAAGGTCAACGATACCCACTGCTCCTTTGAGCGCAAAAATGACGTCAGATACAGTCACGGCCTGAGAGCCATCAAAACTTGTGGTGCTGTAGATATGGTAGGATGTATCTGCTGCACTTAATGAGGAAACGTCTAAAATACCTTCATCATTGGTTAAAAGGGTATGGGTAGCTATTTCATCTTGGGCTTCTACAGCAATAAATTCCTGTGCCTTTTAAAAAGTCACTTGTTCCTGTTTTTTGCCAATTCTTAACCAACAGTTGACCTGTGTTTTGGGAAACTCTTGCTTTTGAGAAGCTTAGATCATCGAAGTAATAAACATCTCCTGTCCCAACATTCCCAAAGTCAAAGAAGACACTGGCTTTGTCATAATTATGAGCTTCAACCTGTGCAGCAAAGTTAAAGCTTAAGGTCTCCCAACCATTCGCAACCGTGGTGACAGCATCAACCTCAATAAAATGATCACCGTTCGTGCTGTCCTCAAGCTTCAAACGTATCGTCTTACCTGCCTCAGGTGCATAGACATCCAACGTTACCACCGTGTCACCTGAAGAGATAAACTCACCTTCCGACAATGTTGTGATGGTTGTGCCAGCCCACGTCTCCGCACTCGCTTCTTTTGTTACCTTTACAATGTTCCCTCTTGTTTCATCTGAAGGTGCAGAGCCGTCATCAACAAGAACAGATGTATTCCCACCAAAATCAATCGTGCTAGCGGTATCAAAGGCTAGTGTTGTTGGGGTTAGTGTAACAGTTGTCTCTGTTTGTTCAGATGGTACAGTCGCTTTTGAGAAGCTTAGGTCATCGAAGTAATAAACATCTCCTGTCCCAACATTCCCAAAGTCAAAGAAGACATTGATTTTGTCATATTGAAACGCATCATTAAATGCCGCTGTTCCAGCTGCTTGATTAGAAAAATCAAAGCTAAGTGTCTCCCATCCATTCGCAACCGTGGTAACCGCGTCAACTTCCACAGACCTTGACGGATCTGTGCTATCTTCAACCTTAAGCCTTACTGTCTTACCTGCAGCAGGCGCATAAACCTTCAAGGTCACAACCTTATCTTCCGACGATATGAATGATCCATCCGATAAGGTCGTGATCGTTGTACCAGCCCATGTCTCAGCACTGGACTCTTTCGTTACCTTTACAATGTTACCTGTTGTACCATCTGAGGGTGCTGAGCCATCATTAATCAGGGCTGATGTGTTACCGCCAAAGTCAATCGTATTGACGGCATCAAAACTCGAGGGTTGTATCAGTCAGGTAATGACCACCTGAGCACTTGTCATCAGTAACTTCTGGTGCCAACGTAAAAACTCATATCATCAAAATAGTAAATGTCGCCCTTGCCAACACTCCCAAAGTCAAAGAAGACACTTATTTTGTCATAGTTGATATCATTGCTGAATGCAGGTGTACTTGGAACATGTTGTGAGAAATCAAAACTTAATGTTTCCCAACTATTCGCAGCTGATGTTAGGGCATCAACTTCGACAGATTTCGAACTATCGGTGCTATCCTCAACTTTAAGTTTAACGATTTTGCCAGCATATGGGGCATACACTTTCAAGTTACAACAGTATCTGCTGAGGAAACAAACCGGCCTTCAGACAATGTTGTAATTGTGGTTCCAGCCCAGGTTTCAGCCGTGTTTTCTTTGGTAACCTTTATTATGTTTCCGGTTGTAACATTAGCTGGCGCTGAGCCATCGCTCAGAAGTACGGAAGTGTTGCCACCAAAGTCGATGGTAGCTGCGGTATCAAAAGTATATTTGGTGATATTCATGTGACTCTGCCTGTAAAGATTATATCAATTTTTCTAACTTAAATTTACCATGCTATGAAAGCGCTTTCAAGAAAGGTTTGGCGTGATTATTTTGCTAAACGATTTCAAATGTTACAGGGATATCGTCGATGTCTTCTGTATGCCATTCGTTAAATATCAGAACAGTATCGCCATATTGAACCGCGGTATAAATTTTTTGGTTAAGTTGCAGGTTATTAATTTGATCTGAAAAGGAATTTCCCATTTTTTGTTGAATAACATCACTCGTTTCCAGCGTAACAAGATCAGAATATGTAAGGTTGTCGACGAGGTATGTAGATCCATCACCTGTGTGACCAAAGTCAAAAAACAGACTGGCCTTATTATAGACTCGAGCAGAATCAAAGCTTGCTGTTCCTTGTGCGGTGTTTTCAAAATTAAAAGTAATAGTTTCCCAAGCGTTCGCAGTACCTGATCGCATATCTACTTCAACGCTATGTGATGGGTTGTTTTGATCTTCTAGTTTTAATTTTACAAGAATATCTTCATTTGGACTGAAAATATCACAGGTTACCTTGAGCGTTTTCTCATTGATGAATACCTTTTCTGGAAGGCTATATATGGTTGTACCAGCCCAGGTTTCAGCACCCAACGTTTTTGTAACTTTAATAAACTGATTTCCCGTATTTTGATCGACATTTTGAATGGTATTATTGCCACCAAAATCAATCGGCGTGGTGTGGTTGACGCTTTCGTTTTGATCAAATTCAAAATGTTTTGTCTTAAGATTGGTTCAGGGTCAGCAAGAATTATTTCTAAGATGTTAGATTTGTCTCAAGATGCTTTTTCAAAACCCTTAGATAGTCACCCCTCACTTGGATCAAAATCTTCAATAATGTGAAATGCATAATCCGATGTTATCTCAAAGACATCTCCACCTGCTCCTCCATTTAGGATATTAAACCCAAGGCCACCGTTGAGTATATCGTCACCATCCCCTCCAAATAGCAAATCATCTTGAGCGCTACCCCAAAGAATATCATTGCCCTGATCACCCGTAAGTGTGAGTCCTACGTATCCATGTGAGAGGGAAGGACTTGTGGCATCTATGAGATCATCACCTGAACCACCAGAAATAGTCTCTATGCCATGAAACCTTGGTGTCAGTGGCATTGAATTGCCTGGGGTCAATAACTTGGTATTGTATGCGGAAAAAACATCATGAAGAAAATAAGCATCATCTTCATCTGTAAGAAGGATTTTATCTGTTCCAGCATTTCCATAAATAACATGATCAAAACGGTTTTTTCCAATCAGTGGCACATAATGTCCAAAGCCGCTGGATTTATAGGGTGTATATTGTGCCCAACTGCCTGCACCCCAAATATCAATTGCCCAGAGCTGGATTTCATCAGCATGATCACCAAGCTCTAACAACGCTTTTCTATTTTTTACTGTGATGTGAGCTGCATGGTTATTTATACCTTTAAGCAATGCATGATCATCATCCATTGATGTATCATAAAAGTCTCTTGTTACTTCAAGGTCATGAATACGCACATAATCAATATCCATGGACTGAGGTAGGTTGTTCGGTACCTGATGGCCAACATAATGACCGCCAACAGCCACATTGAGAAGCAGATGAAACTGGCCTTGTAACTCCTCTCCTCCGGGATAGGAGGAGAGATCCTGGCTATAATAAACCTCATCATCAATAAGCCATGTTAAACTGGTTGAATCTTTTCTTAGGGCAAAGATATGGAAATCTTCACTAAAGTCTTTATCGCCTGAGGTAACAGGAATGCCTCTGTAGGTATGATTCCAGCTGGATCTGACCAATGAGCCGTCATGGTTACTTCATCGGTTTTATCACCACGCATTTCCATGATGTCGATTTCACCGCTATGGGGCCAACCAACTGTGGTTATATTGTCACCAAGCATCCATATAGCTGGCCAAAGACCCTGCCCTTCAGGCATGCGGGCACGGATTTCAATGGTACCCTCGTCAAAGCTCACCTTATCGAGTGTCGTGATTCTACTGGATGTGAACTGCTCGCTGGAATTTTTTCGAGCGGTAATCGATAGCAAACCATCTCGTAGTGCTATGTTGTCACTGGTATATGTTTGAAGTTCACTGTTCCCCCAGCCAGGGATTCCTCTGTCTGACCCATCACCCAAATCAAAATTCCAGTAATTGAGATTAAGTTCTGCGGAGTCAAACTCATCAGCGAATAAAAGGCTTTGAACAATCTGTGTTTCTCTAAGTATCATGTTTGGTCCACTTGTGGCGCATAGCCGATGCGCTGACCGTCTAGGTCAAACAGAAAAAGGTCACGCTGATCTGCATCGATGAGAATTGTCTCGCCAACATCCAAGGGATTACTCATGTTTGTTTGTATGGTTATGGTCTGTTCTTGTGAGATCTCAACATGACAAAGCTGATGTGAACCTAGATTTTCAACCAGGCTTACACGGACACCGTTCTCATCTTTTCTATAACGCAATTTATCAGGCCGAATGCCCATAAACAGTTCTTGGCCCTGATATGGAATATCGACGCTTAATTGGGAAGAAAATGGATTCATTCCTTTGAAGATAAGTTGGCCCTGATCATGCTGCACCGGAAAGAAATTCATTTTTGGCAATCCTATAAAACCTGCAACAAACATGTTGATAGGGTTATGATAAAGCTCCATAGGACTGCCAACTTGTTCAATTCTACCTTTGTTGAGGACAACGATTTTGTCCGCCAACGTCATGGCTTCTACCTGATCATGGGTCACATATATCATGGTGGTTGTGAGCCTTTGATGCAGTTGCGCGATTTCATAGCGCATATCTACGCGTAATTCTGCATCAAGGTTGGATAAGGGTTCATCTAACAAAAAGATCGATGGCTTGCGAACCAAGGCCCGTCCGATGGCAACACGTTGTCTTTGTCCGCCTGAAAGCTGTTTGGGCAAACGGTCCTTAAGTTCCAAAATACGCAGAGAATCCATAACGTCCACAACGGCTTTCATTCTGGACGTTTTGTCCATCCCTGCCACTTTGAGCGGAAAAGCGATGTTTTCTGCAACCGTCATATGTGGATATAAGGCATAGGATTGAAAAACCATCGAAATTCGTCGGTCAACAGGTTTTAAGAACGTCACATCAATGTCATCAAACAAAATTTCTCCAGATGACACGGCTTCCAACCCAGCTATCAACTTCAGTAAGGTAGATTTCCCGCATCCTGATGGCCCAACAAAGACACATAGCTCCCCCTTGCCAACAGTTAAGTTGAGGTCTGTAATGATGGCGTTAGCACCATAACGCTTGGAGATATTATTTAGCCGCAAATGAGTCATCTGTTCTCATCCTCAATCTATGTAATGGCACCAGCTAGATGGAAGATCATCCATCATCAGAAAGCGTATTTGAAACCAATACCAATGCTTGTAGAATTTTTATCAACACGTGGATCGTTCGCTGCGTACGTTCCATTACCAGGCATACTAACAGGCCCAATCGATTTTTTATTATACCTCATATGCCCAACACCAATCGACATTTCGAGTCCTGTGAGGGTGTCGTCGATATCATTTAAGACTCTCGATACGCCAAATGAAATTAAATTGGCAGAATTTGATTGCCCATTTTCGCGTGTATTTTTGGTGTTACCACGCCCAAAATGCATAGCACCAAGCCCTAGGGTATAGGGTCCTATCTTATGTCTAACTCCTGCTAAAAAGTCGACGTTCCAAACTGGTTCGCCAACATTTCTATCATTCACATTGAAACCCCAATCGGCATACCAACATCCAGGTAATGCTGTGTCATAATCACATTCAAAACTTTTTCCAGACCAGCGATTATAACGAGCACCAAGGGTAATATTGGTATCTCCTGTTAAACGATAGTCTGCATTAATTTGATGAATAGTTTGCTTTGGGTTTGGGTCTCCCTCGTTAACGTTCGGAAATCCACCACGAAATGGTTGTTTCGCCCATGCGTTTTGCTCAGCGCCTTGTGACATTTGAAACGTATATTCGAAGACGAGTTTTGGGTTGGCCAATTGGCCAAAAAATTCAACTAAGTAAGGGTCATGAGGCTTTAGCACTTGATTTCTGTTGATACCTTGAAAGCCCCTCGCGCTTTTCTCTGGAAGGGAGACCATGCCCTCCAACACGAGATTTCCCATAGATGTCCCTATATGAGGGGCGGTGTAGCGAAGGGCATTATTGACGAACCCGAAGCCTGCACCACTAGCTCCCCATGGGTCAGCTAAGCCATTGTCGCTACCAAAGGGTTAATCTGAACGCTGCCAAGATCTTGTAATCAAGTTCCCGACATAAATGGTTCCAAAACGCTCATGAGCGACCCCAACATACCGCTCATACCAATCCCAATCTTGCAGATCAGGATCCCCATCTCGCCATCTACGTGTTAGGCGGGCCAACAACTTGGCATCTTCAGTAATCTCCCATTGATCAAGTTCAAACTCGAAACCAAGTGATAGCTGAAACAATTCTACACCTTCACGAAACCCTCTATGATCCTCCGTGATTTGTTTCCCATCAGGGCTCGGTTTGTAGCGCCAATCTTCCCAAGAACGGACCTTGCTATTGTCAGCAATATTCGTGGAATGCAGGGCAAATTCTTTCTGATAAAAACCATTCAACGTGAAAGGGCCGTAATAGAGGTCAAGGCCCTTTGTCATGGCTGTATCATGGTTTGAGAAATACCCCATGATGACAGATAATATTATGATGATTTTACGCATATTGCCCCCGCCTGAAAGCGCTTTCAGAAATACTTAACATAATGAGTGACATCTTGAAACTCATGACTTTAAAAAGCTCTGGTACCAGTATGCACTGTCTTTCAACGTCCGTTCTTGTGTTTGAAAGTCAACATGAACAATACCAAATCGTTTTGTATAGCCTGATGCCCACTCGAAGTTATCCATGAATGACCAAAGAAAATATCCTCGGACATCCGCACCCTTGGCGATAGCATCTGAAACCGCTTGAATATGATCTGAGATATATTCCCTACGTTCCGTATCTTGAATGCCATTCTGTGTGATTACATCATCGAAAGCGGCACCATTTTCGGTGACCAAGTAAGGAACATCAGGATAATCTTTGCTCAGGCGACATAAAAGTTCCTCAAGTCCTTTGGGGTATACTTCCCAACCCATGGCCGTCACTTTCTTCCCCTGCTTTATTGGGTCCCAAGGATTTCCAATTGTTGAATAGTTACGTGTATAATAATTAACACCCACAAAATCGATCGGCATGTTGATGATGGCTAAGTCGCCTTCTTGGACCGGGGGTGCATCGTCACCCAAATCCTCTATGACGTCTTTGGGATAATGTCCGTATATAAGTGGATCCATATACATCCGACATATATAGCCATCATCCAAATAGGCTCGTGCATGATCTTCCGGCGTATCATTAAGCGGTTCAATCGGGGATAGGTTGAGAACGATACCCACATCCATATCAGGCAACCGTTTTTTAATTGTTCGGACAGCCATTCCATGACTAAGCAAAAGATGATGAACCGCACGATATGCCGATTTCCGCGACTTAATCCCTGGAGCGAAGATACCTTGCTCATACCCAAGTATGGCCATTACCCATGGCTCGTTATGTGTGGTAATACTCACCACACCTTCACTTAATTCATTGGCGACAAAATCAGCATACTGATCAAATGCCAAGCATGTATCTCTATTCTCCCAACCGCCTTGGTCTTGTAGCGCTTGGGGTAGATCCCAATGGTTTAGTGTTACATAGGGTTTGATTCCACGATCCGTTAATCCCTTAATGAGGTTTTTATAAAACAGGACACCCTTTTCGTTGATGGGACCTGTTCCTTGGGGAAATATCCTTGGCCAAGATATGGAGAAGCGATAAGCATCAACCCCTAAGCTCTTGATCATATCAAGATCAGTCTCAACAAGTTCGATATGATTACATGCAATTTCACCATTTGAATGGTCTGCGATAACCCCGTCTTTTTCACAAAAAGTCTGCCAAATGCATGGTCCACGACCCTGGTCCGCATGATGTCCTTCAATTTGGAAGGAACTGGTTGCTGTGCCCCATACAAAATTGCTTGGAAAAGTACGTTTGTTCATAAAGTCGTATTCCTTATTTAACGGCGCCAGTTGTGAGGCCGCTGATGATTTTTTGGGAGAAAAATATAAAAATGATGATAAGTGGAAGTGTTGCGATGGCCGATCCAGCCATGATGGCACCCCACGGCGTATCCACGGGACTTTGCAATGAGCGAAGAGCGAGAGGTATTGTATACATCTCAGGTGTTCTCATCACAATCAAAGGTGCGATAAAATTATTCATCGAGGCAACAAAAGTAACAATGCCTAATGTTCCTAAGGCTGGTCCTGCTAATGGGAAAACAATCGTGAATAAAATCCGTAATTCGCCAGCCCCATCAACACGTGCAGATTGAATAATTTCCTTGGGGATAGCTGATGAAATATATTGGCGCATAAGGAAAATCCCAAACGCACCTGCTGCCCCAGGAATGTAAAGAGCGCGTGGCTGGTCAAGCCAACCCAAGGTATCCATAATCATGAATGTGGGGATCATCCCTAAAAATGATGGAAGCAACATTGTTCCCAACACAAGGGCAAACAGCTGTTTTTTTTCCTGGGAATTCAAAAAGCAAACGCATATCCCCCATGGTGCAGAATACCAAGGATAGAGCTGTACTCATTATGGCCACGTAAAGGCTCAATGCAGCGTTTCGTAAGAACGGTACTTTGGAAAATAAATTTTCCAGGTTTTCAAAAATAGCGACACCAAAAAATGTTGGTGGAGGCATGGAAAATATATCTGCGCGTTCATGGGTCGCGAAAACAAACATAAAATAGAAAGGTAGGAGCATGACCAGAGCACCGCTAGCGATCAAGGCATAGGCCATTACCTTCTGTGTGATATTTGACTCCTGGATCTTCTTAGACATGACGTTCTCTGAAAGCCCAATGGGTAAAAGCTGTGATCACAGCCATGACAATAAATAAGATCCAAGACATGGCACTGGCCATGCCAAAATCATTAAATTCAAACGCTGTTCTATACATATACATCGCGGTTGTAAGGCCAGCTTGTCCAGGTCCACCACTACCACCTGTTATGACGAATGGTTCCTCAAAAAGCTGCATGCCGCCAATGACAGATAAGATGACACCAAAATACATCATGGGTTTTAGCATCGGTAAAACTATGTAACGGAACCTTTGCCATCCATTCGCACCATCAACTTTTGCCGCTTCATACATATCATGGGGAATAGATTGTAGTGCTGCCAAATACAGAATGGTGTTGAACCCTACGAACCTCCAGAAAACCACCAGAGCAATAGATGGTTGTACATTTTCAGCTTTACCCAACCAATCAATATGCTCTTGTGGGAGCAAGTTATTGAGGAGTGGAATATTGTTGAGCTGATAAATGGCGCTGTTGATCATGCCATAATCTTTAGAAAACAAAGACGTGAACATGATTGATATCGCAACAGTCGACGTAATATAGGGCAAAAAATATGCCCCAATGACAATATTACGTGTGCGGCGCAAAAGCATATGAATCCCATAAGCCAAAGGAATGGCCACCATATGCTGTGGCAAGCCCGATAGAATCGAGAGCCATAATGTGTTTTTAAGGGATTTCCAGAACCAAGGATCTGTAATTGTGAAGGAAAAATTCTCAAATCCAACAAATTCCATCCCTGATAGACCTGATGCTGGATCCCAATATTGAAAGGCTAGGAAGAATGAAAATATCAGTGGAAATAACCCAAAAATACCAAACAGTAAAAAAAAGGGGGCAAGAAAAACATATGGCCAAAGCCCACCATCAAGGGCGCGTTTTTGCAAAAAGATTCTGAGATTGCTCATCGACGACGTGCTCTTCTTTTTATGAGTCGATGGGCTTGGGCTAACGCTTGGCTCACACTCACACCCCCATTGAGGGACATCATCAAGGGCCACGTTAACGATTTCTTCGGCGATGGGATCATATTGATCCACAGGGATATAGGGTATCTGTGCTGCGATATCGCGCCATAAAATTCTAGGTGCCTGATTGCCAAAAAAAGGTAATTTTTTTGTGAAAAATTCAGCATCATGTGCAGCCAAAAGTGCAGGGAAAGCATCTTGTTCCTGAAATGCTCGTGACTGTTGCTCTTTTTGCAATGTCAGATGTTTGATCAACTCGAAGGCCAACTCTTTATGTGTTGCTTTGTCGGGTATGGCGTAAAAGGTGCCTCCCCAAGATGCATAGGCGCCATTTGGTAGATGAGAAACGCGCCATTTTCCACTCGTATTTGGTGCCAACCAATTCTGTAGGTGTCCACCAAGCCACGCCCCCATCATTTGGGTGGCAAGTTCACCACGACGGAATCCCTCTGCCCATTCATTTGACCAAGCGCCAATTTTGGCATCAATTCCGGCCTCTCTTGCTTTGAGTGCAAGCTCAAACGCACGTACGAACCGAGGGCTTTGGACCAGAGAATTGCCTTGGTCATCAAAATAGATGCCTTCACCTGGTGGAATATTGGAGCGAATTACAATATCTTTCAGATCTCTTGCATGCGCGAGCAGGTAGGACCCAGTCGTTTTTTTAATGGTAATACCAGCGTCTACGAAAGCGCTCCAAGAAGAAATAGCTTGATCGATTGAAACCCCAGATGCATCAAAAATATCATGCCGATAAAACAGTGAACCAGGGCCTATATCGGTGGGAATACCCATCAAATGTCCTTTTAGCCCTTGCGCTTGTTGAAACGTATAAGAGACAAAAAGGTCCTTAAATTCGTTTGCTGAAAAAGGCTGTTCTGAAAGATTGGTAAGTCCTTTTCCGCGGGCAAATCGTCCTAAATAGCCTTGTTCAACCGCAACAAGGTCTGGAAGGTTTGAGGATGCGGCAAGTGCTGTGGTTAAAGCCGTGTGATGGTCACCATAAGATCGAGAGGTGATTTTAACTTCCACGTTTGGAAAGCGCTCGTAAAATGTTGGAAGCGCGTCGGCAATAATTTTATCAATTGCTGGAAAGGCAGAAACTCTTAACACCACTTTGTCCGACGCTGATGCGCCAAACGGTAGTGTCAGAAACAAAGCGAACAGTACCAAATTTATAAGTCGCGTCATCATAGTCAGCCTCAATGCATTTGATAAAAATTGCGTGAATGGTATTTGTAAGCGCTTTCATTGCTCGTTGCAAGTGCGGCTGGTTTGGTGTTCAGCTAATTGATGTAACAGATTTTCGTTTTATAAGTTTTGGGCGAGGTGGCTGCCCAGTCTGTTTTTCACCCAGAATATTCGTCAAAAGCGTTTTGGTGGCGTGATAACCAACAGTTTCAATATCATGGTCGATGGTCGTTAATGGAGGGATGCAAAATTCAGAGGCGATGACATTATCAAATCCTATAATGGACAAATCTCCTGGTATTGAAACGCCCCGCTCGTGAGCGGCAAGAAGAAAACCAATTGCCATTTGATCGTTTGCGAACGCCACAGCCGTAGCGCTGTTGGTGCCTGATCTGGTTAATATATTTAGGCCTAGTTCGTAACCGCTCTTCTCCGTAAAATCACCCTCAAGTACATCAATATGACAAGCATGCTTGCTGTTATAAACAGCGTCATGAAAGCCCCTAAAACGCTCTTCTGCATCAGGATGTGTACTCAGGCCTTTCATGTACCAAAATTGCCGATGACCCTCTTCAATGAGGTACTGGCCTGCCAATTGGCCACCACCATAGTTGTCAAACTGCAATTCATTTTCTGTTTGTCTGGTTGGTGAGCCGTGCATGATGAGATAGGGAATGCCCATATTTGTAAAATATGCATCAGGATTTTGAAGTTGCCCAAAGAAATACAGCACCCCGTCGATGGAGTGGGCGTCTAACTCTTTCATGATGTGGCGTTCACGGTTTACATCCCAATTCGCAGCAAGGAAAATTGGCGTAAATCCCAATTCGTCGCATGCGTTGCCAATACCTCGATGTCCATCACCAAAGAATGGGCTATCAAAACATTGAGTAACGACGGCGATGGTTTTTGAAGAGCCGCCTGCTAGACGCGAAGCTGCTCGATTTGGGTGATAATTTAGTTCTTTAATTGCAGCTTTGATAGCACTTGCTTTGAGATCGGATATAATTGCGCTTTTGTTGAGATAGCGTGATACGGTTGCGGTAGATACTTTCGCGTGTTTTGCCACATCGGTGATGTTGTAGCGATGAGTGTTCGAGCTGTTGGCTGTGTTTTTTTTCTGCATAGGTTTGGATTTCAGAGAGCAAAGTGGAAAAAGACAGGATACTGCGTTGACATGATTATCGGAAAACAATAACTTGTAAGCGCTTACATTGCAAGGAGGCATGATGTATAAATTTTTTTCGTACCTTGGTTTTGGTGCATTCGGTAGCATTGTGCGCACAAAATTTTTTGCTGTTGGTTCTTTGGTTTTCGCAACCGGTTGTGCACAACTTGATCAGTTCGAAACGGTAGAAAATATGCGCCATGAGGCATCACAGCTAACTGCAGTCTCTGAGAAAGTGTTTTATCAAGGTGGCCCAATGTCTGGCGCTAAACTTTATGCGGGTGTCCAAAATAATTGGCTCCAGAAAGTTAAACATCGCGGTAAGAATCTCGGTGCAGTGCAATTGGTGCGAAATGAAGAATTTCCAGGTGAAAGAGTTTACAGGGTCTCATTTAAAGGGCTGGGGCAGGTATATTTGCAAACCAAGCGGTTTGTAGATTTGGAAGACTTTCTTGAGGAAGAAGGTGTTTTGTCTGTTGATATGATTGTTCATGAATACCCAACCGATAATGTTATTTTGCGGCTTGACTGTGGTTGGCCATGTCATGGAACAGCAAACATTACCCGTCCTTTAATGGATGCAGCTCTTGAAAAGCGTTTTACGTTAAAAGTACCCATTGAATGTTTTGCAGCCACTGGTGCGCAACTGGACAATATTAATTCTCCTTTTCTGGTGACAACATCGGGTAAAGTCTCCTTCAGTTTTGACAATGTCGTTTGGCGCAAAAATGCGTTGGAGGAACCAGATGTTTTCCAATGTTTCTAAAGGTTACAAGTTTTGTGATGCCTTTTTTTGCGCTTCGTTCGCTATGATCGCAACGCTTATTCATTTGCTAGCGTCCTCTCCTGATGCGATGGCAAAGGACTTTGGGCTAGGTGTTGTGGGAACGTCGATCCCATCTGGCTTTGCGCAGCCTCCCACGCCGCGGTACATGGATGCTCAATATCAAGGGAAGCCGCCAACAAATCAATGGTATTCATCAATTATTTTTGATCAATGGAGTAACGTCCTTCACGCACATCCATTAACCATCCGTGCGACCAAAAAAGGTGTCGAAATCGGTAAGCCTGAAGCTATAGAAACAGGGAGCGTAGGGCCCAATAAAGATGTACGTTTTCCACATAGGGCAGCCATAAGGTTGTCTGCAGGTGTAGACGACATTACAGGTGCAGGAGACGGTGCTTACCTGACAAAAAGTTCAGACTGGGGTGTCGGGTTTGATTGGCGCCGTGGATCGGATTTTATCTCAACAAACATCGCGCATGGAAGTCCAATGGTGCATATGACTGTTGGGGGAAATCTCGCGCAGCTCAAACTAGGAATCCGTGCAAAATATCTACCGGATTTATCTATAGCGGGCCGACTGGCATACGAAGTTTACGGCAACATATTCCTTGTTTATGTGCCTAAAGAGGCGGTTGTCGCGCAACAAAAACGCGTTGTTACAATTACAATACCTGGTGCTTCACCTAGTGAAGGCTTTGATGTGATGGTTGGTGCCCTTCCTGGTAAGCAGATGACAGATGTTCATGAGCTCCTTGAGTTGTTTGACAGCGCTTATGTGGATGGTCCTCATGATACAAAAGTTTCATGGTCTTTTGATGAAGAAACATCGATTGTAACAACAAGCTATAAATTTGTCTCGGCACGCAAAACGTCTGCCTTGGTGGCTTTGTATCCTCATCACTGGCACGACAACATGTTGCTTCGTCATGAGCGGTTGTTGGGTGAGTACACATCAATACGTGGCCCGTTGAAGCTATACAAACTTAATGAATTTCGGACCCAGCATGCATTCCAAGGTATTTTTCCTTTCGTGCCGGTGCCACAAGGTAAAGATGAATTGCAATTGGTCAAAGCCCTATGGGATGAAGACATGCAGCAGCGAGAGAGCCTTACCGCTGCTGTAAGTTCTGGAACATATTGGCAGGGCAAATCGCTTGGACGTATAGGTCAGCTATTGGGCTTGGCAACACAATTGGGTGATGCTCAGCAACAAAAAGATATTCAAAATCAATTGGCTAGTCGCCTTTCAGATGCATTTGCACAAAAAGATAATAGGCAATTCATTTACGATGAAACCATAGGCAGTCTCTTAGGTTATCCAAATGAATTTGGTAGTGTAACGCAAATGAATGATCACCATTTTCATTATGGATATTGGATTTTTGCAGCAGCACAGATTGCACTGAGAGATCCAGAATGGGCTCGCCATGAGAATTGGGGTGGCATGGTACGGGAGTTGATTAAGGATGTTGCCACGGCGGATCGAAATGATGAACGTTATCCATTCCTGAGGACGTTCGATATATTTGAAGGACATTCTTGGGCATCCGGCACCGGTCAAACTGCTGATGGTAGCAACCAAGAATCATCTTCAGAGGCCATGAACGCGTGGGCTGGTCTCATTCTTTGGGGTGTTGCAACGCAGGATGATGCCCTACGAGATTTAGGCATTTATCTTTACACCACAGAACTTCAAGCCATTAAACATTACTGGTTTGATGTGTATAATATGACCAGGCCTGCGCAGTACCCACACCGTATTGTTTCGATTGTATGGGGAGGAAAGCTGTCACACATTACATGGTGGACGGAAAGCCCCGTTGAAATCAGCATGATTAACGTATTGCCAGTAACTGGAGCTAGCTATTATCTCAGAACAAACCCTGACGCCATGCACGAAGTCATCAAAGAAATGGATGAAGACTTTGTTCGCTTTAGAAATGGGTCAGGTTATGCAACGCCAAGAGATATTTGGCAGGATATCGTGGTAAGTTATGTGGCTTTGTATGATGCCAAAGGGGCATTGAAACGTTGGGATCCCAACGCAGCTGTTGAGCTTGGCGCTACGAAATCGCATACGGGAAGTTGGATTTATCATTTGAACGAAGATGGACATCCTGTGACAAATGTTACGGCCAATGATGTTTTTTCCAAAGTTTTTGAAAAAGATGGCAAGCGATTGGCTTTGATATTCAACCATACGGAAGGCCAAAAAACGGTCAAGTTTAGCACAGGCGAGAAAGTTGTGGTCGAGGGATATGGGTTTCATCGTGCCTCTCTTCGCCCTGGCCAGCACTAGGTTGGTGTGGTGATGACAAAACTTGATCCAGAAACCGCACATATTGGTTTTGACTATGTGATTTTAGGTGGCACTGGCGACCTGGCATTTCGTAAAATCTACCCATCCTTTTTCAACTTAATGCTGAATGGGTCGTTGTCCAAAGACGCTCGTTTACTCGTGGTATCACGCGGTATGATAGAAGTTGATGTTTTTCAAAACAATTGACAAAAAGAACTTAGGCAATCCGGAAAATTTGATGCGGAACAAATGTCAAAGGTTCGAGATTTTTTGTCTTTATTTTCGTTTCTTAAATTGGACATTATGGCGGGTGACGGGCGTTCAGAGTTACGCACCTGGCTACATCAAAAAAATGATGAAGGTCGGGTTAGGCTGTTCTATCTATCTATCTCACCAACTTTGTTTGAACATGCTTGTGAACTTATTGGATCATTAGAGCTGCAAACTGAGTATGTGCGCATAGTTGTGGAAAAACCTTTGGGCAGTGACACACTCTCAGCTATTCGTATCAACACCAAAATAAGAGATATTGTACCTGAGACACAAATTTACCGAATTAATCATTATTTAGGAAAAGAAACCGTTCAGAACCTTATGGTTTTAAGGTTTGCAAATGTAATTTTTGAGGCGTTGTGGCGCAATGTTTACATAGATTTTGTGCAAATTTCTGTACTGGAAAGCGTTGGTCTAGAAGGTCGCACGGATTATTATGATCAATATGGCGCCATTAAAGATATGGTACAAAACCATCTTCTGCAGCTTTTATGTCTCACGGCGATGGAGCCACCAAGTCAGTTCCAAGCCGGCACTGTCAGAGACGAAAAATTGCGTGTTCTTCATGCATTGAGAGATCCAGTATCCTCAGACGTCCTGCTTGGTCAGTATGAGGGTTACTCACGCGAGGTTGGAAAACAAAGTCAGACAGAAACTTTTGTTGCGACGCGTGTATTTATTGATAATTGGCGATGGGCTGGGGTACCATTTTACCTTCGCACCGGCAAACGAATGTATGAGCGGCGATCAGAAATTGTTATTGGATTCAAGTCGATACCCCACAATATTTTTTCTGGTATGCCACATGGTGATATCATTCCTAATAAATTGATTATTCAACTACAGCCTGAAGAAGGGATAAGGTTGGCTATGATGTCCAAGAAGCCTGGCCCAGGTGGAATGAATGTCCTTCCAACGGATCTGATGCTTAATTTTAAGGAATCCTATAAAAGCATTCCGCTTGCGGCTTATGAGCGTCTATTGCTCGATACCGTGCGTGGAAATCAAACATTATTTATGAGGTTTGATGAAGTTGTTGCGGCATGGTCGTTCACAGACAAATTGCTGCAAAAGACATTTAAGGTATCACCTGTTCTTTATCGTCAGGCTTCAGCTGGTCCACCTATGCCAGCGGATTTTTTCATGATGCAGCAACATTTTTGGCAGGACCAATGATGCATTTAGATTTGTCGAAGGCGATAGATGATATCGCATCTTTGTTGTCTGATCGTGTGGATAAGCAAGGTCATGCTTCCATGGTTGTTAGTGGCGGAACAAGCCATGTACGACTTCTTGAGGCCTTAAATCAACGAGATCTTCCTTGGAGTCGCATTCAGGTCATATTGATCGATGATCGACTTGTGGACGCTCTGGATCCGATCAGCAATGAATTTTTTGTTCGTGAAGTATTTTTGAGAAACCACGCCCAACGGGCACAGTTCATACCACTGCAAAACCATCAGAAATTGATTCTTGATATAGATAAACCGTTTGATGTCATCATCATGGGTATGGGGCCTGATGGGCATTTTGCGTCAATCTTTCCGCATATGCTCGACAATCCAGCCCTTATTAGTCCCAGCGCATCTCCCAATATTGTCACCACAGAGCCAGCTGGGGATCCTCTTGTGGGTCGTATCACCATGAACTTGGCCCTTATTTTACAAAGTCGAGACATATATCTTGTGCTTTCCTCAACAAGTAAAGAACAGGTTTTTATGCAGGCTCATCATGATCAATCCTTACCTATTCATCATTTGATCAACCAGTCACAAACGCCATTGCATGTTGTTAGAGATATCAGATGAACCAAAAACATCTTCATGAGAGAATACAAGACGTTCAGAATAGAATTGTGCAGCGCAGTCTGAAGTCCCGCGCAGCATATTTAGAAGATCTCGAGCGCATGGCCATGAGTCAAGATAATGACCGTCGTACAATTTCATGCTCTAACCTCGCGCATGTTGCGGCGGGCGCGGGTCAGGATAAGAACAATATTCTTGGTCTTGGAGGGCAGCATGTGCTCAATATGGGCATCATAACCGCATATAATGATATGCTTTCAGCCCACAAACCCTACGAATCCTATCCTTCTCTTATCCGCTCACTTGCAAGATCTGAGGGCGCTACCGCTCAGGTTGCTGGCGGTGTGCCAGCTATGTGTGATGGTGTCACACAAGGACGCGCAGGCATGGAGCTATCTTTGCTGAGCCGGGATGTGATCGCGCTGGCTACTGCTGTTGGTCTGTCACATAACGTATATGACGCCGTCATTTTACTGGGGATTTGCGATAAAATTGTTCCAGGTTTAATGATTGGAGCGCTCCAATTTGGTCATTTGCCAACCATTTTTATTCCCGCTGGTCCCATGTCAACGGGGATTGGGAACCAAGAAAAAGCAGATGTGAGGCGACAGTTTGTTGAGGGGAAAGTTGGCCGGGCAGAACTTATGCAATCCGAGGCAAGTGCTTATCATGATATTGGAACATGTACCTTTTATGGTACGGCCAACTCCAATCAAATTGTGATGGAGTTGATGGGCATGCAGCTGCCTGGTTCATCTTTTGTTCACCCCATAGAGGACCTTCGTCACGCCCTAACTGCTGATGCTGTCAAGAAGATCCTTCATTGTGCAAGATTGAATACAGAAAAAAATGGTATTGGCTATGCTGTGACGGAAAAGAATATCGTCAATGCTATTGTAGCACTTCATGCTACAGGGGTTCGACAAACCATACCCTCCACATTCCTGCTATGGCTGCTGCGGCAGGTTGGCATGTGACATGGGATGACTTTGAAGACCTCTCAGATATTACCCCAGCTTGCAGCCATATATCCAAATGGGACATGTGATATTAATGACTTCCATGAAGCAGGTGGTGTGAACTTTGTCGCACGCGAATTGTATCTCGAAGGTTTGCTTGATGGACATGCGGCTACAGCCTGGGGTTCAACTCTTCTAGAAGAGTTAAAGACCCCAACGCTTCAATCTCATAGCTTGCAGTGGAAAGAGGTTGATGAAGCCTCCTCAAACCTTTCCGTATTGCGTCCCGCTAAGGAACCATTTGCATCGATGGGTGGGTTGAAAATTATACGTGGAAATCTAGGGTCGGCGGTGACAAAAATTTCAGCGGTGCCTTTGGAAGACCGTACTATCGATGCACCAGCAAGGGTGTTCGATAATGGGAATGAATTTAAAGATGCCTTTGAAAAGGGCATTCTTTCAGGTGACCTAGTGATTGTATTACGGCAGCAAGGACCAAAAGCAAATGGAATGCCTGAGCTTCATGGGCTTATGCCCATGCTTTCTGCCCTTAGAAAAAGAGGCCAGAAAGTTGCGTTGGTAACAGATGGAAGGCTATCGGGAGCATCCGGATCCATATTGTCTGTTATTCATGTGCAACCTGAGGCACTTGCAGATGGTGTGATAGGCCGTATCTGTGACGGTGATAGAATTACCATCGACGCTGAAAAAGGTAGGTTTGATGTCTCTCCCTTTGCGTGGGATGGAGGGGCATTCAAAAAATCCATTTGTGGATGAAAGAACATTTGGTCGGGCTCTTTTCCAGAGGCTCAAAGCCCAAAGTTTTGATGCTGAGCGAGGAGGTGGATTCCTTTAAAATGACAAAAATTTTAGAATTTCTTGAGCCCATTTCTTGTCTTCCCATCATCACCGGAGACAATGTGAAATTTTCTTTGCAGCTATGCGAAGCTCTCTTGCGTTGTAATATCACAGCGGTTGAATGGACATTACGAACGCCTGGCGCGCTATCTTGTGTTGAGGCCATAGCCACGCGCTTACCAGAAATGGTGGTCGGTGTTGGAACGATTAGAACGGTTGGTGAGGCTCAAGACGTCCAGAATAGTGGAGCGAAGTTTGGTGTGTCACCTGGTGCTACCGATGATCTGATTACAACATTTTCGAACAGTAAATTCCCATGGTTGCCGGGGGCCTCTACCGCATCGGAAATGATGTCATTGTGGGATAAGGGTTTCCGTATACAGAAGTTTTTTCCTGCCGAAGCGTCAGGTGGTATAGATTTTTTGAAAAGCGTTTCGGGTCCACTGCCAGATATTAAGTTCTGCCCGACTGGTGGTATAACTGCAGAAAATACAGAGGCTTGGCTAGCCTTGCCCCAAGTTATTTGTGTCGGTGGTAGCTGGCTTGGTAACTTTCAATCTAAAAATTATCCCACAGCTGCTGCGTTAGATGATTATATCAAGCTGCGGATGCCTGCTATACGTCAGTGATCTAGGAGCATTTGGTCGTGACAACAACAAAAAAGCTCATTGCTGATGTGGGTGGTACGCATGCTCGTTTCGCGCTTTTTGATGATAGGAAAACCCTGATTGGCGCGACAACATTTGCGGTGAAAGATTATCCCTCATTATATGTTGCTTTAAGAGCATATTTAGACCAGCAACGCGTCGATTTGGATGCAGCTTGTTTTGCCGTGGCAGGTCCTGTGATTCACGGTGAGGTATCTTTTTCCAACAGCCCATGGGTATGCAACCAAGAAAAATTGAGGTCGATATTGGGTCTCAGAGATGTTTACTTAATCAATGACTTTGAAGCCCAAGCCTTTGGTATTGGTGTTTTGGACAAAAATACCGTTGACCAAATTATGGAGGGTCAGATTGACACAAATTTCCCAGGATTGGTTGTTGGCGCGGGGACTGGTTTGGGTATGGCTCATTTCATTGACAACCACGGACAAATTACCGTGACCGTAACTGAGGGCGGTCATGCATCACTTCCCGTTCAAAATGATGAGGAAATGGCACTTCTTAAATATTTACAGCAAAGCCTTGGGCGGTCTTTCATAAGGGTAGAGGATGTACTGTCTGGTGTGGGATTGGAGAGATTATATGCATATTATTCTCCATCCGATAAGGGCAGATCGGCTAGTGAACTCCTTGAGATGTATTATCAAAATGATGTTAATGTGCTCCATTGTGTGGAGGTATTCACGCGCTTCTTAGCCCGTGTGATCCGAAACTCTATCCTAACATCAGGAGCTAGAGGACAAGTATATCTGTCAGGTGGTATGATTGCGCGTTTGTCTCCACAATTTCCTGCACAAACCTTCCGAGAAACATTTGAACTCGAAGCATCACCGTCGGCCTTTATGTCCAATATTCCTATTTTCCTGATCAAAGACCATGATCTTGGACTGAAAGGTGCTATGGCCTTTTTGCTTCAACATCTCCGCAAATAAGCAGTACAATTTTGAATAGGGTAGACTTTGCAATATCCAATGGCAAATATTGTCTATCATAGCTACGTTGACTATACTAAATAAAATGTTAATTATCATTGTTATGAAACCGCTTACATAATTGTGCGATCAATCACTGCACAAGAGTTGGAAAGCAAGCAAAAAACCAGGGAGTAGGGAACGCATCATGACCTATCAATTTCAGACCACATCATATTTTGACCTGATCAAGAAAAAGAAAACAGCCCTATCCACAACAACATTAAGTACGTTGCTCCTGGCTGCTTGTGGCGGAGGCGGTGGTGCCGTCCAAGGAGAGGCGCCAACAACAACCATCGATGGTTCAGCGGTGAACGGACCTTTGAAGAATGCCAAGGTTGGTTTTGACTTAGACGGTGACGGAAACCTCACAGGCGATGAAATTTATGCACGCACTGATGCAAATGGTAACTTTGATTTTGAGGCGCCAGAGGGTTTCGAACAGCGCGTCATCATGGTTCAAGCGGATGAGCTAACTATCGACACTTCAAAAAATAAACCGGTCGGAAATCTAACCCTTAAAGCGCCAGCGGGTTATGATGTCGTGACACCTGTTACAACATTGGTTGAAGGGGGCGTTTCAGAGGATGCAGTGCTCAAAGCGCTTGGATTAGATGGGCTGGTTACCGCAGAGGAATTGAAAACCTTTAACCCTTACGATGCGAATAATGTTGCCTCTGATGAGGCTAAGGTCAAAGTCGCTGCGGTTGCAAACCATATCTCTAATACGATTTCCACCTACTCCACGATGGTGACGGAGGCTGGGGTTGACCAGTCACAAGCATTGGGGCTTGCCATCAATGCTGTGGTGGAAGTGGTTGCCGATGAGGCCAAAAAAGAAGGTGGTGGAGGTGTCCTCGATTTTACGAGCACTGAAGCTGATGTTTCCTTGGCAGGTAAGGTGGCAACCAAAATCACAACCAATGTGGCAGCAAATAAAGCTGCTTTGCAACTAACAGATGAAAGCCTTGGAGCTCTTGAAAAGACAGTTGTTGAAACAGAAAAAGCACTTGCAAATATCACAAAGACCCTCCAGCAAAAAACAGATGAAATTGCTGCAGACCCAAACTCAGGTGGGTTGAATAATGAAGATTTTGCAGAGGCGTCTAAACTAGGTGGTGAGCTTAGTTCACAGGTTGCACAAGCTGTTAAAGCTGCTGTTGAGAAGCCTGATGAAGCGGTTTCATTGTCTTTTGCAGATGATACGGCAACGAGTGCATGGCTTGCCAACAAGTCTCCTAAGGCAATGGCAATTACCAATAGTGACATGCGTATGTTCGTAGCAGAACTTCATGATGGTACAACAGGTAACATTGTAAAGGTAACGAAAGAGTCCAGTGCTGAGACATGGGCTGGTACAACGATCACGACCTTATCGGATGGATCATTCATATCGTCGGAAGATAAGGTTGTGACCTTGAAGGTCTATGCGCCTGCTGCAGGTAAGACAGTAAGGCTTAAGGTTGAAGATAGCACAGATCCATCAAGGTCTGTGGAAGTTGACGCTGTTACCACGGTTGCGAATGATTGGGAGACACTTAGCTTTGATTTTTCTAATCAAGCAGCTGGAACAGCGGCATTTAATGATGCGTTTCAATATGACAAAATCAATGTCTTTTTTGACTTTGGGAATGTTGGGACAGGAGATGTTTATTATTTCGATGATCTACGCTTTTCAAAAGCGACTGTACCATCTGAAGAAACAGAGACAACTGTTACACTAACCCCGACAGTGCTTGATTTGGAAGCATCCGTTGCTGGTGATTTTGGCGGAGATCATGTTGATTTTGGAGGAAATGTTTCAGCCTTAATTGAGGATAATTCTGGACCAGCGGGTGCAACTGGTAAAATTGTCAAGGTTACAAAAGCAGAGGGGGTGCAGAGGTATGGGCTGGCACAACAATCTCAACACTCACAGACGGAGAATTTGTATCATCTGGTGACACAGAAGTAAGCTTAAGAGTTTATGCACCTGAGGCTGGTAAGACGGTACGGTTGAAGCTTGAGGACAGTAGCAGTAACAATACTATTTTTGTTGAGGTTGATGCTGTCACCACGGTTGCGAAATGGTTGGGAGACCTTAAGCTTTGATTTTGCTGCAAGCAGGTTGAGACTCATAATTATGATAAAGCTAGTGTTTTCTTTGACTTTGGAAATGTTGGGACAGGAGATGTTTATTATTTCGATGACCTAAGCTTCTCAAAAGCGACTGTACCGTCTGAAGAAACAGAGACAACTGTTACACTAACCCCGACAGTGTTTGATTTGGAAGCATCCGTTGCTGGTGATTTTGGCGGAGATCATGTTGATTTTGGAGGAAATGTTTCAGCCTTTGTTGAGGATAATTCTGGACCAGCAGGTGCAACTGGTAAAATTGTCAAAGGTAACAAAAGCAGAGGTGCAGAGACGTATGGGCTGGCACAACAATCTCAACACTCACAGACGGAGAATTTGTATCATCTGGTGACACAGAAGTAAGCTTAAGGGTTTATGCACCTGAGGCTGGTAAGACGGTACGGTTGAAGCTTGAGGACAGTAGCAGAACGGTATCATTTTTGTTGAGGTTGATGCTGTCACCACGGTTGCGAATGGTTGGGAGACCCTAAGCTTTAACTTTGCTGCCCAGGTTGAAGCTCATAATTATGACAAAGCCAGTGTCTTCTTTGACTTTGGGAATGTTGGGACAGGAGATGTTTATTACTTCGATGACCTAAGCTTCTCAAAAGCTGTGACAGAGACGAAAGATGCCGCGCCAGATAACATAACAGTTGCGGCAACAACGCTCACCTTTGATACCGCAGATACAATTGATTTTGGTGGCAACACATCTTCATCATTTGGTGCAGATACAGCTCTTTTTGTTGGAACTGTTTCCGCAACAGATCCAGAAGGCGGTGTGTTGACGTATTCTATTTCGGGTAAAGACAAGGATTTGTTTGTTATTGATGGAGAGACAGGTGTCCTGTCATTTGCTTCCATAGAAGCGGCAAGCGCTCCGGGTAGTTACTATGTGTTTGCACATGCTACGGATGATGCGGGTAAAGTAACAACCATGGATGTCAATGTTTTGCTTAATGCCGCACCCTCTGGTGATGTCAAAATTAGCGGTACAGCTAAGCAAGGTGAAGTATTAACTGCAGATACATCAGCTCTTGTAGATTTGGATGAAATCGGAGCGTTGAGTTATCAATGGCAGGCTGATGGCGCAGATATTGCTGATGCCAATGGCAAAACATTATCTCTCAGCCAGGATCAAGTTGGCAAAAAAATTACCCTTAATGTTTCTTACAAAGATGGACTGGGAAAAGTTGAGAATGTGTCTGCGACTCAACTTACAGCCGTTGAAAACGTAAATGACAACCCGGTTGGTGACGTCACAATTGTTGGTGATGTTAAAGAAGGAGAAACACTTCAAGCCAGTACCGAAGGCCTAAGCGATGCAGACGGTTTGGGAGAACTATCTTATCAGTGGTATGCTGACGACAGTGCGATAGAGGGTGCTACATCATCATCACTTCTATTGGCACAGGATGCTGTTGGTAAAACAGTTAAGGTAGTTGTCTCATATACAGACTCACAAGGGACATCTGAAACTGTAACAAGTGCCGAGACATCTTTGGTGGCCAATGTTAATGATCCAGCAACTGGTCAAGTTGGTTTGGGTGTCGAAAAAGTTGACAAATTTGGAGAATTCACAGGGGTTGCATTTGAAGGCGCTACCGCTGAGTTGATTTCAGATAATGTGGCGATGACCGAGGACAACGGTGGAAGCATTCTGGCCATCACAAAGCCCGTTGGAGCTCAGCCCTGGGCTGGGGCAACAATCAAGACATTGGATGCGGGTGCATTTATTTCATCTGTTAGTAAGACGTTGCAGTTGGATGTATATGCGCCAAAATCGGGTGTCACCATTCGTGCAAAGTTAGAAGATAGCAGTGATAACACAAAATATGTTGAGACTGACGTCACCAATACAGTTGTAGATGGCTGGGAGACGTTAACATTTGACTTTGCGCAGCATGCGACCACGCCATTCGACGCGTCATACACATATGATAAACTTAGTATTTTCTATGACTTTTTGGGCGAAGCAGCAGGGGATACAGTCTATATCGATAACCTTGTTCATTTCGAAGCAAGCACAGAGGCAAGTTTGGCTCTGAGCCAGGGTGATGTTGTTCATGTGGATATTGCATCCATAGATGATCAAGATGGATTGGGTGACATTACGTTAACATGGTATGCTGATGATAACGTAATTGAGGATGCAACATCCAATTCCTATCAAATGACACAAGATGAGGTTGGTAAGGTGATCTCTGTGGAGGCATCTTTTACGGACGGATTTGGATCTGAAGAATCGATCCTAAGTTCCCCGACCGCAGCCGTCATAAATGTTAATGATGATCCATCTGGTAGTGTTGTTATTGATGGTACAGCGGCACTTGGGGTAACGCTTGAGGCGAACACGACCAATGTGCAGGATTTAGATGGCCTTGGTGCGTTTAACTACCAGTGGTATTCCGATGGAAATGCAATCCAAGATGCTGTTTCTGCTACCTACACTCCTTCATCGGTTGATTTAGGTACGGTGATCACAGTTCAAGTAAGCTATACAGACCAAGGTGGAACGTCTGAGGTTTTGGTTAGCGCGGGGACTGACGCTGTTCGTGACAATGCACCCCCATCAGGCACAGTGACAATTACTGGAAATGCTATTGTTGGTGAGACGTTATCGATCAATCAAGATCTGCAGGATGCAGATGGATTAGGAGACTTGTCTTATCAGTGGGCGGCAGATGGAACAGAAATCGAAGGTGCAACATCTTCAACCTATGTTTTGACGGCTAATGAGGTGGGTAAAAACATCACAGCCATCGTCTCCTATGTTGATGGCCTTGATGTTGAAGAGCAGGTGGTGAGTACTGCAACAGACACAGTGTTGAGTGTTGTAGATGCAACCCATCACAGTTTCTCTGTGGGTAACAATGATTACGTTCTTGTTGCGCAAGCTAAGAGTTACGCTGATGCGGTAAGTTACGCAGCATCCTTTGACCAAGAGCTGGCTACTTTTGAAACAGCAGGAAAAGTAACAGGTTTCTATGATGCGGTTCAAAAAGTTGTTGCAGATGAAGGCTTGAATGTTCCTACAGCTTCAGATGGTGGTGGTGCAAAATATGTCTGGCTTGGTGCTAACGATATTGCACAAGAAGGAACTTGGGTATGGGAGAGTGGTGAAAGCCTAGCTACCAACAACCCACAATGGGGCTCTGGATCATTAGGAAGCGAACCAGATAATTACCAAAACCAAGATGGCCTTGCTCTCGGGCTAGAAAATTGGCCAGCAGGTTTTGATGCTGGAGCAGGATATGGTGATGCTGGTTCATGGAATGATGTGGATGTAAGCAATAGCCTCTATTTTGTGATGGAGCTCCCCAACAACCCAGTTACCGGGACGGTAAGTATAGGCGGAGATGTTGTAGAAGGTTCTGAGTTGACAGCAACGAATGATCTATCTGATGCGGATGGATTGGGAGCATTGTCTTACCAGTGGTCAGCAGATGGAACAGCGATAGAAGGTGCAACATCTTCGACGTATGTTTTGACGTCATCAGAAGTTGGTAAAACAATTAGTGTTGATGTATCCTTTACGGATCAACGTGGTACGTTAGAGTCAAAGAGCAGTGATGCAACGGCTAAGGTTTCAGCGAAGGCGGTTGAGACATCATGGTTAATTCTGGAAGCACAAACAGCGACAGCAGATGAACTTGTTCTTGATGTACGAGTTGATGGAGACAAGCTTGCGGAATTGGCTCCTAATTTAACATCTGTTTCAGCACTGACGTTTGTATTGGATTATAACTCTTTAGAGGAGTTTGAAGCCTTAACTGGAAGCGATCAAATTGCTTCCTTCTCGACGAAGGGGACGGTTTTGTTAAGTGGTAATCCAATACCTAACCAGACATTAAACTCAGCGTTGGGAGATGTTTTACAAGAATTCCAAGCGCCAGTTGATGTTTCGACCTTGGGTGCATCAGAAACGTTTGGCTTTGTGAATTTCGTGAAATCACCGGCTGTTGATTTAAGTAACATTCTGGCGAGTACGGATGCGTTTGGGTCTTCATCTAATGATGGCAAGATTGGTGAATTGACCTTGAATCCGAAGAGTACAGGTACGGTCGAAATCAATATCACCAACATTTATATTGCTCAGGATCCAGAGCCTATTTTGTCAGACGGTGACGGTTTGAGTTACAGTTTTGACATTGTCTGATACTGTTATCAGCCAATCGAATAAGGAAAGCCCCCACAAGATGGGGGCTTTTTTATTACATCATGTCAACTGTTCAGGTTTGTCTCCAAATTTTGGTTTGAGAATAAACTGTCATACTAGAAGTTAGTTTTGATTAATAAAAATAATTTGTTAACATTAAGATAAGTATAAAATAGGGGAGTTTGCCTGGGATGGTAATTCAAGAATTTGTAAAGGCTGTTTACAGTGATCATCAACTTGTGATTCCTTGGTCAGCGGATCAGCGTCTCCTATTTATGATTTAATTTCAGAAGAAGCGCGGCTAGAAGATATCTCTGGTTCCAATAGTATCACAGGCACCGTCGTGGGGATTGTATTGCCCGATGATCAAGCTTCTAATGCACCAAATATAGAAGACTGGGCAAATCAAGGATTAGCGAAAATCAGTTACGTTAATAATGTGATCACTATTGATAATTCTTGGACGGTATTGCAGCAATCAGCACAAGAAAATGGATTTCAGATTCACCTAGGTTTACAAAGTGATATTTTATCGGATGGGGAAGTCATTCCCCTAATGGTAAATGAACAAAATAATTTGGATGTTGACCCAACTTTGGGTGATCCCCTTGAAGACCTACTTATTGTACCCTCTAATATTGATGTATCACTGCCAGTGGTAAACGGATCAATCCCTCAGTATGACATTGATTCAGACACCTGGTCTTTATTGGATATTGGAACTGAGACATCAGTGACTGGCACGTTCAAAGTGGTCGTGGGTGCGGAGGATCCTGATAATAATCCCATAGCGCGAATTTTTTAGAGGATGCAGCCGAGCGCATACTGATAAATATGCAAAGCGATGGGCAAGGTGGGATTACACCTACTGACCTACAAACACTTATCGCAGATGCGGAATCAAATGGGATGTTCGTTGCTTTTGCAATGACGTACAACATGTCTGGAACTGAGATCTTGGTCCCTCTGCAGCTAACGGACACAGGATTAGATTTTGAATTGCCACCGATAGATGACGATTATATCAGTCCCCAACAAGTTACTGGTTTGACAACGGTACGCTCGGAGTTCTTCCCTTTAGAAAATACAGTTGCTGACGCTCCGAATAACGATAGCTCAGCAAATAATGCACTGAACAGTTTTTTAGCCTCAGCAGAGTTAGATGGATTTACCCATCACTTATATACTTTCGAAACACCAAATGCTGGTAATTTTGCGGGTCTAGGTTCTTCATATATGGCCGCGAGTGGCCAGTCGACAGATGCGCAGGCTGGTAGTATGGCAAGTGGTACAGCATCGGGTACCTTGCACTATGACGGTAATCTCTCTGTTCATCTTTTTGAGACGGGAGATAGCAATGCAAATTCAGCAAATGTATATGGTGATGACCCAGGCATTGCCACCCATCCTGGAAATGATGCCGATCGTGGCTACAACCAGACAACAAATGGAAACCAGTACTTGGAGATACTGCCTGGTAACAATACCGTAGGTGGTGTCCGTCTTCAATTTCATGAAGATGTTTATGGTTTTAGCCTCTATGTTATGGGTCGAGAAGATGAGGTTTCTGACGGAAATGGAACGTTAGTCGCCAAGACGTTTTTTAGATGTCAGTTTACGTGATTCAATGGTAACATTTCTGTGACCAGAGAATTAACGGATTCAGGCCCTCAAGGTGGACAACAATTTTTTGCTTATATGCTAGACCCCCAAGCTGATCTGGTTATTGAATCCGTGACACTCGTTGAGCCTTTGACAGCGGACAACGGAACCATTGGTACCCAAAATGACCTTGCTCGAGATATCTTTGCAATTGATGATTTGCGAATTGTTACAAAGGTTGATGTGTCAGGACCTGGCCCAGAAGGTGATGGAAATACCAATGGAGAGCCTGTCCCATACGAAATTAGAGATACGAAGATTGCTGTACAGGTGGATGTACCAAATGGAGAAATTCCACTTTTCAATCTTGTAACAGATCAAGATAGTTTACAAACTTATGACGCGAATTCTATTTCAGGAACATTGTTGGTTGCTGTGGGTGTAGAGGAAGGTCAAACCAATCCTGATCCAAACATTGAAACATTATTCACAGAGGTTCTCGATGATATACAGCCATTAATTTCAGACGCGGATAATGATGGTGTACCAGAATTTAATGAAGCCTTAGAGAATATCATTATTGCTGCCGAGAATAAGGGGCTGTTTGTTGAATTTGGCCTCGCCAATGTTGAACTTGGTAGTGATATTGTTGTGCCTTTGGACATAGACACGA
>JAYPQH010000023.1:0-27596 GCA_038131935.1 Alphaproteobacteria bacterium | reverse complement strand
GTACTTCCCGTTTCAGTTACATATTACTAACACTTCCTGAGATGTATAGTCTTTGATAATAATGTAAATTATGGCTGGTTAGCAAAATGGGGCCAAGCATCTCTTGGCATTTAAACAGATGGTGTAGATAAGCACGCGTATAATCTGTGCAAGCAAGGCAATCACAATGCTCCTCTAAAGGAATATTTTCGTCTGCAAAACGCGCATTACGCAAATTTAAAGTGCGCGACCCAACAAAGGCTTGTGCATTTCGTCCCGATCTTGTGGGCAATACACAGTCAAACATATCAATGCCGCGTGCAACTGCTTCAACCAAATCTGAAGGCTTTCCTACCCCCATTAAATAACGTGGTTTATCTTGAGGCATAGATGGTGTTGTAACATCTAACGTGGACAGCATCAGCTCTTGCCCCTCACCCACAGCCAATCCCCCAACAGCATAGCCTGGGAACCCAATGTCTGTGAGTTTATCGATACTTATTCGCCTCAAATCTTCGTATACTCCTCCTTGAACTATTCCAAATAATGCTTGCCGTTCTTTGGTGCCAAAACGCTCAGCAGACCGTTTTGCCCAACGCATGGATAATTCCATTGAAGATGCCGCTTGATCTTTCGTAGAAGGAAAAGGTGTGCACTCATCAAAAGCCATGACAATGTCAGAACCAAGATTTATTTGGATGTCCATAGACCTTTCAGGACTCAAAAATACCTTGGCGCCATCTATATGCGAGCGAAAAGAAACCCCCTCCTCCGAAATTTGACGTAAGTCACCTAAACTCATCACTTGGTAGCCACCGGAGTCCGTGAGAATAGGACCATGCCAATTCATAAATTTATGGAGGCCACCTAATGAGCGGATACGTTCATCACCAGGCCTCAACATGAGGTGATAAGTATTTGAAAGTAAAATATGCGCACCCGAAGCACGCACTTGGCTTGGCAACATAGCTTTGACGGTGGCAGCAGTGCCCACAGGCATAAATGCTGGTGTTTCAATCGCACCACGGGTGGTCATTACCCTGCCGCGACGGGCCTCACCATCTTGACTATGCAGTGTAAATGTCAACGCCCCCATGGCATAGACCTGTCACGGAAAAGCAAAGATGCATCACCATAGGAAAAAAACCGATATTTCTCTTCAATAGCACGTTGATATAATGCACGCATGAATTCTGAACCGCTGAATGCACTCACCAACATCAACAACGTCGACCTTGGCAAATGAAAATTTGTGACCAATCCATCACAAACATAAAAAGAAGATCCTGGTTTAAGAAAAATATCCGTATAACCTTGATAGCTCTTGGGGCATGGATTCTGGCGAAAGACAGTTTCTAAAATACGCATGACCGTGGTTCCAACGGCAACAACGCGACCGCCTTGTTTTTTGGTTTCATGGATATGTTGCATGGTGTTTTCTGAGATCACACCCCATTCTTTGTGCATAACATGCTGTTCAAGTTGTTCTGACTGCACAGGCAAAAAGTACCTGCACCAACATGTAATGTTACCTCTGCACGCTGAATGCCACGTTGCTGCAACTGCTTCATCAGCGTTTCATCGAAATGCAAAGAAGCTGTGGGGGAAGCAACGGCTCCTGGAATTTTAGCCAATAGAGGCTGATAATCTTGTTTGTCTTGGTCGTCTGCGGGCCGTTTTTTCTCAATGTAAGGAGGTAAAGGCATCACGCCATGTTTCACCAAATCAGCAAGCCAACCATCATTTGACCAAGAAAAGCCAACAGTAAGATGTTGGCCATCTACCTTTTTTATAACTTTTGCCGACAGGCCATTAAAATTCAGCTCTTGTCCAGGATGCAGTTTTTTTAAAGGACGCCCCATTGCACGCCACTGAGTATGAGACGTGAATGAGCCATCATCACTTTCTGGGTGCAAAAGAAGAAGCTCAACAGCACCAAATTGCCCCTCTCCTGCTTTGTGACCGCGCAACCGTGCGGGGATAACTTGGGTATTGTTAAACACCAAGAGATCACCTTCTGACAGAAATTGCGGCAATTCTGAAACAGAGCTTGAAACAATACCTGATTGTGGGTCTCCTACCATAAGCCTGCCAAAACCACGCTCTGCCAGAGG
Organism: Alphaproteobacteria bacterium; assembly: GCA_038131935.1. Classification (GTDB taxonomy): domain Bacteria; phylum Pseudomonadota; class Alphaproteobacteria; order UBA8317; family UBA8317; genus UBA8317. The sequence goes on along the minus strand of JAYPQH010000023.1, from coordinate 25,503 downwards.
GCGTAAGGCTATGAGTTCCTCTGGCAATTCATAATCAAACATGTTTAACGATAAGGAGGACACGCTGTTCTCGCAAATTTGATCAACGATCAGAGGCAACCACCATTTTGATAATGCTATCTGGATCATCAACTTGACCATTCATACGATCATCCCCTTTTTGATCGCATCAATATGTTCCATACCGTCAATGACACGACCAAATAATGTGTATTGCTCGTCTAAAAATCTTGCATCATCGAATACGATAAAAAATTGCGAATTGGCGCTGTCTGGATGTTGCGCCCTGGCCATAGAGACAGCACCCCGAATATGAGGCTCTTTATTGAATTCCGCCTTAAGGTCGTCAAGCTCAGAGCTACCACGGCCTGTTCCTGTTGGATCACCAGTTTGCGCCATGAACCCGTCTATGACACGGTGAAATACCACGCCATCATAAAAGCCAGATCTTGTTAAGGTTTTCAATCTTTCAACATGATTAGGGGCAACATCTGGGAATAGTTGAATAATCACGTCACCCGCTGGCACCGTCATGATCAATGTGTTTTCGGGATCTTTGATATCCATAGCAAAACCTTTCGCTGTAAAAAAAAACCGCAAAAGTTAATGCGAAAAATACTTTTGCAATATGATGTAATGAGGAAGTAATCATTGATGTACTCGTCTTTATTAGATACGAAACTTGACTTCTAACGCCTCTGCAACGTTGGGCGATACAAAGGCTGTGACATCTCCACCAAGCTTGGCAATTTCTTTGACAAGGCGTGATGCGATGGGTTGATAACGAATATCTGCCATCAAAAATACTGTTTCCAGATCAGGTGATAGTTGAGAATTCATGCCAACCATTTGAAACTCATACTCAAAATCGGATACGGCACGCAGGCCACGAACCAGAATTTGTACATCTAGATCACGCGCAAATTGAACAAGCAAACCATCAAATGTGGTTACTTCAATCTTACAACTTGGATCAGCAACATAAGAGATTTCACGCTCGGCTAATGCACAACGCTCATCTAACGAAAACAAAGGTTCTTTTCCCGCTGACACGGCGACACCAATAACCAGTTCGTCAACCATACGGCTCGCGCGTCTAATAATATCCAAATGACCAAGCGTAAGAGGATCAAAAGTTCCTGGGTACAGGCCCCGCCTTTTTTTCATACTGTCTGCACTCACTATTTAAAAATCAGATAAGCTTACCCATAGGCCAAGCACACATCCCATCCACCATCCTAAGGCATCACTCGTCAAGGTCTGTTTGTTCAACCATTTTGGTTACGGAAACAACATATTCATCATGACCAACATCAAAAATACGTACACCAGAGGCAGATCGTCCCTGAATAGAAATATCAGACGCCATAACCCTTATCATCTGGCCCATATTTGTTACCATCATAAGTTGGTCAGATTCTGTGACCGTGAAGACAGCGACCAGATCGCCGCGAGACGCCAATTCCATGGCTCTAATGCCCTTACCACCCCTATTGGTCGTTCGGTATGCATATGACGATGTTCTCTTACCGTAGCCATCTGTGGTTACAGCCAAAATCATTTGTTCATGTGCGCCAAGCTCAGCATACCGCGCTTCATCAACGACAATTTCACTGCCCTGACGGTCTTCATCGAACAAAGCTTGCTCATCGTCACTGCGTCTCATCGTGTTGGCCAAGCGAAGATATGCTTGGGCCTCATCCGTTTCGACCTTCAAACCATTCAGAATAGAGCATGAGACCACCTCATCTCCATCTGCCAATGCTATGCCTCGAACACCAGAAGAGGAGGTTCCGGAAAAGATACGTACAGCTGCAGCCTGAAAACGTATAGCTTGGCCCCGCTTTGTTGAAATCATAAGATGCTCATGGTCGGCACAAATACGAACAGACACCAGCCTATCATCATCACCTAAACGCATGGCTATTTTGCCATTGGCGCGCAATTGCGCAAAATCAGTCAACTTGTTGCGACGAATTCCACCTTTAGCCGTAACAAAAACAATAGAATAATGCTCTCGATCTTCCTCTGGGATGTTCAGAGGCAATACAGCAGCAATGCGTACATCAAGACCAATTGGTAAGAGATTCACCATCGCTTTGCCACGGGCCGTCCGTGATGCTGGAGGCAAACGCCATACTTTTTGGGCATAAGCCATGCCATCAGTGGTAAAGAAAATAAGTGGTGTGTGGGTATCAGCAGATATCAGCTTTGTTACAAAGTCATCATCATGCATGGACAAACCAGATAATCCTTTGCCCCCCCGTTTTTGAGCCCTGTAGGTATCGGCCTTCACACGTTTGATATAACCACCATGTGTGATGGTCACAATCATATCTTCGCGTTGAATGAGGTCTTCATCATCCAACATATCAGAAGTTTGCAATATTCGTGTTTTTCGAGGGGTTGCAAAAGCATCTTTAACGTCAATAAATTCCTGTCTAATGACGCTTAAGAGCTCAGATCTCACCGTCAAGATACTCAAAAGACCTCTGATATCTTCAGCAATATCCTTCAATTCTTGTGAAATTTCATCCACACCCATAGCTGTTAAACGTTGCAACCTCAAATCAAGGATGGCACGGGCTTGTGTCTCGGTCAGTTGAATGGTGCTGGAAAACTCTTTTGTCGTCCCATCAATCAACGCAAGATAGGATATAATATCACCGGTAGGCCAAGAACGCGCACAAAGCCTCTCCCGTGCTGTTGCCGGGTCTGGTGCGGCACGAATAATAGCCACCACCTCATCAACAAATTTTACAGCAATAACCAGACCAACCAAAATATGGGCTCGATCACGGGCTTTCTTCAACTGGAACTTGCTTCGTTTGACGACAACTTCTTCACGAAATTTCAAGAATGCTTCCAAAACATCGCGAAGCCCCATGGAACGCGGCCTACCATAATCCAGCGCCAGCATGTTGTAGGAAAAATTTGTTTGAAGCGGGGTAAAACGATAGAGCTGATTGAGAACAACCTCGGCTTCTGCATCACGTCGTAACTCAATAACAATACGAATGCCATGGCGATCTGATTCATCCCGAAGATCTGTAATACCTTCAACTTTTTTGTCTCTAACCAAATCGGCAATTTTCTCCACCAAAGAAGATTTATTTACCTGGTAGGGAATTTCCGTGATGATGATTCTTGGTTTGTCATGCTCTTCTATACGGGCTTCACCACGCATGATCACAGATCCACGACCTTCTCGTATAGCTTCACGGGTCCGGCGTTCACCTAAGATATTTCCTGCAGTTGGGAGATCAGGGCCTGGAATGATCTGCAAAAGCTCTTCTGTATCCACTTCGGGATTATCAAGAAGAAGCAAACAACCATCCATCACTTCACCAAGATTGTGAGGTGGAATATTCGTTGCCATGCCTACTGCGATACCATTTGCACCATTTACAAGCAAATTAGGGAAGCGAGCCGGCATAACTGTTGGCTCATGTTCTTGATTGTCATAATTTGGCTGAAATGGGACGGTGTCAAAACCAATGTCTGCAAGCAATGACGAGGTTACCTTCTCCATACGAACTTCGGTGTAACGCATCGCGGCTGGAGGGTCTCCATCAATTGATCCAAAGTTACCTTGTCCATCAATCAATGGCACACGCATTGAAAAATCTTGCGCCATGCGCACCAGTGCATCGTAAACGGCACCTTCGCCATGTGGGTGATACTTACCTATCACATCACCAACCACACGCGCTGACTTTCTGTAAGGTCTGTCAAAGCTGTAGCCAGCTTCATGCATGGCGTAGAGAATACGCCGATGAACGGGTTTCAACCCATCACGAACATCAGGAATAGCACGAGATACGATCACGCTCATCGCATAGTCGAGGTAAGATCGTTTCATCTCATCCTCTATAGATATTTTTCCAATTCCTAATTCTTGCAAAGGATCATGATCTGTATTTTCGTCGAATTCAGACAAATTAGTTCTCCACGCTGGTCATCAACATATGATACATCGAAACCCATAACATATTCAACGAGAGCTGCTTCGGCAAATGCTTAGGCTAAGGTAAAAATATTAGAGGGTTAAAATGATTTTAAAAGGTAAGAGAGCCGTCGTAACAGGTTCAACAAGTGGAATTGGTCAGGGAATCATTAACAAGCTTGCATCTGAGGGCTGTGACGTTGTTGTACATGGCTTTGGTGACGAAAAAGAAATCCAGAGTTTTTGCCAATCTTTAAGCGCAGAATTTGGCATCAAAAGCCATTATCTCAACACTGATATTGGAACAGCAAAGGGATGCGAGGATTTGATCCATACGTCTGCGCAACTGTTGAATGGCCTTGATATATTGGTCAACAACGCTGGCATTCAATATACCTCCCCTATTGAAACTTTTCCTCCTGAAAAGTGGGATGCCATTATTGCGGTAAATTTATCAGCGGTGTTTCATACAACACGCGTCGCCTTACCTTTCATGCGAAAAGGAGAGTTTGGCCGAATCATCAACATAGCCTCCGCACATGGCCATGTTGCTTCAGAACAAAAGGCAGCTTATGTGGCGGCAAAACACGCCGTGGTTGGGTTAACAAAAGTCACGGCACTCGAAACAGCGCAAGAAAACATCACCTGCAATGCCATTTGCCCTGGCTGGGTTCTCACCCCACTTGTACAACAGCAAATTGATGCACGAGCAAAAAACCAGAACATTTCTATCGAAGAAGCATCTGCGCAATTGCTCTTTGAAAAACAACCGTCAATGGCATTCGTTACACCTCAACAGCTGGGAGCTCTTGCGGTCTTTTTGTGTCAAGATGAGGCATCCCAAATTACTGGCAGTTCTCAACTGATCGACGGAGGGTGGACCGCAAGATAAATAAAGTTGTTTGGGACACTTCAGTTATCAGAATGGTATATCATCATCTGGATCTATTGATGAGCGTGACATCGGCTGTGGAAAATCACTTGGTAGAAGTGCATCCATGTCATTGCCAGCTGGCACATAACCACCAGATTGGCCATCAGCTCTACCACCGAGCATGGTTAATTCTGACTTGTAGGGCCGCAAAACAACTTCAGTGGTGTATCTATCTTGCCCAGTTTGGTCCTGCCATTTTCTGGTTTCTAACTGGCCTTCGATATAAACTGAAGATCCTTTTCGCAGATATTGTTCCGCAACACGCACGAGAGGTTCAGAAAAAATTGCCACAGAATGCCACTCTGTTTTTTCTTTTTGCTCTCCGGTGTTTCTATCCTTCCAACGTTCAGAGGTTGCAATTCTCAAATTGCAAACCTTTCCACCGTTTTGAAAACTTCGGTTTCAGGGTCCCTGCCGAGGTTACCAACCAAAATAACTTTGTTTACACTTCCTGCCATATTGAACTTTCCTCCCTTTGGCCAACATTAAGCTACAGACAAGTCTGATCATTTTCCATATAGTGTCGCGCTTGAGGCATCATTGTCATAAGCAAACTATGTAGACCAGAAGGTTTTTAAAACGTCTATGTCTGACGAAGGAAAAATATGAGCCAAAAATTGATATCTGTCCAAGGTGCAAGAGAGCATAACCTTAAAAATGTGAATATCGACATTCCTCGTGACCAACTCATCGTCTTCACAGGGCTTTCGGGCTCAGGAAAATCATCACTGGCTTTTGATACAATTTATGCCGAGGGGCAGCGTCGTTATGTAGAAAGTCTGTCAGCTTATGCACGGCAGTTTTGGAAATGATGCAAAAACCAGATTTAGACCATATCGAGGGGCTATCACCTGCCATTGCCATTGAGCAAAAGACAACGTCAAAAAATCCACGTTCTACAGTTGGTACCGTGACGGAGATCTATGATTATATGAGGCTTCTTTGGGCTCGGGCTGGTATACCTATTTCACCTGCAACAGGAAAACCCATTACATCACAGACTGTCTCGCAGATGGTTGACCGGGTTTTAGAGTTGAAAGAGGGAACACGTATTTTGCTCATGGCACCTATGATTCGTGGGAGAAAAGGCGAGTACAGGAAAGAGTTGGCGGAATTACAAGCTCGCGGATTTCAACGTGTTAAAATTGATGGTGAAATTTACCCCATAGAAGAAACACCGAAGCTTGATAAAAATATCAAACATGACATTGATGTGGTTGTCGACCGACTGGTTGTCAAAGATGACATTGCTGTAAGGTTGTCGGATTCTTTTGAAACAGCATTAAAAATAGCTGATGGTCTTGCTGTTGTGGAGCTTTTAAACCCACCAAAAGGCATGGACTCAAAGATACTATTTTCAGAGCGGTTTGCCTGCCCGGTATCAGGATTTACTATTGAAGAAATAGAGCCAAGACTTTTTTCATTTAACAACCCCCATGGCGCCTGCCCCGCTTGTGATGGATTAGGAAGTGAATTGGCTTTTGATGAAGTTCTTATCATACCAGATGATCAATTATCATTAAAAGATGGCGCCATAGCACCATGGGCGAAAAGCACGTCTCCTTTTTACATGCAGACGCTTAATGCATTGGCAAAAACCTACAATTTTTCATTGATAGAACCATGGGAAAAACTGCCCGAACAAGCCAGAAATATTCTATTACATGGATCACAAGGTGAAGAGGTATCCTTTACCTATGATGATGGCTTGAGGCGGTATTCCGTAAAAAAACCTTTTGAGGGCATTATTCCTAATTTAGAGCGACGTTTTAAAGAAAGCGACTCCAATTGGGTTCGCGAAGAGCTTGAGCAGTTCAAAACAGACGCGCCTTGTAGCTCATGTGGAGGTTTTCGATTGAAGCCTGAAGCTTTATGCGTCCAACTTAATGAGCTGCATATTGGTCATGTATGTCATATGCCAATCCGTGAGGTCGATGCATGGTTTAAGGATCTCCCTCAACATATAAGCCCTAAACAAAATGCAATTGCAGCCCGCATTCTGAAAGAAATCTGTGATCGCCTTGGGTTTTTAATGAATGTAGGACTTGAATATCTTACCCTAGCGCGTGCTTCAGGAACTCTATCTGGTGGTGAGTCTCAACGCATTCGACTTGCGTCACAAATTGGCTCAGGTCTTACCGGGGTTCTTTATGTCCTTGATGAACCATCAATTGGACTGCACCAGCGTGATAATGAAAAACTTCTCGATACATTGAAAGGGTTGCGTGATTTGGGCAACACCGTTTTGGTCGTGGAGCATGATGAAGACGCCATTAGAACGGCAGACTTTGTCGTTGATATCGGCCCTAGAGCGGGTATTCATGGCGGGCATATTGTTGCTCTTGGAACACCTGAAGACATCATCAACACCCCTGATTCGATTACCGGTGACTACCTATCTGGACGCAAATTCATTGAAGTGCCCGCTGAGCGCCGTAAGATTAATCCACGCCGCATGATAAAAGTAGAAGGAGCCACAGGAAACAATCTCCAGGATGTTAACGCCGATATACCGATTGGCGTCTTCACATGCATCACAGGTGTATCAGGAGGTGGAAAATCAACTTTTACCATTGAAACATTATACAAAGCTGCAGCACGTCGATTGAATGGAGCACGTACCCATCCTGGGCCACATCGTTCCATCAAAGGATTAGAATATCTTGATAAAGTTATAGACATTGATCAATCACCCATCGGGCGCACACCACGTTCTAACCCAGCCACATACACCGGTGCATTCAGCCCCATACGCGACTGGTTTGCAGGCCTTCCCGAAGCGCAAGCGCGGGGCTACAAAGCGGGTCGTTTTTCATTCAACGTTAAGGGTGGTCGATGCGAAGCATGTCAAGGCGATGGTGTTATAAAAATCGAAATGCATTTTTTGCCTGATGTTTATGTCCAATGCGAAGTATGTCGTGGTCGGCGTTATAACCGAGAGACATTAGAAATTTCTTATAAAGACCAATCTATCGCGGATGTGCTTGAAATGACGGTAGATGACGCTGCTGAATTTTTTAAGGCAGTACCTGCAATATATGACAAGTTATACACCCTTCAACGTGTTGGTCTTGGTTATATTAAGGTTGGTCAACAAGCCACAACACTTTCTGGTGGCGAAGCACAGCGGATCAAACTTGCAAAAGAGCTATCACGTCGGGCCACAGGTCGCACACTCTATATCCTCGATGAACCAACAACAGGATTGCATTTTGAAGATGTTAAGAAACTTCTTGAGGTGCTTCATGAATTGGTTGACCACGGAAACACAGTTGTTGTGATTGAGCATAACTTAGAAGTGGTCAAAACCAGTGACTGGGTTATTGATTTTGGTCCTGAAGGTGGAACTTTGGGAGGTAAGGTCGTCGGCGTTGGACGTCCGGAGGATATTGCCGCAGCAGATGGTTCATACACTGGATTTTACTTGAAAGACTTGCTTGCGAGAGGTCAGCAAAATCATGACTAAAGTGCATGTGATTGGTGCGGGACTTGCTGGCTCAGAAGCAGCCTTTCAGCTTGCACAAAGAGGTATTCATGTTGTCTTGCATGAAATGCGACCTGAAATCAAAACAGATGCACATCATACAAATTTTTGTGCAGAGCTTGTATGTTCAAATTCATTTCGTTCGGATGATGCCAATGGGAATGCTGTTGGATTGCTTCATCAAGAAATGCGAAAAATGAACTCTCTTATCATGCATACCGCTGATGCCCACCAGGTACCAGCTGGGGGAGCCCTGGCTGTAGATCGTGATGGGTTTGCTCAAGCCATAACAGAACAATTGGAACAACATTCCCATGTAGAGATAAATCGCCATGAGGTCTCATCGATTTTTTTACCCGACACCCCCCCAACCTTGGTTGCAACAGGTCCGCTTACCTCTTCAGCACTGACACAATCTATTCTTGACGTTACTGAGCTTGATCAATTGGCATTTTTTGATGCGATAGCTCCGATTGTTTATCGAGATACTGTTGATATGGATATCTGTTGGTTCCAATCTCGTTATGACAAAATTGGTCCAGGTGGAGACGGCAAAGACTATCTCAATTGCCCTTTAACACGTGACGAATATGAACATTTTATAGATTTGTTGTTGACGGGTGAGAAAACAGAATTTCAAGAATGGGAAAAGAAAACACCCTATTTTGAAGGATGTCTTCCCATTGAAGTTATGGCTGAACGGGGAAGAGAAACTCTTCGTTATGGCCCACTAAAACCTGTTGGCCTTACGAATCCTCATCGTCCTGATGAGAAACCTTACGCAGTGGTTCAACTTCGTCAGGATAACAAATTGGGTACTTTGTATAACCTCGTAGGGTTTCAAACAAAACTCAAATACAACGCTCAGAAAGAAATATTCAGAACAATTCCAGGCTTGCAACAAGCTGAATTTGCAAGACTTGGTGGTATTCATCGCAATACATTCATACAATCACCCAGACTTTTGGATAAAACTTTACGTTTACATAAAGCACCTCATATTCGTTTTGCAGGTCAAATTACAGGCGTAGAGGGATATGTTGAGTCAGCCGCCATGGGATTGCTCGCCGGTTTGTTTATGTCGGCAGATCAGCTTGGCCAAGAAATCAAAATTCCAAGCCAGACAACGGCGATGGGTGCCCTTTTGCACCATATAACTGAGGGCGCCGAAGCTACAACTTTTCAACCGATGAATGTTAATTTTGGCTTGTTCCCCCTCCCTGTTACACGTTCAAAACGTAAACTTGGTAAAAAGGACCGAGCATTAATGTTTTGCAATAGAGCACGTGAAGACTTACTGGAATTCCAGCAATCTGCTTTGGTGTAAGGTTACCAGGTTGCTACAATGGGTATGCCCAAAAGAGCTACCATAAATGAAATAAGCATGGCGAGGCATATGGGGCCTGTATCAACCCCATACCTCATGCCAAAAGTCACGGCCATGACCCCGAGGGGTGCGAAGCTCACCATCAATGTCGAGCGACCTTCTTCTAAATTATAGCCGCCCCAAAACATGATAATGATAAATGCTAAGGCTGGGTGAAATACTGACTTATATGCCGTAATAGTTAGGGCAAGACTAAGATTATTTAGGCGCAAGTTTTGACTTAAAATCACCCCTGTAGCCAACAAAGCACAAGGAGCTGCCATTTTGGTGAAGAAGCCAGCCATGTTGGTGATAACGGCAGGTACAGTCTCGAAAGATTGACCAAGAACAATACCCACCACACAACCTATCATGGCGGGATTGCGAAGCTGGGCTACAGCAGCTTGTGGTAGGCTGCGCCCTGGTGTGCATAATTCAATAAGGGTGATGGAAATAGATAAACTAACAACACCCCATATAATGGTAGCTTCTACAGGTATGACCTGCGAAACTGGCATAGACAACAACGCAATCGGGTAAACAAACAGAACATGATTGGAAAACGAGCAGGCCATTCCCACAATAATAGATTCAATCCAATTCATGCGGAATAAGAAACGAGCTGCACAAGCTCCCATGGCATAAATGGCCGCTTCAGAGGAGGCATATAGTGCAAACAACGTCCAATCTATGCGATGCAGGTCTACTGTTGTGAAGATGTTGATTGTGATCGCTGGAACACCCACAAAAGCAATAAGTCGAGATAGAGTGATGGCATCTGACATAACAAAGACCTGACGCCTCCCCATGAAGAGGCCCAAAATCAAGGCAGCGGCTACAGGCATCACTGATGTGAGCAAAAATTGAAAAATTGCCATAAAAAACCAAAGGTAAAATTCAGGAGGATGTAAAGAAAAACGATGTAATATCTCTCTCGATAATCGTTGATTGATTTCTAAGCAAGATCATTAAAGGTAGCCAACTTGCAAAACGCTTCCACCATGGCTTGTTGTAACCATTTAAAATCCTGCAAAAATATTTGTCGGTTTGATGAAGCGCATCAAGCCCTCGCAACAACTCACGTTTTTGTTCGAGAGCTACTTGAGCCTCGAACCTCTCTTGATGTCGATATTGTCGGATTTCATCACTCCATGCTCTTGGCGCCAATGAGACCAGGTGCCCCTCAAGAAGTTGCTGCCGATAATAAAGCCGTAATAACTTAGAAAATTTCCAATTATCATGAATATCAAATAGAAATGGTGCATCATTGTGTGCATGTTCCATTTGATAACATCCCAATTTTCCCCAAATACCTTGTTCTGACCACTCATCGTGAGCGAGCCAAGACAAAAACGGATGTCCCAATGGATGGTTTGGTAAATCGATTAATCTTTCTTGCCACCATAATTGCTGAATATTGAGAATCGCTTCTTCAGATGTTTTTTGGTGAAGTGACCTTAAGAACATATCCAAGGCTATAATCTTTGCAATGCGGGGTTTGACAGGTGCCAATGTCGCCACCAACATGGCACCAAAATGGTCAATTGCGACAAGATCATCCAGTATAATGCGAATATTTGTTTCTGACATAGCTGACCTTTTGAAAAAAATGACCTATCTGTGTTACTAACCCGTGCACTCATGACGGGTGTTATTCGAATTTATAAAAAGAGGTTTCCTATGGCTTTTGATTTGCCTGCACTTCCTTATGACAAAACGGCCCTCGAGCCACATATTTCTGCGAACACATTAGACTTTCACCACGGAAAGCACCACAACACCTATGTGGTCAACCTTAATAAGATGATCGAAGGCACAGACCTAGAGTCTGCATCTTTAGAAGAGATTATCATGAAGTCCTCTAAAGACCCCTCCATGGCAGGTATTTTTAACAATGCTGCCCAAGTATGGAATCACACCTTCTATTGGCACTCAATGGCTCCACAAGGTGGTGGTGCACCAACGGGCGCCATAGCGCAAAAAATTGATGAAGACTTTGGCTCCTACGATGCTTTTGTGGAAGCCTTTAAAACTGCTGGCGCCACACAATTTGGATCTGGCTGGGCATGGTTGGTGTTGGACAATGGCACCCTTAAAGTGGAAAAGACCGCCAACGCTGACTTACCTATGACCAAAGGCCAAACCGCATTACTGACAATGGATGTTTGGGAGCATGCTTATTATCTTGACGCGCAAAATCGTCGTCCTGATTACATCGCAACATTCATTGAAAAACTAATCAATTGGGATTTTGTGAACGAGAATCTCGCGAAAGCGTAAAACTCTCTTTACGTTACGTCTTGATGGGGTGGTTGCAGCCAAGCAATCACCCTTCTTTTTTCGGCCAGGCACGCATTGAACGTTCGTACCGCAGCGTCTGTTGCCATAACCTCAACACCAAGAGCCACATGAGCTCGTGAAACCCCGTTGAGCACGCGCGTGGAACCGCTTCCCCACAACACAACATCATAAGCTTTTTAACCATTCAGAAATTGTTGCATCGTCTGGAGATGCCACGTCCAAATCACATACACCATGAAGGGAAGATATCAATAAATTTCCTTGATACCTCTCACTGTTTTCTAAAGTGAACGAACCATCTTGATAAGATATGATGGAGGGACAAGCTCCTTCTATCTTTTCTTCACGTAGCATCTCTTTTTATTCCATCTGCATCATCATCTTGACCTCGATGTACGCCAAGAAGGATAAGCAAGGGGCTTGCTAAAAACAAAGAAGAATAGGTTCCAATCACCACACCGAAAATGAGTGCTGCAACAAATCCGCGAAGAACTTCACCACCAAACATAAACAAGCATACCAACGCCAATAAAGTTGTAAGTGAGGTCACCAATGTACGCGCTAATGTCTCGTTAAGGGAATCATCGATCACAAGCGACAGGGTACGTTTTTTATATTTGCGTAAATTCTCACGTATACGGTCAAAAACCACCACTGTGTCATTGATAGAATACCCTGCGATCGTAAGGATTGCAGCAACAACAGATAATGAAAACTCTAGATTCAAAAGTGAGAAGAGCCCAAGCGTGAGAATAACATCATGCAGTAGCGCAGTTACAGAAGCCACGCCAAAGGCTGTATCAAATCGCAGCCAAACGTAAATCAGAATACCAGCCAATGCAGCAATAACAGCCCATAAACCTGTTTGTATCAACTCTTCCCCAACTTTCGGCCCGACCATTTCAACACGCCTGATGCTCACGTCAGGTATGATGCTGCGGATGTCATTTTCTATTAACGCCGCAACATCGGTATTTTCATCTGCCTGTACCCTTATAATAGCTTCGGTTTCACTTCCGAATGACTGAATTTGTGCTTCACCCAACTGAAGATTGTTAACCCTTGAACGAACGTCTTCGAGCGAAATTGCGCGTTCTGATCCAATTTCGATGAGCGTACCCCCAGCGAAATCAATCCCTACATTAAACCCTTTGGTCACGATCAGCACCAAAGAAAGTAAGATTAAGAGCGAGGATAGGCCCAGACCAAAATGACGAAACCGCATAAATTCAATAGGAGGTAATTTCATCTCAACGCTTCCCCTCTAAACCAGATAGTTGAGTTGGACGCTTAGCCCTGAACCAAATGACCATCGCCAACCGTGTTAGGAAAACAGCTGAAAAAACCGAGGTAATAATTCCAATACATAATGTGACGGCAAAGCCTTTGATCGGTCCAGCACCAAGTACGAATAAAATCAACGCAGCAATAAATGTCGTAATGTTTGCATCTATAATGGTGGACATTGCGCGACGATAGCCAGCATCAATTGCTAACAATGGTTTTGTACCACGAGCGCGTTCTTCACGTATACGCTCAAAAATTAGCACGTTTGCATCAACAGCCATACCCATCGTCAAGACAATACCGGCAATACCAGGAAGGGTAAGTGTGGCACCAAGAAGCCCCAAGGTGCCGATAATGAGTATGAGGTTACTTACCAACGCAAAGGATGCAATCATGCCAACAATACGATAATAAACCACCATGAAAACAATCACACTGATGAGCGCTAGCAGTGATGCAAGTTCACCAGCTGCAACAGAATCAGCGCCAAGATCTGGTCCCACAGAGCGTTCTTCTATAATTTTTAAAGGTGCCGGTAACGCACCAGCACGCAACAATATTGCGAGGTCATTTGCACTTTCAAAGGTAAAATTACCCTCAATAATGCCAGATCCTCCTCTTATGGGAACAGAAATTCTTGGTGCAGAAATCACCTCAACGATAGGTTTGCCAGTTGCCTCATCAATTCCTGAATCAAGCACTATCGCAAACGGTTTACCTACATTCTCCTCTGTCAATTTGGCAAAAATACGAGCACCCGCTGTGTCAAATCGAAAAGAAACCGCAGGTTGGCCATTTTCATCTGTGCTTGCGCCAGCATCAACCAAACTTTCACCGCTTAACGCTGGCCTTCGCACAACATTGTAGCTATCTCTATAGCCATCAGCAGAGACAATTTCACGACAACCAGGGGTGTTATCCAAGCAAACCAGGTGGAAGGTCATGCGTGCCGTTTGTGTGATCAAACTGCGCAACCTTATGAGATTGGATTCACCAGGGACTTGCACCAATATACGGTCAGCACCTTGAGCTTGGATCACAGGTTCTTTGGTTCCATCAGGATCAATACGACGGCGAAGTACTTCAATGGCTTGAGACACTGCGCGCCTGACCAATTCAGTTTGCGCCCCTTCTTTGTACGAAACAATCAAACCAGATGGACTATCTACAATATCAAAATCGGCACCATCCAAAGAAACCTCCAACAGTCGGTCTCGGGCTGAGGCTCTGTCCGATATATTACGCAAGTCAATATGCAAAGCACCGTTTTTGATGTCCAAACGACGGTATCCAATGCTTGGTCTTGTACCACGAAATGCTTGCCTCGTCTCATCGCGTAAGTTTTCAAGTCGTTCCTCAACCAACTGATAGGTTGCAACTTCTAAAAGCAAATGGGCTCCACCTTGCAGATCTAAACCCAACTGAATTGGGCCACCTGGAAGGTAACGAGAAACAGTAGAATTCTTTTCACCAAGAAATGTTGGCAACGCTAAAAGAATACCCAACAGCATTATCAACACAATGCCAATCCGCTGCCAAAATGGTATGGTGATCATAGGTTACACCTATAAATTGTGAGTTTTCGTTTTCTTAAGAGCAATTACGCATTCTTAACAGGCTCGGTTTTGCTAATGACATCAGCCAAGGTTGCTTTCACCACTTGCACACGCACATTTTCAGCGAGCTCAACCTCAACGTCTTCATCACCAACTTTTGTTACTTTCCCCTTAAGTCCACCGGATGTAATGATTTGATCGCCACGGCGAACCGCATCAATCTTCGCACGATGCTCTTTAGCGCGACGTTGTTGTGGCCTAATAAGGAATATGTAAAAAATGGCAATCATTGCCACAAATGGAACCATCTGCATGATGATGTCACCAGTCCCAACGGCACCGGCGGCTTGAGCGAAAGCAGGTGTGGTAAGCATTATCGTTCCTCTACCAAATATTTAAAATAAAACACCATTGTGTTGCGCGTTCTTAACTGGCGGGCTAACTGGTGACAAGGACCTATGTCATTTTAATCTATATCCCACTACCCTTCCCATTTAGGAGTTTCATATGGAATCTGAAGACCTTGTACATCAAATTCGTCGTTTGGCTGATCATTTTACAGGTAGGCGTACCGTTTATGTGCCAACCCAGGCATTAGAAAGTGACGTGCATGTTCTTGAACATGATGAACTCATTGCTGTTGCACAGCCCTCTGTAATTCCCTTACAACTTCTTCAAGGCTTGGATCGTGTTGCCGATATTTTGATTGACAACACAACACGTTTTGCCAAGGGGCAACATGCGAACAATGCGCTCCTATGGGGTGCACGTGGCATGGGCAAATCGAGTTTAATCAAAGCCGTTCACCGCGAAATTGCTAAGAATGTACCTGATGCACAATTGCAATTGGTTGAAGTGCATCGTGGTGATTTGGAGGCATTACCATCCTTGATGAGGGTGTTACGAACACGTGACGAAAAGTTTATCCTCTTTTGCGATGAACTCACATTTGATGTGCGAGATGACCTATATAGGGCTTTAAAATCAGTTCTTGATGGGGGTGTTGAGGGCCGGCCAGAGAATGTTCTGTTCTACGCAACATCCAATCGTCGGCATTTGGTCCCACGCGACATGGCGGAGAATGAGCAAGCCACAGCAATTCATGCAGGCGAAGCTGTGGAAGAATCTGTTTCACTATCGGATCGATTTGGTCTGTGGCTCGGTTTCCATAGTTGTGACCAACCTACATATTTAGCCATGGTGCACGCCTATGCTAAACATTATCATATCAATGATGATGCACATGAACTTGAAAGGGAAGCTCTAGAATGGGCAACCACAAGGGGAAGTCGATCAGGTCGCGTTGCGTGGCAATTTATCTCGCAAAAACGTCAGTAAGTGCCTAAAACTCAAGGAATTTTAGGCAAGAAATTTAAAGGATCTACAGGAGCAGCTCCCTGACGCACTTCAAAATGTAAGCTTGGTTCACGTGCAGCACCTGTAGATCCTGAGTAAGCAATGATCTCTCCATCCTTTACCTCATCCGTTTTTTTAACGAGAACCTCTTTGTTGTAGGCATAGGCGGTTATCAAGCCATCTTTATGGCGCAGAAGAATCAAATTGCCATAACCACCAAGACCACTACCTGAATAGATCACTGTACCGCCAGCAGCAGCCAGGACAGGAGTTCCCTCAGCCACCGCAATATTGATACCATCTCCTCCAGCACCAGGACCAAATCGATCAATGAGACGACCCTGGACAGGCCATATCAATGGAGCATCATCTTTTAGGGTGAGGGGCACTTCCGGCACGCGCTTTTTGTCAGGAGCGTTAGATGCGATGCGTTTCTCATTTTTATTGTCTGATGATGGTTTGATATCTTCCTTTCCTTCTTGCGTTACATCACCCTTGGAAGGCACACGGTCAGCTTGCTCAATTTGTTTTGCGTCATCTTTTGCAACTTCCCGTGATTGGGTTTTAGACGGCACGACAGGTTTTGGAGGTTCAGCCACTGTTTGCTTAACTGGTGCCTGAATTATATCCACAGGTTTGTTAGAGCTTGCTGGTTGCTCTTTAGAAAATTTAGTTTTTGGCGCCAAAGGATCTTCAATTGTAACAATTTTGGTAGCCGCCTCGTCCACTTTGTTGCTGTCTGCTGCCGTGGCTACAGCCGCTTGAGATTGTTGAACTTTATTGACAGCGATGTCTTCTTCGACGATCACAGGTGAGTTAAGTGCACGCCCTGCAGCCAGATCAGACCCTGTATTCGGTAACTTTAACTCCATACCGCGCTGAATATAGTCTGGATTGCGAAGATTATTTAGCGAAAGCAAGGTCTCTACTGTTGTATTGTAACGCGCTGCAATGTTTGAAAGTGTATCACCGGCAACGATCCTATGTGTATCATTGCCTGGGTTAATTTGGTTCACAACAATCTGCTTTTTAGATGGGCTCGGTTCAATGGTCGTAACAGGCGCTGGAGCTTGTTGTTGCCCGCATGAAACCAAATATATCGCAACCGGCAGTATTGTTACCCAGCGCATCATGATGACTACTCCTTACCTACACCCTAAAAGTTTTATCGTACAATCTACGAACAATCAAAGTCCTGATTAATGTTTGCCTGGAGCCTTGGTAATTGTTCATGCTCTGTTAAATCCAAATGCAACGGGGTCACAGAAATATAGCCTGAACGAACAGCTGTTAGGTCACTGTTTTGTTTTGGAATTTCTTCCCGGCGCTGGAACCCAATCCAATAATATGGCTGTTTGCGTGCATCAAATCGCTCAATAAGATCTGCATGTTTTTGATCGCGCTGTCCTTGAGTCGTTACTTTTATACCCTTTGCCAAACCATTCTCTGGGTCTGGAAAGTTTACATTCAACAAAACATGTTTAGGAAAGCCATTTTGCACCAAATTGGTAATGAGTTCCGGTAGGTAGCGTGCGGCCACATCAAAGTTTGGCGTTTTAGAATGATGTCCAAATACTTGTGAAAATGCCAGCGAAGGAATCCCTAATGTTGTCCCCTCCATGGCCGCTGCAACTGTTCCAGAATATGTCACATCCTCTGCCATATTCTGTCCATAATTAACACCTGATAGAATCAAATCAGGGAGATCATCCTTCAACAAATGTCTGATGGCCATCAACACACAATCTGTCGGGGTACCATCGACCGCATAGCGATTTTCGCCATGGTCATGTAGCCGCAATGGCGAATGCAAGGTCAAAGAGTGCGCTGTGCCAGACTGATTAACAGCAGGGGCTACCGTGACAACATCTTTACTCAATGCACGCGCAACATTTTCAAGTATGGCCAACCCTGGAGCATGAATCCCATCATCATTGGTCACAAGAATTTTCATATTCTTTAGTTGGTTTACCATCTTATTTCCTTCAAACCTCCCATGTAGGGCCATAAAATTTCTGGTATAGCGAACCCACCTTGCTCCAATTGATAGTTTTCCATAATGGCCACCATTGTTCGGCCCAATGCTAGCGCAGAGCCGTTCAATGTATGAACAGGTATGGGTGCTGATTCTGCATGGGTTCGCATCCGCGCATTCATTCGTCTTGCTTGAAAATCACCGCAATTGCTTACCGAGGATATCTCTCTGTAGGTTTCCTGGGAAGGTATCCAAACCTCAATGTCATAGGTCTTGTTGGCAGAAAACCCTGTATCACCAGAACATAACAACATTGTACGATAGGGCAGATCTAACTTTCTTAAAAGGCTTTCAGAAGCTTCCAACATCCTCTCATGCTCGATCTCAGAAGTATCGGGAGTGGTAATGGACACCAATTCAACCTTTGCGAATTGGTGCATTCTAATAAGTCCACGTGTATCCCTTCCTGCTGAGCCAGCTTCCGCACGGTAGCACGGCGTCCAGGCTGTAAACCTCATGGGTAACTCTTCACCCATGATGATGCGGTCTTGTACAAGATTGGTGAGGGTTACTTCGGCGGTTGGTATCAGCCAACGCCCATCTGTTGTTTGAAACAAATCATCTTCAAACTTTGGCAATTGACCAGTGCCGATCAAAGACTGATCTCGGACAAGAGACGGCGTGGCAACCTCCATGTAACCATATTCAGAGATGTTTTCGTCCAACATGAACGCACCAAGGGCTCGCTCCAAACGGGCAAGTGGACCACGAAGATACGCAAACCGCGCACCAGAAATACGGGCAGCTGACTCAAAGTCTAAATAATGTCCCGCGATATCAACATGATCACGTTCGCTTTTTTTCCATACCGGTTCTTTAAATCTATGACATTCTACGTTGTCATCTTCATCCGCTCCATCTGGAACGGACTGTGCGAGACGGTTAGGAATTTGTAACAATTTATCACGCAAACTCGCTTCCAAAGCTTGGCTTTTGTCTTCCAACTCTGCCATCAATTCTTTTAACTTTGATACCACTGCCATCAGTCGCGTGGCTTCTTCATCATCGCCAGATTTTTTGGCAGCACCAATAGATTTTGACGCTTGATTCCTTTGGGCTTGTGCATCTTGAAGTTGGGTTTGGCAATGACGCCATGATCGATCAATCTCTAATATTTCAGCCGATAAATGAGGCAAACCTCGCCGTGATAAGGACTGGTCGAAAAGATCAGGCTGCTCGCGTATAAAGCGAATATCATGCATTACCATTTTCCCCGTAGTTGGATGTGTTGTTGGTATAAACAGGCAAAGCAGCCGTTGGCCAGAGCTTTTCTCAAAACCACCATGAAATGAGAAGCAAGCTTCACCTTTCGGTCAGTTCAAGGTTCCTTACGGCTGTTGTCGGTCATACCATCATCATCAAAGTCATCTGGCGCACGATGATGCTCTGCAATCCCATCATCAAACAAAGGATCAGTTGGCTCTTCATCCTCATCATCAATATCATCATCAACCGGGGCGTAGGGATCAAACCCACGCTGTTTTTCAATCCGAACAACAATGAGTATGGAAAGTTCGTACAAAGCCAAAATAGGCAAAGCCAATCCTATCTGTGATATTGGATCAGGCGGCGTGAGAATAGCAGCCATAGCAAATATGCCCACAATGGCATACTTACGCCCTCCCCTAAGTTGCTTGGAATTCACAAACCCCACCCGCGCCAACAAGACAAGGAGAACTGGCAATTGGAAGCATAATCCAAATGCCAAAATGAGCGTCATGATCAATCCAAGATATTCACTCACCCTTGTTTCAAGTTCGATAGCAAGGGAACCGTCACCACCACTGGTTTGAAATGAAAGGAAAAATTCCAACGCCAGTGGCATGATAAGATAGTAAACCAGACTAGCACCGATGAGAAACAAAACAGGCGTAGCAAGCAAAAATGGTAAAAATGCTTTTTTTTCATTATTATACAGGCCAGGTGCTATAAAAGCCCAGATTTGGCCACCAATGACAGGGAATGACACGCAAACCCCACCGAACAACGCAACTTTAAGATATGTAAAAAAAGCTTCTTGGGGTGCGGTAAGAATCATCCTCCCTTTATCGTCGCCATAAGCAATCGCTAAAGGTTGGGCGAGGAATTGATAAATTTGTTCTGCAAATACGTAACAGCCAACTGCAGCGCACCCCAATACAGCTAACGAGATCATCAACCGGCGGCGAAGTTCTATCAAATGCTCCATCAAAGGTGCACGGCTGTCATCAAGACCTTCATCACTCACGATTTTTTATCCTCAAACTCAGGCCTTTTCATTTGATCATGTGCACGTGCTTCATTTTGTTGATCCTGTACCTTTGGTTCAGTACTATCCAGTTTTTTAGCACCCACAACATCCACCCCACTTCCCCAAGTGGGATCGGCTTGAAAATTTGATAGTCCCTGTAGATCTTTTTTAATGTTGGTAATCTCATCAACATTCGTAGCGTCATCAAGCGCAGAACGGAATTCAAACGCCATACGACGAAGTTGTTGTGAGAAATGGCCAACCGCCCGCATCAATTTGGGAAGGTCCTTAGGACCAACAACGATAATGGCCACAGCACCTATGACCAGAAGCTCAGTCCAGCCGAGATCAAACATCTTATTACCAATCTATGATGGAGAGTTTTCATCCTTGCGCACCCTTGAGTCCTCTTTGGCTTGAGCCTGGACGTCAATGGTTTGCTCATGTTCCGATGTAAGAGAAGACGTAGGTTTGTCCTCCTCACTCATCCCCTTCTTAAAGGATTTTATTCCTTTAGCAACATCGCCCATCAATTCCGAAATTTTGCCGCGCCCAAACAGCAAAACCAACAGAACCACCACAATCAAAATCTGCCAAATACTCAAGCCCATAGGCTCTACCCCTTAT
This sequence comes from Alphaproteobacteria bacterium, assembly GCA_038131935.1. Taxonomy (GTDB): domain Bacteria; phylum Pseudomonadota; class Alphaproteobacteria; order UBA8317; family UBA8317; genus UBA8317. The sequence continues at coordinate 4,381 of JAYPQH010000023.1, read as the reverse complement.
TCTGCTTACCACGACCATAAGTTTAGGTATAAAACCACATCCTGTTATGATGTAAATAGGAATATGCGCTTAGGATCAAGATGAAGACAAACTTCACAACCCACAATTAAAGTGGGCTCTTGTATGATGGCTTTAAGTTTTTGACCATCATTCAAAGCAACAACAACTTCAAAACCGACACCAATTGGGTAAATATCCGTGACCAAGTGACCTGTGCCCTTCTCTTGTTTCACAGATATATCTTCTGGCCTGTAAATTAACTGTATTTTTTCGACATCCATCAACTGCTTTGGCAAATCAATGGGTTGTGAGAAACAAGCTTGCAAAAATTGACCGCCATCATGCGTAAAATATAACTGATAAATGGGTAACAATAGGCTTAGCAATTCAGCATTTATGGGCTGCTTAAGAATATCTTCAACTTTTCCTTCTTGTACAATTTTCCCCGATTGCATGTAGACAAGTCGATCAGCAAATCTTAGCGCTTCATCTCCATCATGAGATACCAAAATACTCGTTATGGCTAAGCGACGAGACAAACTTCGGGTCATTTCAGCAAGTTGAATACGCAACTGCGCGTCAAGACTTGAGTACGGTTCATCCAACAACAAAATGCGCGGTTCTGTCGCTACGGCTCGAGCTAATGCAACCCTTTGTTGTTCGCCACCGGAGAGCTCGCCTGGCTTTGAATTAACCCGTCCCCCTAAACCTACAAGTTCCAAAAGATCAAAAATTTTGCTGCGATCGACCACACCGGAAGTGGCTTCCATCGCAAATCTCACATTTTCATATGCTGACATATGAGGGAATAACGCAAAATCTTGAAATACCATGCCTACGCGTCGTTCACTTGGGGGAACAACGATACGTTTGCCATCTGTAGCATCAACATTGTTGATTTTTACAATGCCACGCTCAACGGTCTGCACCCCAGCAATACAACGTAATAACGTTGATTTACCGCTACCAGAGGCGCCAACAACCGCAACTTGTTCTCCAGCTTTGATCTCAATATTGATATCTTGAATACCACCAACGCCACCAAATTGGCTCGTTAGACCCATAAGAGAAATGTCATATCCAACCCCGGCATCCATCAGTTGTCATCCTGATCTTTTTGTTGGGTTAATGCTAGCTCTTCTTGAACTGAAATATTCTGAGCCAAATTCTCTAAAAGGCCAGCGTCTTTCAACTCTTTTAGTCCAGGCAAATCTGCAATTCGTTCCAAACCAAAGTGATCCAAAAAGCTTACCGTTGTTACATAAGTAAGGGGCCTACCAGGAGTTTCCCTACGCCTTCCCGGTTTCACAAAATCAGCCTCCATAAGCAAATCTAACGTGCCTCGAGACATAGCAACACCGCGAATTTCTTCAATTTCTGTTCTCGTCACAGGCTGATGATAGGCAATGATGGCTAATGTCTCCAAGGCCGCCTTTGAAAGTTTTTTTGTAACTTCTCTTTCTGAACGCAACAAAAAGCCCAAATCACTTGCGGTTCTAAATGCATAACCATCATCTACTTTTGTAAGGTTAACACCTCGGGCGCTGTAATCTCGATGGATATGCTCCATGACATCATGAATATCCAAATCTTCGTTAATATAAAGCCTTAATTGCTTTAGGCTTAAAGGTTCATGAGATGCAAAAAGCACGGCTTCAACAATCCGTATAGCCTCTCTTAATAGTTCAGAAGGTTGTGAGAAAGCTTGCAAACTTTTTCCCTCAGACATCAATATCCCTCCGTACAACGCGTACTTCGATAGGTGCAAAGGCTTTTGCTTGCCGCAATTCAATCTGCCCTTGCCGTACCAGTTCCAAAGTAGCCGCAAATGTCCCTGCCACCACAGAACGTTGCATGTCAGGTTCAGCATCAGCAAGAATCGAAGGCAAAAGGTCTTGCAAACTGCGCCATTTTACAACCTGTCCCAAAACTTGACGAAGATTTTCCATTGCAATGTCCATGGTGTAAATCTTTGGCCGTTTGACTTCATAAGTGGAATAGTTCTGTTTCAATTGAACGCGACCATATGCGCGCACCAATTCCAATAATGTCACATCATATGTTGCCCTGTCATGGATAACCATGGGTTCAGGCTGCCCCCTAACAAATCTATCTTGGTGTAATAAAGATCGGGCAAAAAGGCGCTTTACAGATTGGCGCATGGCATCAAGCCGCTCCAGCCTATGGGCTAAATAAAGGGCCATCATCTCCGCATCATCCTCGGTATCTTTGTCAGAGACTGGTAACAAAAGTTTTGATTTTAAATAGGTAAGCCAAGCAGCCATCACCAGATATTCTGCGGCTATTTCGATGCGTCTACCTCGTAAGTTAGCCATATACTCCAGGTATTGATCACATAAAGCCCGCATTGATATTTGCCGCAGATCAACTTTTTGACGTCGTGCCAAATCCAATAAGAGATCGAGAGGCCCTGAAAAGCCATCCAACTGTAACTCTAATTGCTCAATGGCCATGACACATAAGGTTCCTCGCTACATCGGCAACATCGGTACAACGCCCCAAATCAGCTTCACAGAACAACAGCAAATCGCATCCCGCGCGCGCTGCAAATTCTGCACGTTCTGTTAGGTTACCTTGTAACGCATTCATTGCCAAATCATCCGTCATAAGGAGCCCTCGAAACCCAAGTTGTTGACGAATGTAAGAGATCACCTTCGCAGAATGCGTGACCGGTTCGGTATCAAGCGCAAAAAAAGTGACGTGAGCAGTCATGGCATATTGTTCATGCCTCATCTCCCGAAATGGAATAAAATCGTGAGCGAAAAGAATGGATTTATCATCCGTAACTTCTGGAAGCTGAACATGTGAATCATGCCTGGCTCGGCCATGACCAGGAATATGCTTTATAACAGGATGGATCCCACATGAACGCATGGCTTCGCAAGCAACACTTGAGAGTTCTGCAACAACCCAAGGGTCTGACGAAAATGAGCGGTTACCAATAACATCATGCGTATAAGTTGACTGAACATCCAACACAGGAGCACAGTTGATGTCGAACCCCAACAAAGACAATTCTTTACCTAATTGTTGATAATGGTTCCAAACCAAAGATCTGGCGTTAGCCATATCAAACCGTGCAATATCTCCGTATGTTTGAACAGCAGGATAATCAGTAAATTCAGGGGCCCGTAGCCTTTGAACCCGACCTCCTTCTTGGTCAACCAAAATATGCTTAATCCCATGTGATCTTAATTCTCTATTAAGTTCATGAATTTGTTTGGCTTCAACAATATTCCGCGCGAAATGTATGATCCCCCACGGTTGATATTCGGTAATGAATTCTTTTTCTTGATCCAACAAAGTCGGCCCTTCAAGAGCCATAATAAAAGGAAGGGACATTATATTTTTCCACCCACAACGACGCAATTAATACGACTTTTGCTCAGTATATCACATAGCTCAAACGCAGTTTTTTGATCAAAAACAGGCCCTAAAATTGCCCTGTAAAAGAGACCGGTCTTTTGATGTTCGGCGCGTACAAGGTACAATTTCAGATTTGCCAATGATGGCTCATTCCTCTGCACGGTTCGAGCAGATCGCGACGCTGTATCAAAAGACTTAAAGGCGCCAATTTGTATGCCAAAATCATGTGGGAATTGGTTCAATAATGGTATTGCCTTATTGGGGTCTGCGCCCTTTAAAGATGGCATATCACTTACAATAGATGCTTCATTCTGTTGCTCTTTAATAAGCATGGCTATAACATCTTGGCCCTCAAGTGGCATAACGTGACGACCTATTTCCTGACTTTTGGTTTGAGATGGATTTTCCATCACAATATCAGCTTGGTGTTCAATTCCATCCAGAACATCAAAGACCAAGAGCCCTCTATGCTCTACTTCTGTACCACCTTCATCCTCTGGAGGAACCCTAACAGGCAATGGATTTTTTACACGTATAATTGGAATATCACGAGAGGGGAGACTCGTAGCTTTGCCATAATGAATAAGATATAATCAGCACAAGGCAAGCACCCAACATAACCGGGAAAATGGGTTTGCTCAGAAATTTAAAAAGAACGTCCACAACCATTACATCTCAGACACCGGCTCAACTGCCATAACACATAACGTACGGCGCAAGGCCAAGCCAACAAGACGTGCAAGTGCCAATCTATTTAAAGAATCCTGTTGATGATCTGGATCAATAAATCGCGCGCCCTCCTCTTTTCCACGGTTCCAGTAAGCGTGAAATAAACTTGCAAGGTCATATGCATAATAAGCTACCCGATGAGGCTCATAAGCAACTGCAGCTTGTTCAATCATTCTTGGGTATTCAGCCACCTTTCGCATGAGTTCAAGACTCATGGGATCTGTTAAGGTTGCCATTTTGTAGAGCTCTTTATCATCAACTGCAT